>NZ_JBRIQO010000047.1:0-50541 GCF_052983175.1 Streptosporangium sp. G12 | reverse complement strand
GGACCGGCAGGACCGGCAGGCGCCGACGGCGCACCCGGACCTGAAGGACCCGCAGGACCTGAGGGACCGGCAGGACCGGCAGGCGCCGACGGCGCACCCGGACCCGAGGGACCCGCAGGACCTGAGGGACCGGCAGGACCGGCAGGCGCCGACGGCGCACCCGGACCTGAAGGACCCGCAGGACCTGAGGGACCGGCAGGACCGGCAGGCGCCGACGGCGCACCCGGACCCGAGGGACCCGCAGGACCCGCAGGCGCCGACGGCGCACCCGGACCCGAGGGACCCGCAGGACCCGCAGGCGCCGACGGCGCACCCGGACCCGAGGGACCCGCAGGACCCGCAGGCGCCGACGGCGCACCCGGACCCGAGGGACCCGCAGGACCCGCAGGCGCCGACGGCGCACCCGGACCCGAGGGACCCGCAGGACCTGAAGGACCGGCAGGACCGGCAGGCGCCGACGGCGCACCCGGACCTGAAGGACCCGCAGGACCTGAGGGACCGGCAGGACCGGCAGGCGCCGACGGCGCACCCGGACCCGAGGGACCCGCAGGACCCGCAGGCGCCGACGGCGCACCCGGACCCGAGGGACCCGCAGGACCTGAAGGACCGGCAGGACCGGCAGGCGCCGACGGCGCACCCGGACCCGAGGGACCCGCAGGACCTGAAGGACCCGCTGGACCTGAAGGACCCGAGGGGCCCGAAGGACCCGCAGGACCTGAAGGACCCGAGGGGCCCGAAGGACCCGCAGGACCTGAAGGACCCGAGGGGCCCGAAGGACCCGCAGGACCTGAGGGGCCCGCAGGACCGGCAGGCGCCGACGGCGCACCCGGACCCGAAGGACCCGCAGGACCTGAAGGACCCGCAGGACCGGCAGGCGCCGACGGCGCACCCGGACCCGAAGGACCCGCAGGACCTGAAGGACCCGCAGGACCGGCAGGCGCCGACGGCGCACCCGGACCCGAAGGACCCGCAGGACCTGAAGGACCCGCAGGACCGGCAGGACCCATAGGACCTCAAGGCCCGGTCGGACCGCAGGGTCCCATCGGACCGCAAGGCCCTAGTGGGGGGACGACAGCCGGTACCCAGGTCGTCAGTTACCCGGTCGTCTCCGCCCACATTGTCAGGGCGCCGATTGTCAGGGCGCCGATTGTTGTCAGCGCCCCGTTCACCTGGGCTACTCCTCCGGGTATCTGCACGGCGGTGAGGGCCTGCTGAGGTTTTCCAGGGGCCTCGTGGAAACAGGTCGATTGACGCGCCCCGGCCCGGCGGTTTACTCCGAAGGTCCATAGGACCGGGAAAGTAAAACTCGGGAACGGCCGTGCGGGGCAGGTGGCCGTCAACTGAAATACGGAGAGGTGCGGGGCATTACGCCCCGCACCTCTTCGCCTGTCCCAGGCTCTCTGTCCGAGGCTCTCTGTCCGAAATCTTCTAATACGGATTTCACGACCACGCGAGCCGCCTCTCGCGTTCACCGGCCCGCGAAACGGTGAAACCGAGCAGCCGGACGCGCGCCTCCCCATCCATACCTCCGTCCATATCTCTGCCCCCAACCTCCGTCCACGCCGGTCACGCAACATGACCCCTGGACAACAGAAAGTTTTCCTACATGATTAGTTGGATACCGGTTCCGGCTACGAGTTCAGGAGTTCACCGTGGCGCTCATCCAGCCTGACCCCACCTTCTACCCGTCGGCCCGCGAGGCCATGGCTGCCCCGAAGGAGGAGCTCGCCTACGTCGCGTTACTCGCCACGACCGGTGACGACCGGCCCGACGGGCTCGCCACGATCGACCTGTCGAACGGGTCGATCGCCGACGTGCACGACATGTCCGTCCCCGGCGACGAGCTCCACCACTTCGGCTGGAACGTGTGCAGCGCGGCACTGTGCCCGTACGCGCCACATCCACACGTGGAGCGGCGCTACCTGGTCCTTCCCGGTCTGAGGTCCAGCAGGATCTACATTTTCGACGTCAAGGACGATCCCTGGTCCCCCAAGCTCGTCAAGACGATCGAGCCAGAGACGATCTTCGAGAAGACCGGGTACAGCCGCCCGCACACCGTCCACTGCGGCACCGACGCCATCTACGTCAGCGCGCTCGGCAACGTGGACGGCGACGCGCCCGGCGGTGTGTTCACGCTCGACCACGACACCTTCGAACCCAAGGGCCGCTGGGAGGCCGACCGGGGTTCGCAGCGGCTGCACTACGACTTCTGGTGGCACCTCGGACACGACACGATGATCACCAGCGAGTGGGGAACGCCCAACCAGATCGAGCCGGGGCCCTCGCTGGAGCTTCTGGTCGGCCGGCAGTACGGTCACAAACTGCACGTCTGGGACCTGGCCAAGCGCAGGCACCTCCAGGAGATCGACCTGGGCGACCAGCACCAGATGGCCCTGGAGCTCCGGCCCGCCCACGACCCGACCAAGACCTACGGCTTCGTCAACAGCGTGATCAACGTCGAGGACCTGTCGGCCAACATCTTCACCTGGTACCTGGAGAACGGCGTCTGGAAGGCCCGCAAGACGATCACGATCCCGGCCGAGCCCGCCGACCCCGACCTGCTGCCCGAGCCGCTCAAGCAGTTCGGCGCGGTACCGCCGCTGGTCAGCGACATCTCGCTGACCCTCGACGACCGGATCCTGCTCGTCTCCGCCTGGGGCACCGGCGAGCTCAAGGCGTACGACGTCTCCGACCCGTTCGCGCCGCGCGAGACCGGCTCGGTCCGGATCGGCGGGATCGCCGGACGCGGCGGTCACCCGGCCGCTCCGGGCCGGACGCTGAACGGGGGGCCGCAGATGGTCGAGGCCAGCAGGGACGGACGGCGCGTCTATTTCACCAACTCGCTCTACCGCTCCTGGGACGACGTCTTCTACCCCGACGGCATCTCGGGCTGGATGGCGAAGGTGGACGTCGCCGACGACGGTTCGATCGCCCTCGATCCGGGTTTCTTCGTCGACTTCGCCTCCGACGGCCGGCGCGCGCACCAGGTCCGCCTGCAGGGCGGCGACTCCTCCTCCGACTCCTACTGCTTCCCGTGACCCCGGCCGAGGGCCCACCGGCCACCGCCACCTTCCCACTCTTTCCAAGGTGTGCCCGATGGATCTGATGCCCCTGCTCATCCTGGCCGGGCTCGGTGCCTTCCACGGCCTGAACCCGGCCATGGGCTGGCTCTTCGCGGTCGCGCTCGGACTGCAGGAGCGCTCTCGCGACGGGGTGCTGCGCGCGCTGCCGCCCATCGTGCTCGGCCACGCGGGCTCGGTGCTGGTCACGCTCGGGCTGGTGTCGGTGGCCCGGCTGGCCGCCCCGCCCAAAGCGGTCTCGTACGGCGTGGCGGCCGTGGTGTGCGGGTTCGGCCTCTGGCGGCTGCTGAGGCGGCGCCATCCCCGCTGGGTCGGCATGAAGGTGACGAAGTGGCAGCTGGCCGGGTGGTCGTTCCTGATGGCCACCGCCCACGGAGCCGGGCTGATGGTGCTCCCGGTCACCCTGCACGGCGGGCACGGCGGGCACGGCGGACATGGGAGCCACGGTGGCCACGACGCCGCCGCGCTGGCCTCGCAGAGCCTGCTGGCGACCGGGGTGCACACGATGGCCATGCTGGTGACGACCACCGTGCTGGCCCTGGTCGTCTACGAGCGGCTGGGCGTGGCGGTGCTCCGCAAGGCGTGGTTCAACCTCGATCTCGCCTGGGCCGTCGCCCTCATCGGGGCGGGCGCCTTCGCCGCGCTCACCTGATGCCGCCCGTCGGGCGAACCGGACGCCGCGCGAACCGGGTGAACCGCCCGGTGGCGGCGTACGTCTCAGGAGCATGCGCCGACTGTTACCCGCACTGCTGGCCGTCGCCGCCCTTTCGGCGTGTGCCATGACCGAGTCCAGCGCGATCACCGCGAAGGGGGTGAAGCGGGAGGTCCCGAAGGACCCCCCGGTCGCGGAGACCGTACGCGGTCTGACCTCCTTCGGGCACGCCCTGTTCGCCGCGACCGCGAAACCCGGGGCCAACACCGTCCTGTCGCCTCTGAGCATCGGTTACGCCTTCGGCCTGGCGAGGGCGGGGGCCACCGGAGCCACCGCCACCGAACTCGACGCGGTCTTCGGCTTCCCCTCCGAGGGGCCGCACACCTCTCTCAACACGCTCACCCGGCAGATCGTCACGACCGACGACCCGCCTCCCCGCACCGAGCCGGACGCGGAACGGGACGCCCAGGAGCGCACCCCCGAGCCGCCGACCGTGGGCATCGCCAACGAGTTGTTCACCCAGGAGGGACTGAGCGTCAAGCCCGAGTTCCTCCGTACGCTCGCGGCGCAGTACGGCACGGGCGTGCGCCAGGTGGACTTCGCCGGGAACGCCACCGAGGTCATCGACGCCTGGGCCGAGGAACGGACGGCCGGGCGGATCAGGAAGGTGTTCGACAACCTGCCCGCGAGGACCAAACTGGTCATCGCCAACGCCGTCTACCTCAAGGCCGACTGGACGACGCCGTTCACCGACCCGCCGGAGGAGGGCGCCACCTTCACCCGCGCCGACGGTACGACGACACGCACGGCCCTGATGCGCCACGACGGTTTCCTCCCCTACGCGGCGGGGTCCGGCTGGCAGGCCGTGGAGCTGCACTACGCCGGAGACGAGCTGGCCATGTGGGTCCTCGTACCGCGAGCGGGCGGCTCCCCCGCCGACCTGCTCTCCCCCGCCGTGATGGCGGAGGTGGCCACCGGGCTCGCGGAGCGGCCGGTGCGGCTCGCCATGCCCCGATGGGACTTCTCCACGAGCCTGGACCTGGCCGAACCGCTCGCGAAGCTGGGGCTGCGGGGGAACGACTACTCGGGGATCACCGACGGGGCCCGTCTCGACCAGGCGATCCATCGCGCCAACATCGCCGTGGACGAGTGGGGTACCGAGGCCGCCGCCGTCACCGGCCTCGCGTTCACCGTGTCGGGCCCGCCCCCGCCGGAGGCCGAGGTCCGCGCCGACCACCCGTTCGCCTTCGCGATCGTCCACCGGCCGACGCTGACCCCGCTGTTCATCGGCCAGGTCGGCGACCCGTCCACGAGGAACTGAGCCGGGCCGCCCGGCGAGAGGTGACCGCGAAGGCCCGGCCGCCCGGCGAAGGCCGCGAAGACCCCGGTCCCGGCGGGCTCAGCCGGAGAGGGTGAGCAGGCCGTTGTCCACCACGGCCCGGCCGAAGGTGCGCGCGAGCTCGGCCAGGCGGGCCAGCTCGTCGTCGGAGAGCGCGGCGTACGCGGGCAGCGCCAGCTCGTCGGTGCGGTCCTCGATCCGCTGCCTGAGCGCCGCGCCCTCCTCGGTGAGCCCGTCACCGGACAGCAGGCCGCGCCCGCGCAGCCTCTCCTCGGCCGCGGTCCACTCCTCCTCGGGCCAGTCGCGGCTGAACTTGAGGAACACCGTGGGGACGTGCCCGGTCGCGGCGTGCAGGACCAGCGCGTCCAGCGGGCCGACGCCCTCGGTGAGCAGCGTCGCGACGTGCCCGTCACCCCGGAACTCGCGAAGCAGCGTCTGGGCGTGCCAGAGCCGCAGGAGCGGCTCCGAGGGCCAGGGCAGCGCGGCGTGCGCGGCGAACAGCGGGCGCCCCTGGGGGTGCTCGCAGGCCCTCTCCGCGGCGCGGACGGCCAGTTCCGTCGTCTCGGCGAGGGTGTCGATCTCGTGGATACCGGCCCGGCGCAGGGCTGCTCCGGCGGCTTCGAGACGGGCCGCGAGCAGCTTCTCCGGCGTCGTGACCTGCCACGCGGCGGGAAGCGCGCGCCGTACGAGGGCGGGGTGGAAGTTGTAGAAGGTCGCGATGACCAGCTCGGCGGAGGCCGTGCCGAAGGCCGCGGCGCGGGAGGCGAAGTAGCCCGCCCGGCTGTCGAGGCCGAGCGCGGCGTAGCGCTCGGTGGCCTCGGGCACGAAGTAGATCATTCCGTGGACGGGCTCCAGGCGGCGCCAGGATTGACGGGCCAGCTGGACGTCGGTCATCACGCCTCCGGGGAGTCAACGGAACGGCCGGCGGCCGGGGTCTCCGGTCTCGCGCCGGGCGAAGCCGATGTTCCCTTCGAACCGACCAGTTGGTATCTGAAAACCTATTCCTACCCGCCAGTAGCAGTCAACGACGACACCTGGTCGCGGTGACGGGACGGATGTTCGTCACGGGGCGCGAGCCGGAGCGCACGGGGGTGACCCGGCGGAGGCGAGGTCCGGAGGTTGCGGCTGACACGGTGTCAGCCCCTATACCTGGAAGCACCATGTTCAGTATCGGAGAGTTCTCCCAGCTCGGCCAGGTGTCGGTGCGCATGTTGCGCCACTACGACGCGATCGGCCTGCTCAGGCCCGCCCATGTCGACCCGGCCAGCGGACACCGCTTCTACCGGGCCGACCAGTTGTCGCGACTCAACCGCGTCATCGCCCTGAAGGACCTCGGTCTCACCCTGCGCCAGATCGGTTCGATCCTGGACGAGCGGGTCGACGCCGCGGAGCTGTACGGGATGCTGCGGCTGCGTCGTGCCGAGCTGGAGGAACGGATCGCGGCGGACACGGCCCGGCTCGTCCGGGTGGAGGTACGGCTCACGACGATCACCAAGGAAGGCCACATGCACCCCGAAGAGGTTCTTCTCAAGTCGATCCCCTCGACGCGCGTGGCGGAGCTCACCGCCGTCGCGGCCAGCTACGACGGCGAGGACATCGGCCCCGTCATCCAGCCGCTCTTCGCCGACCTGTGCCGGCGCGTCGACGCCGCCGGGGTGAAGATCACCGGATACGGCATCGCCCGCTACGAGGCCGAGGCCGACGGCCGGGTGACCGTGCGCGCCGGGCTGGAGGTCGCCGCGGAGACGAGCGACGGGTACGACTTCGCGGTCGTGGACCTGCCGAAGGTCGAGCAGGCCGCCACGATCATCCACCGCGGTCCGATGGAGCAGGTGGGACCGACGTTCCAGACGCTGGCCCACTGGATCGACGAGCACGGCTACCGCGGTGTCGGGCTGGCCAGGGAGGTCTCCATCGACTGTCCCGAGGGCGACCACGACAACTGGGTGACCGAACTGCAGATGACGGTCACGCGGGTGTGACGACCAGGCGGGCGAAGACGCCACGGGCCGCGTCCGCACGAACGCGCTCGCCGCGGTGACCACGAACGACGAACGCGGGGGCGGTCACCACCCGCGGACGACGTCACGCGTCCGTGGTGACCAGGTCGCCGAGGCGGCGGACGTTCTGCTGGAGCCTGCGCCTGAGCATGCGTTCGAGCATGGGAGCGCGCAGGCGCAGCAGGCCGGGGAGCTTGAGCCGGAACCACACGGTCACCCGGCACCGGTCGTCGCTCAGGGGCACGACCGACCTGCCGCCCCCGACGTCTATCCCCGACGTCCCCTGCCAGAGGAACTCCCTGCCGGGCACCACCGAGGTCACCAGGCCGCTGATGTAGAAGCCGCGTCCGGCGAAACGCATGGCCTCGTCGGTGGTGGTGCCCGGGACGACGAGACCCGGCGGGTCGGGCGCCATCGTGGTCACACCCGCACGCCACCGGGGATCCTGACCGAAGTCGGCGACGATCCGCCATATCTCGGCCGCGGGACGGTCTATGTCGATCGACGCCCTCACCTCGATCACCGGCCGTACACGATCCCTGTCAGCCGCTCGAACCTCGCCCGCGGGCGGGCCTGGACGGCGGGCGCCCGGGCGGTCTCCGGACCGGGACCGGTGCCGGCGCCGATGGCGGGCACGCCCCGCCGCGACCGGCCGGGAACGTCGGCCTCGGTCCAGCGATCACCGGCCATCGACCTGCTCTTTTCTATCAAGCGAAATTAGTCGACAAACCATATCCAATCCATATTTGTCACGAATGTTAACTAAAAGGGGTTTTCGTGGTCGGCCCGGCGGCCGTGCCCGCACCCGGCGTACCGGCCGTGCGCGGTGACCCGCGATCACGGCCGGCCAGAGCCGGCGGGCCGGGATCACGCCTGGTCGGAGCCGGTGGCGTCGGGAACACGAATGGTGATGCCGCCGGGCACGACCTTGGCCTTGAGTTCGGTGACGGTGCCCTTGGCGCCGCCGTCCAGTTCGTAGGTCATGGGGGTGGCGAACGTGGCGCTCACCTTGCGCGCCCGGGACATCCGGACGAACGGCGACTCGTCGGACCGTCCCACGCTCATCCGGCCGAGCACGCGGGCCCACTGGATCGGCCCCTCGGCGGTGGTCACGCCGATCTCCAGCCACCCGTCGTCGGGACGCGCGTCGTCGAACGCCTCGATGCCACCGGTGATGGTGCCGACGTTGCCCAGCAGCAGGCAGCTCGCCTCACCCTCGAACCACGTCACACCGTCGATCTTGACCTCCATCTGCACGAGCTCCCCCCGGACGTGGCGCAGCCCCGTCCAGACGTACGCCACGCGCCCCAGGCGGTCCTTCAGCCCCCGGTCGGCGTCCTCGATCATCGCCGCGTCGAATCCGACCCCGGCCATGACGGCGAAGTGCTCCCCGTTGACCTTGCCGAGGTCCAGCTTCCGGCTCTCGCCGTGGAAGGCGATGTGCACAGCCTTGGGCAGATCCTCGGGAATGCCTAGATTCTGCGCGAAGAGGTTCGCCGTCCCCGCGGGAAGGATGCCGACCGTGACACCGGAGCCCGCGAGCGTGTCCACGCAGCGCTGCACCATGCCGTCGCCACCCCACACCAGAACCAGGTCCGCCCCTTCCTCCAGCGCCTTCTTCGCCTTCTTCGGCGCCTTCTTGCTCTTGGGCACCTCGTACCAGAGCAGCTTGCCGACCCCCTCGTCGGCGAGGAGCCTGCGCAGCTCGTCCAGCCCTCCGCCGAACGTCTTCTTCTGGTGGGCGATCACCGCGACCGTGCCGACCTTCTGCTTCCGGGGCAGCATCTGACCTCCTGTAACACCGCGTCGGATACGTCGAACAGCACCGCGTCGGATACCTCGACGGCTGCCCTCACCCCGGAGCGGCAAACGTCGCACCCCCGCTCCGGGAACGGGGGTCCGCACCGCGCGCGCCCAGCTCGCGCCCCGTTTCCTCCGTTTACCGAGCGCTCTCCCAGTTCGGCCAATCGGTGAGGAACAGATCCCAGGAGTCACTATCGTCACACCTATGGAGCAACTGGCGTTCGCCTCGACCACCCTGGTCAACTTCAAGGACGGGACCTACCGCTGGGTGGATGTGAAGCACTTCCGCCTCGCCACCCCGCAGGACGACGAACCGCTGCTCACCGAGCTGCTCTCCCACCAGCTGTACCGGGACGACTACCTGGGATCCGACTCGTGGAAGGACGGCGGGCCGGTGCACGGCCCCTACC
This sequence comes from Streptosporangium sp. G12, assembly GCF_052983175.1. NCBI lineage: Bacteria > Bacillati > Actinomycetota > Actinomycetes > Streptosporangiales > Streptosporangiaceae > Streptosporangium > Streptosporangium sp. G12. The sequence goes on along the minus strand of NZ_JBRIQO010000047.1, from coordinate 41,257 downwards.
GCCTCGACGCGCTCTCCGCCGCCTCGTTCGAGGAGGTCGACCAGGAGTCCGCCTGCGCCACGATCCGCACCTGGGCAGGCAGGTACGCCGACCTCCCCGAGACGATCGCCCACGACCTGGAGGCCGAGGTCTACCCGCTGATCCGCGCGGCCACCTCCCGCTACCGCCTCCGCGACCTCGACGAGGCGGCCCGCGACGACGACCTGGGATGGATTCTCGGCGAGTTCCACGAACTCGTCCTGATCGACCGGGACGAGGACTCCCTGACCGTCATCGTCGCCTCCGACGACTGACCCGACCCCCGGGCGGTGGATCCTGCCCACCGCTCCGCCCTGTACCGGCAGGATCACCGTCCGGCCGGATCGCTCCAGACGGATGAGATGCCTGTCGGCGGTTCTGTCACCCGTGAGATACGGGACACGGCCGACGTACTGGATTCACGATCCAGGAGATCGCAGGGTTCCGAAGCCGCCCAACCGGCGAGACCAAGCCCCTGAGCGAAGCGAAGCGGGGGGCGTGGGGGCGAAGCCCCCACACCGGGGGGCCCGGGGGGTCGCCCCCCCGTGTGAACGACGAAGGGGCCCGCGGGAAGCAGGCTATGCCTGCGAACAGCGGACCCCAGTCACCGAAGTGGAGCTATGGGGATTCGAACCCCAGACCTCCTCCATGCCATGGAGGCGCGCTACCAGCTGCGCCATAGCCCCTTGCGATGCAGATGAAATCCTAACCGACTCGGGACAGTCCTCGCGCCTTCATTCCGGTCACGAGCGCGACGGCGGCGGAGCCCACGGCGCTCGCGGTGATGACGCCGAAGGAGATCACGTACGCGTCGCGGGAGGGGACGGAGGTCCCGGCGATGGTGACGGAGGTGAGGAGGGCCGAGGTCGCGGCCCCGGAGACGCTGCCGCCGATGGAGCGGACCAGGGAGTTGATGCCGCTGGCGATGCCGCTCTGGTCCATGGGCACGTGCTGCACGGCGAGCGCCCCCAGCGCGGCGTAGCCGATGCCGAATCCCAGTCCCTGCACGGCGTTGGAGCCGATCAGATGGAGCACCGAGTCGTTGAAGACGGTGAACCAGCCGAATCCGGCCGCGCACAGGCCCGCGCCGAGGGCGAGGGAGTAGGCGGGGCCGAGCCGGGTGGAGAGGCGGCCCGCCATGAAGGAGGCGAGCAGCATGGTCACGGTGCTGGGCAGGGCGTAGATGCCGACGTCGAGGACCGACCCGCCGAAGCCGTACCCGGCGGACGGAGGCGTCTGGATGAAGCTGGAGATCAGGGTGAAGGAGCCGAACATGGCGAAGCCCAGGAGCATCGAGGCCAGGTTGGCCGGCAGGGACCGGCGGCCGACGAGCAGGTGCAGCCGGATCATCGGCGCCCGGAGCCGCATCTGGCTGAAGACCCACGCGGCGCAGAACAGGATCGCGCCCGCGAACAGCCCGACGACGGTTCCCGAGCCCCAGCCCCAGTCGTTGCCCTTGGAGATCGCCAGCAGCAGGCAGACGAGCCAGACCGACAGCAGCGCCGCGCCGACGAGGTCGGGGCGGCCGCCGGCGCCGACCCCGCCGTCGTGGGCGCTGAGCGCGATGAGGACGACCGCGGACGCCGCGAGTCCCGCGGTGATCCAGAAGACCGGGTGGTGGCTGGGGGTGCGGTCGGCGATCAGGCCGGTGACGATCATGCCGAGGCTGCCGCCGACGCCCATGGTGGCGCTGACCACCCCGATGGCCGTCATCACCCTGGCGGGCGGGAAACCGTCCTTGATCATGCCGATGGCCAGCGGGATCAGCGCGGCCGACGCCCCCTGCAGAGCTCGCCCGGCGATCAGCACGGGGAGGGTGTCGGACAGCGCGCAGACCACCGAGCCCAGGACGAGCAGGCCGACGGTGAACAGGATCATCCGCTTCTTGCCGTACATGTCGCCGAGGCGCGACAGCAGTGGCGTGGCCACCGCGGCGGCGAGCAGCGAGGCGGTGAAGACCCAGGTGACCTCGGCCACCGACGCGCCGAAGGTGACCATCAGCCGGGGCAGCAGCGGGATGACCACGGTCTGCTGGACGGACACGACCATCCCGGCCATGGAGAGCGCCACCAGGGTCAGCCAGAGGCTCCTGCCCTGCCGCGTGGCGCCCGGTTCGGCGAGGGTCGTTCCCGTCACTGCCCGCTCCTCCGCTGTCGACTTCCGCCCTCGCATGGTAGAGGGTCGCTGTAAACAACCGTTTACCGGGTCGTGTCACATCGGGGTGCCGTGATACGTCTGTCTCCCTATGGCCGTTGAGCGTTTCGAAGAGCACCGCGACCTGCTCACCGGGGTCGCCTACCGGATCCTGGGCAGCGTGACCGACGCCGAGGACGTCGTCCAGGAGGCGTGGCTGCGCTGGTCGGCGGTGGACGTCTCCCGGGTGGAGGACGACCGGGCGTACCTGGTCAAGGTCGTGACGCGACTCTCCATCGACCGGCTGCGGCGGGTGAGGGCCCGGCGTGAGGCCTACGTCGGGTCGTGGCTGCCGGAGCTGATCGTCACCCCGGACGTGGCCGAGCACGCCGAGCTGGCCGACTCGGTGGAGCTGGCGCTCCTCGTGGTGCTGGAGACCCTGTCCCCGCTGGAGCGCGCGGTGTTCGTGCTACGGGAGGCGTTCGGCATGCCGTACGCGGAGATCGGCGAGATGATCGAGCGCAGCGAGGCGGCGACCCGGCAGCTCGCCCGGCGCGGCAGGGAGCACGTCCAGGAGGGCAGACCGAGGTTCGAGGTGGACCGGGGGCTGCGGCGCAGGCTCACCGAGCGGTTCGCCGAGGCGGCCGCGGGCGGTGACCTGGGGGCGCTGACCGCGATGCTCGCCGAGGACGTGTCGCTGGTCAGCGACAGCGGCGGCAGGGCGAAGGCCCCGCTGCGGACCATCGTCGGCGCGGGCAGGGTGGCGCGTTTCCTGTCCTCGATCACGTCCGGGGGCCGCCCGCGGGCCTTCATGGAGAGCATCGGCGCCGAACCGGTCTCCGGCTTCGGCGTGGAGGTCGCGGAGGTGAACGGCGGGCCGGCCGTGGTGGTGACCGCGGACGGCCGGCCGGTCACGGTGTTCTCCCTGGTCGTCGAGGACGGCCTGATCAGGACCATCTTCCTGGTGACGAACCCGGAGAAGCTCTCCCATCTCTGACGTTCCCCTCGGGGAAGACCGGGCGGGGATGTCACGAACGGCGTTCTTCGATCCGTCGTACGGGCATGACACGAGAGACGCGACAGATCAGCATCGTCGGCGGCGGGCTCGCCGGCCTCACCGCGGCCATCGCGTGCGCCGAGGGCGGCGCACGGGTCACCCTCCGCGAGGCGCACCGGGAGCCGGGCGGCCGGGCCCGCAGCACCACCGCGCCGTACGTCGCCAACGAGGGCACCCACGTCTTCTACTCCGACGGCGAGCCATGGCGCTGGCTGGCGGCCAGAGGGCTGGTCCGGCCGTACACCAGGCTCACGCCGGGCATGCTCGCCAGGAGCAGGTTCCGCCACGGCGGCCGGCTGTCGGGCATGCCGCCCTGGTCGCTGGCGAAGGCGCTCGCCAGGCGGCGGCTGCGGGCACCGGTGGACGAGGACTTCGGAACCTGGGCCACCCGCCATCTCGGCGAGGAGGGCATGCGGGCCGCCGCCGGGCTGGTCGGGGTGATCACCTATGACGCGGACCCCGGGCGGCTGTCGGCGGCGTTCGTCTGGGAGCGGGTGCTGCGGGCGACCGCGCCGAGGTATCCGGCCCCGCGCTACGTCACCGGCGGCTGGGGGCAGGTGATCGACCGGATGGCCGTCCACGCGCGCGGCCTGGGCGTGCGGATCGAGACCGGTTCGCGGGTGGACCGCCTGCCCGAGGGCGCCCCCGTGATCGTGGCGACCTCGCTAGACGCCGCCAGGACACTGCTCGGCGACGAGTCGCTGCGCTGGGAGAGCGGTAAGGCCGTCCTGCTCGACCTCGGCGTCCGCGCGAGCGCCGGCGACCTCTTCCTCGTCTCCGACCTGGACGAGGGAGGCTTCATGGAGCGGTACAGCCTGCCGGACCCCTCGCTCGCCCCGGACGGGCACAGCCTCTGCCAGCTGCAGATGCCGGTCAGGCCGGGTGAGACGAAGGCGGAGGCGATCTCCAGGGCGGAGCGGGTGGCCGATCTCGGGCTTCCCGGCTGGCGGGAGCGGACGACCTGGCGGCGGGAGGCCATGTGCAACGGCCGCACCGGCGCCCTGGACCTGCCGGGGGCCACCTGGCGGGATCGGCCCGCGATCGACCGGGGGGACGGCGTCTGGCTGATCGGTGACGCGGTGGCGGCTCCCGGCCTGCTCAGCGAGGTCTCCTCGCACAGCGCCCTGATCGCGGCGGAGGCCGCCCTGCGGGCCGTCTCCGGGGCGGGCCGCTCGAAGCCGCGCCTGACCGCGTGACCGCGTGACCGGCCGGTCGGCCGACCGGCCGTTCACCGGGAACGGTGAGAGCGGTGAGAGCGGCCGCCCGATGCCCCGTGTCCTAAGGACTACGAACCGCCGGCGTACGGACCGGCGGTGGTGCGCATGGTCAGCTCGGAGCCGTCGGCGGACAGGTCCAGGGCCACGGCGATCGTGCCGAGCTCGGCGGTGCTCGACAGGTGCGTCCCCCCGCACGGGATGGAGACCTCGGCCTCGGGCAGGGCGCAGTGCCAGGTGCGCCGGGCGGTCAGCTCCGGACCCGGGGTGTCGATCCTGACGGCGGCGTCGGCCGCGATCCACGCCGTGAGCCGGTCGCCGACCAGGCGGGCGATCTCCGGGAGCTCCTCGGCCAGCCCCTCGGTGCCGAAACCCTTGCGGCGCAGCGACCTGCCCAGCCGGTAGACGTCGTGGCTGCCGCCGGGAAGGATCCGCGAGGAGGCGATGGCCGTCTGGTCGAAGTCGGGGTGGCCCAGCCCGTCGGCGGGCACCTCCTTGCGCCACCGTCCGGCCAGCGCCGCGTTGAGCGCGAGCGCGGCGAGGTGGCAGGCGGTGTGCCCCGCCGAGAGCGCGCGGCGGCCCGCGGCGTCGACCACCAGCTCGACCTCACCGCCGGGCCCGGCGCCGCCGGACCCGGGGGCTGTGAAACCGTCGCCGGCGAGCTCGCCGTCCGCGACGGGTTCGGCGGTGACGTGGACGACCAGCCAGTGCCAGCCGGGGGTACCCCGGCGCACCGGGATGTCCGCGCCCAGATGGACGGTCTCCTCGCCCTCGGCCACGGCTCCGGTGACGCAGCCGGTCACCGCGAGCCCGCCGATGGTGCCCGCGTCGGCCGGCTGGTCGGGCCAGGTGTGGTCCAGCGGGTGGAAAGGGGTCTCGGCCACGATGGTCCCGTACCCGTCCCCGACCGGCACGGTGGCGACGACGGCCGAACGCCCCCTGACCGCTCCGCCCGGGTAGGTGACCCGCGTCGAGTCCGTGATGGGCATCGCCCCATTATGCCGGTACGGCTTGCGCCGCCCCCGCAGGGGCGCAAGCCGTACCGGTCCACGGTGGATCAGCGCGCGAAGGACGGCTCGTCCTCCAGGTAGCCCGGACGGCCCGCGTACCAGCCGGCCACGAACTGGGCGGCGACCACCGCGAACAGCAGCAGGAACGGCAGCGTCCAGCCACCGGTCGACTCGTGCATGACGCCGACGACCAGGGGCCCGGCACCCGCGATGAGGTACCCGGTGCTCTGCCCGAAGGCCGACAGCGCGGCCGTCGCCTCGGAGGTGCGGGTGCGCATGGCGAGCATGGTCAGCGCGAGCGGGAACGATCCCATGCCGATGCCGACCAGGCTGGCGAAGGCCCAGGCCAGAGCGGAGGGCCCGAGCCAGAGGCCGAGGAAACCGGCTGCGTAGAAGAGGACGAAGACGGCCACCGCGGGCCTCTGGTCGGAGAACCTCGACGTGATCGAGGGCACGACGAGCGAGACCGGGATGCCGATCGCGGTGAAGACGCCCAGCACCAGACCCGCCTGCGCGGTGGTGTAGCCGCCGTCGGTGAGCATCTTCGGCAGGAAGCCGAACATGATGTAGGCGACCATGCTCTGGGTGCCGAAGTAGGCGGCGACCGCCCAGGCCAGCCTGCTGCGGAGCAGGGCGCGGGCACCCGTTCCCGCGCTCGCGCCGTGCCGCTCCGGCTCACTGCGCGAGAGCGCAAGCCACGGAATGGCGGCGACGGCGGCGAACGCCCCCCACACCCCCAGGGCAACGTGCCAGTTGCCGTCGGTGGCCCGCTGGATGGGCACGGTCGCGGCGGCCGCGAGCATCGTGCCCACCGCCAGGGCGGTGGTGTAGACGGTGGTCATGGCCCCGGCCCGGCCCGGGAAGTGACGCTTGATCAGGCTGGGGATGAGCACGTTGCCCACCGCGCCGCCCGACAGCGCGAGGGCGCTGCTGTAGAGGAAGACCTCGGCCGAGCCCACCATCGATCGGACGAGCAGGCCCGCGCCGAGGACGATGAGGGCGAAGAGCAGCAGGCGGTGCTCTCCGACCTTCCTGGCCAGCGCGGGGGTGACCGCGCCGACCGAGGCGAAGATGAGCACGGGGAGCGTTGTGAGCAGCCCGGCTCCGACGGCGGTCATGCCGAGACCAGAGGTGATCTGGTCGAGAACCGGCCCGACGCTCGTGACGGCGGTACGCAGGTTCAGCGCCGCGAGAACGATTCCCAGCACGAGCAACCAGGCGAGAGAGCCTGTCGTTCCACCGGTGCGGCCCCTGGTCTGATGGGTGAGCACGCTCATGCTGGTTCCAGTCCTCCTCAGTAATTTCATCCAATCGTAGGATGATTGGCTGACCCCGACTGTAACAGGAGCGAAACCTTGATTTGTTCCTGACCGCATGCACCGGATCCGAACGGGCGCGAATCGCTGACAACATGAAAGCCGGGCCACGTCCCTGTTTACAGAACGTGACCCGGCTCTCTTACGCACCGGTACGGCTCCCCGGCTTCCGGATGCCCGGAATCCCGGACGGTTCGGGCACCGGACGCCGGAGCGACGCCACCGGGCGCGCCTGCGCCGGGCGCGCGGCCCGGGGCCGGCCGGCGCCGGACGCGCGTCTCGAACGAGGATCCACCGCCCGGTCAGGGCGGCGGGGCTTCAGGTGGGCGACCCCGGCGGGCGGGCGTCAGATGCGCGGCCCCGGGGAGGGCGGCGGCTCCTCGCCGAGCCCACGACCGGCCGGGGGCAGCGGCGTGCCACCGGGCGGGGGAAGCCCCGGGTCCGACGGGTAGGACTGGCCCGCCGTGCGCGGGGGCGGCGAGGGCACGGCGTCGTCGGATCCGTAGCCGCCTCCCGTACCGGTGCCGCCGTACTCGCCCGGCCTCCGGTCACCGGCACCACCGGTGCCGGCGTCGCCGTGCTCGTGCGGGCCGGGCACGTCGCCGCGCCACGCGCCGGTCTCGCCGCCGCGCGACTCGATGAAGGTCTTGAAACGCTCCATGTCGCCGCGGACGCGCAGGCGGACGATCTGCAGCCAGTCTCCGACGGTCTCGACGAACCCCTCGGGGTCGTACTCCATCTGCAACGTGACCCGGGTGGTGTCGGGGCCGAGGCGGTGGAAGGTCACCACGCCCGCCTGGTGCGGCCGCTCGACCGACTTCCAGGCCACCCGCTCGTCGGGGTGCTGCTCGGTGATCTCCGCCTCGAACTCCCGGCGGACCCCCGCGATCTCGACGACCCACGCCGTGCGCGTGTCGCTCAACTGCTTGATCGTCTCGACGCCTTCCATGAACTCGGGAAAGCTCTCGAACTGGGTCCACTGGTTGTACGCGGTCCGAATCGGAACGTTGACGTCGACGGACTGTTCGATCGAACTCATGACCGTGTCCTCCCTTGTGGTTCGGTCGGTACGGGAGGCACACATGCCCGATGAGATGCGGGCCTAACTAGCGGCGCCGCAAAAGCCAGTAGAGCCCCAGGATAGGCAGAACAAATGGGATGAATAGGTATCCGCTTCCATAGCCCGACCAAACTGTGGCGCGCGGGAAGGCCTCGGGGTCGGCCATGCTGAGCGTGCCCACGACGAGCACCCCGGCCAGCTCGACACCGCAGGCGACCAGTGCCAGGGTCCTGTTCCCCCTGGCCAGCGCCACGGTGAGCACGACGTAGACGGCGGCGGCGAACGCCGACAGCGAGTAGGCCAGCGGGGCCTCCGAGAACCGGGTGGCGATCTGCACGGCGGCGCGGGCTCCCGCGGCGAGGGCGAACACCCCGTAGAGCGCCACCAGCGCGCGTCCGGGCCCGGTGCCGATCGCCGGCTCGCTCACGGCAGTCCCTGCCAGACCTGGAGCATCCGCCCGACCATGCCGGGAATCGCGAAGCCCGCCACCGCGATCACCGCAGGACCCCAGCGCGAGCGCTCGCCGACCCCCCAGAACGCCGCCGCCGGCGGGATCACCAGGCTGCCCGCCAGATAGCCGATGAGCGTGGCCGTCTCCGCGGGCCCCTCGCCCCTCACCAGCGCGGCGATCACGAACCCGGCCTGGACGAGCAGGCCGAGTTCCAACACCCCGAGCGCGACGAGGAGCGTTCTCCCCATCGCCCTGTTCCTCGCCGTGCTGACGAGGCCGAAGATCCCGATCACCAGCGACAGCAGGATCAGGCCGGTCGCGAGCGGGCCGATCATCGCGACCTCAGGACATCGAGAAGCATGGGCAGAAGGGTACTGCCCGGCCCCCTCGCCCCCCGCGCCGCGCCACGTACTCTGGGGCCGTGGAGAGGATCCTGGTCAGTGCCTGCCTGATGGGGCGGAGGGTCCGTTACGACGGGGCCGCCAAGACGAGCGGCGACGCGCTGCTGGCCGCGTGGCGGCGGGAGGGACGGCTCGTCCCGTTCTGCCCCGAGGTCGAGGGCGGCCTGCCCGTCCCGCGCCCGGCCGCGGAGATCGAGGGCGGAGCCGGGGGCGAGGCGGTGCTGGCCGGGACGGCCCGGGTGCTGACCGCCGGGGGCGCCGACGTCACGGAGGCCTTCCTGGCCGGCGCGCGGGCGGCGCTCGCCGCCGCGCGGGCCCACGGTGTGAGGGTGGCGATCCTGAAGGAGGGCAGCCCTTCCTGCGGCAGCCTGACCGTTCACGACGGCGCCTTCGGCGGCCGGCGGGTGCCCGGCCACGGGGTCACCACCGCCCTGCTGGAACGGCACGGCGTCGCGGTCTTCGGCGAGGACCGCGTCGCCGAGGCCGCCGCGCGCCTGCGCGATCTCGGCGACCGGCCCCCGGACCCGCGCGAGGAACACCCCCGCGACCTCGGCGACCGGCACTCCGGTCGTCCTTCCGAAGAGCACCCCCGCGATCCCGGCGCTCCCGCGGACCGGTCCTAGTACTCCCACAGGTCGGTGCGGTTCTCCCCTCCGATGCAGAAGACCGCCGAGCCGTGCTGTCCCTGGACGAGGTCGACCCGGATCCAGCCGGTGGCCGAGGCGACCTTGGCCTCGTAGCCCGCGTTGGGAGCGGCGGCGATCAGGCGGCACACGCCGTCCTCGATGGCGAACGAGACCGAACCGCCCTTGACGTTCACCACGCGCAGGTTCTCGGTGGAGATCGACTGCGTCCTGGTGGCCGTCGCCTTGGGCGCGGCGGACGACGAGGGGGCGGGGGCGGCCTGGGTCGCGGCGGGCCTGGACGGAGACCGGGACGGCGACGCCGACGGCCCGGGACGGGAGAGCCCGGTCTCCCGCGCGCGTACCGGCATCGCGGCGGTCCTCGACGGGGAGCGGCCCGGGCGCGGCCCGGCGGTCTCCCGCCCGGACGGGGTGGTACGGGGCGCGGAGGTCCGGCCGGGCGCGGCGGAGGAGGCGGTCGGCGTGCCGAGGACCTGCGGCCCCGTGGGCGCTCCCGGCGGGAGCGTCGAGTCTCCCGTACGGCCGATGGCGGCGTTCAGCGGTTCGATGCTCGCGTCGTCGAAGACCTCGCTGCGGAGCACGTCACGGACGCCGAACCAGGCGACCGAGATCGCCAGGACGGTGGCCCCGCACCACACCGCTATGAATCCCAGCGTCTGCCGCATGTCGTGAATTATTACGCCATACGTCTCACCGTTCACTACCGTTACATGGCATGGCGACGGTTCTAGTGGTCGAAGACGACGAGTACGTACGATCCGCGATCATCCAGGAACTCAGCAGGCGCCAGCACGCCGTGCGCAGCGCGGGGCGCGCCCTCGACGCGCTGAGGGAGATCACCCAGAACCCTCCGGACGCGGTGGTCCTCGACCTCGGGCTGCCCGACCTGGACGGGGCGGAGGCGCTCAAGATGGTCCGCAGCGTCTCCAGCGTGCCGGTCATCGTGGCCACGGCCAGGGACAACGAGGCGGAGATCGTCCGCCTGCTCCAGGCGGGGGCCGACGACTACCTGGTCAAACCGTTCTCCGGCGACCATCTGAACGCCCGTCTGGACGCCGTGCTGCGCCGGGCGCGGAGCGCGGCCCCACCCGCGGTACTGTGCGTCGGCGCGCTGTCGGTGGACCTCAACCGGCGCGAGGCCGGGCTGGACGGCGCCGCGCTCACCCTCACCAGGCGCGAGTTCGACCTGCTCGCCTACCTCGCCGCCCGCGCCGACCGGGTGGTCTCCCGCAAGGAACTGCTCACCGAGGTGTGGCAGCAGTCCTACGGGGACGACCAGACGATCGACGTCCACCTGTCCTGGCTGCGGCGCAAACTCGGCGAGAGCGCCTCCTCCCCCCGCTACCTGCACACCGTACGCGGCGTGGGGGTCATGCTGATCACACCGCCGTGAGGCGGACCCTGGCCCTGCTCACCGTCGCGGGAACCTCGATGGTCGCCCTGGCCTTCCTGATACCGCTCGGGCTCATCGTCAGGGAGATCGCCCACGGCCGGGCCATGGCCGAGGCGGAGCGGCAGGCGTCGGCGCTGGTCCCGGTGCTGGCCATCACCGTCGATCCCGACCGGCTGACCCACGCGCTGCTCAGCACCGGCGCGCGGGACCGGATCGCGGTCCACCTGCCCGGCGGCGGCTCGGCCGGCACCGTCAGGGCCCCCGCCGAGACCGTGGCCGCGGCCTCCCGGCTCACCCGGGCCATCACCGCGGAGATGGACACCGGCTACCTCCTGCTGCGCCCCGTCGCCCTGGACGGCGGCAGGACCGTGGTCATCGAGATCTTCATCCCGTCGGCGGACCTCACCCGGGGCGTCGCCTCGTCGTGGGCGGTGCTGAGCGGGGTGGCGGCGGTGCTCGTCGCCGGATCGCTGCTGGTCGGCGACCGGCTGGGCGTGCGCGTGGTGCGCTCGGCCCGGCGGCTGGGCCGGGCGGCGAGCGCCCTGGGCGCCGGGGACCTCAGCGTCCGCATCGAGCCCGAGGGCCCGCCCGAGCTGGTCGCGGCCGGCGAGGCGTTCAACAGCATGGCCGACCGCGTGACCCAGTTGCTGGCCGCCGAGCGGGAGATGGCCGCCGACCTGTCGCACCGCCTGCGCACCCCCCTCACCGCGCTCCGGCTCAGCCTGGACCACCTGGGACCCGAGGCCGAGCAGAGCAGGAGCGCGCTGGGCCGCCTGGAGGCCGAGGTGGACCAGATCATCGCGGCGGCCAGGCAGCCCTCCCGCGCGCCGGAACTCGTCCACTGCGACGCCGCCGAGGTGCTGCGCGAACGGCTGACCTTCTGGTCCGCGCTCGCCGAGGACCAGCGGCGTCCCTGGGAGCTGATCGGCGCCTCGGCCCCCGCGCGGGTCCCGGTCGCGGCCACCGAGCTCAGCGCCGTGCTGGACGCCCTGCTCGGCAACGTCTTCCGGCACACCCCCGAGGGCACGGCGTTCACGGTGACCCTGCACCAGGGCGCGGGCACCGTCGGCATGCTGATCGCCGACGCCGGCCCCGGCATCCCCGACCCCGAGGCGGCGCTGCGGCGCGGGGCCAGCGGGGCGGGATCGACCGGGCTCGGCCTGGACATCGCCCGCAGGCTCGCGGAGTCCTCGGGCGGCACGCTGCGGATCGACGCCTCCTCCCTCGGCGGCGCCAGGGTCCAGCTCTGGTTCCGCACCGACCGGCACGACCGGCCCCCGCGTACCGCCCGGCGCCTGGTCGGCGACCGCTGGCCGCGCAGGAACGCGACGCGCTGAGAGACCTGTCCCGGGCCGCCGGGGAACAACGCCGTACGCCGGTACGGGGCGGCCCACGGGAGGGACCCCGGCGTTGGTTAGGTCACCCGTAAACCCACCTTAAGTAAGGCTAAAACGCGCTGTTTCACCGCTCCGACTGGCCGATCATGGAGAGGAGCGCGGACGTCACCCGCGTCCACGGTTTCCGGCTCGCCCTACCGTGCCGGCCTCGTATCCAGACGGAGGAGGCGCGGCCGGCGCGGCAAGGGCGAGCCGGGAATCCGTTTTCACGCCCTCGCCGGATAATTCGTGACATGCGCGCGAGCCGTCTCATCTCCCTGCTGATGCTCCTGCAGACCCGCGGCAGGATGACCGCCCGGGAACTGGCGGCCGAACTCGAGGTCTCGGTCCGGACCGTCTACCGCGACGTGGACTCGCTCCACTCCGCCGGCGTGCCGCTGTACGGCGACGCTGGGCCCTCCGGCGGTTACCGGCTGCTCGACGGTTACCGTACCCGGCTCACCGGGCTGACCGCGGGCGAGGCGGAGTCGCTGTTCCTGGCGGGGATGCCGGGTCCCGCCGCGGAGCTCGGCCTGGGCTCGGTGGTGACGGCCGCGGGGCTCAAGCTGATGGCGGCGCTCCCGGTCGAGCTCAGGGACAGGGCCGGGCGGATCCGCGAGCGCTTCCACCTCGACGCGCCCGGCTGGTACCACGGCGCCGACGAGACCCCGCACCTGGCGGCGGTGGCCGACGCCGTCTGGAACGAGCGCCGCCTGGAGATCCGCTACCACCGCTGGAAGGCCCCCCAGGACGTGGTCCGCACGCTGGAGCCGTACGGGCTGGTCCTCAAGGCGGGACGCTGGTATCTCGTCGCGCGCGGCGGCGAGCACGTGCGCACCTACCGGGTCTCGCAGATCCTGGAACTGCGCGCGCTCCGGGAGTCGTTCGAGCGGCCCGCCGGTTTCGACCTCGCCGCGCACTGGAACGGCGCCCTGGAGGAGTTCGAGGCGCGGCTCCTGCGGGGCGAGGCCGTCATCCGGCTCTCGCCGTTCGGCATGGAGCGGCTGCCGGACATGGTCCGCCCGGCCGTCCTGCGAGCCGCCGAGGCCACCGCGGAGGCCCCGGACCACGAGGGCTGGACGCGGCTCACGGTCCCGGTCGAGTCCCCGCGGCACGCGCTGGCGGAGTTCCTGCGCTTCGGCGCGGATCTGGAGGTCGTCGCCCCGGCGGAGCTGCGCGACCTCGTCGCGGAGACCGCGCGGGCGGTGGCCGGGATCTACGGCCGGCCCGGGACCGGGTGACCACGGCCGTTCCCGGGCCTCAGAACGACCGGCGCCGTTCCCAGGCCCCGGAAGACGACCGCCGCCGTTCCCGAGGCCGGAAACGCCGAGATCCCGCCCGATCGTGGTGATCGGACGGGATCTCGGCGACGTCTTCGCGGCCCGTCCGGAGAACGGCCCGACGTGGAGCTATGGGGATTCGAACCCCAGACCTCCTCCATGCCATGGAGGCGCGCTACCAGCTGCGCCATAGCCCCTGGTCACCGCTTCGAGTGCTCTCGTCGCGGCGCTCGGGAAGCATATAAGGACACCCGCGTGTTCACCTAATCGACGACCACACGGCCCGCGCCCGCCACCGGGGCGCAAGCCGCGCCGCTCGAAGGTCACTCCTGGGTGACCTCGGGGTTGTCGTCGCTGCTGACCGGCTCGGGCAGAGTCCCGGCGTTGTGCTCCAGCAGGCGCCAGCCCTTGCGCGCCTCCTCCAGCACCGACCACGAGCAGTTTCCGAGGCCGCCCAGGGCGGGCCAGAGCTCCTGCGGCAGGTTCATGAGCCTGGCGATGCCGAGCCGGATCGCCGCCCCGTGCGAGACGACGACCAGCAGGCCGTCGGAGTCGACCTCCGCCGCCCAGCGGCGCACGGCCGAGGAGACCCGGTCGGCGACGTCGCCGACCGCCTCACCGCCCGGTGCCTCCCAGCTGGTGAACTCCCGGGGCCACCTCTCGGAGATCTCCTCCCGGGTGAGCCCCTCCCACTGGCCTCCGCCCCGCTCGCGCAGGTCCTTGTCGACGGTGACGTCCAGGCCGGTGACGCGTCCCAGCGCCGAGGCGGTGTCGAAGGCCCGCTGGAGATCGGAGGAGACGATCATGGTGGGGCGGAGCGCGGCGAGCAGCGAGGCCGCGCGGGTGGCCTGCGCGACCCCGGTCTCGTCAAGGGGGATGTCGCTGTGACCCTGGAAGCGGTGCTCGACGTTCCACAGCGTCTGGCCATGCCTGAGGCAGACGACGCGACGACTCACTCAGCTACCGCCCCGCGGGCGCGCTGGGCGGCGACCTGGGTCACGCTGTCCGGCAGCGCGATGGAGGGGCAGTCCTTCCACAGGCGCTCCAGCGCGTAGAAGGTGCGGTCCTCCTCGTGCTGGACGTGCACGACGATGTCGATGTAGTCCAGCAGGACCCAGCGGCCCTCGCGCTCGCCCTCGCGGCGGACGGGCTTGGCGTCGGCCTCGATCCGCAGCCGGTCCTCGATCTCGTCGACGATGGCGCGGACCTGACGGTCGTTGGTGGCGGAGCAGAGCACGAACGCGTCGGTGATGACGAGCTGGTCGCTCACGTCGTAGGCAAGGATGTCATCGGCCAGTTTGTCCGCCGCCGCCTCGGCGGCGAGCCTGACGAGCTGGACGGATCTGTCGGTTGCTGTCACGGTGTGGGTCAGTCCTCCTGCTAGTCGGCGCTGTCACCTATCAGGGTGCCCGATTCGGCGCTCGTTGAAGAGCCACCTTTTGAACAACGCCTATCGTGTGCCACCCGATTCCGCGCCGCAAACGAATTGGCGGCCTGATCAGGGGCGTCCTCCGCGGTCGGGACCGCGCTTGTCGATCTCGGGTGGGACGGGCACCGGCCGGGCCGTTCGACGGTCATGCCGGGTGAGCTGCGGATACTCGTCCCACGCAAACTTCCCAAATCATAGCGAATTTCATCGGAACACGTTCTCACCTGCGGCATTTCACCAGATCATCGTGATTCACCGGATTTTTCACCATCCGCCGCTCCGGCCACTCTCCGCGCCGGCCCTCGGCCACCGCCCGGCCCTGCCGGCCCGCCCGGCACCCGGCCTGCCGGCCCGCCCGGCGAGAACACCGATCGGGCCCGCCCAGGCCCGCTCGCAGAGGTCCGGAGGTCACGAGGACGTACCGCCGTAGAGATGCCGCTTGTTGATGTACTGGACGATGCCGTCGGGGACGAGATACCAGATGGGCTCCCCCGAGGCCACCCGCTGGCGGCACTCCGACGACGAGATGGCCAGCGCCGGGATCTCCACCAGGCTGACCTTGCCCTCCGGCAGGCCGGGGTCGTGCAGGACGTGGCCGGGCCTGGTGGCCCCCACGAAGTGCGCGATGGTGAACAGCTCGTCGACGTCGCGCCAGCTCAGGATCTGGGCGAGGGCGTCGGCGCCGGTGATGAAGTAGAGATCCACGTCGGGTCCCCAGGCGGCGGAGATCTCCCGGAGCGTGTCGATCGTGAAGGTGGGCCCCGGGCGGTCGATGTCGACGCGGCTCACCGAGAACCGGGGGTTGGAGGCGGTCGCGATGACCGTCATGAGATAGCGGTCCTCGGCGGCTGAGACGATCTTGTCCGCCTTCTGCCACGGCTGGCCCGTCGGCACGAAGACCACCTCGTCGAGATCGAAGTAGTGGGCGACCTCGCTGGCCGCGACCAGATGGCCGTGGTGGATCGGGTCGAAGGTCCCGCCCATGACGCCCAGACGTCGCTTCCCCTTGCCGGTAGGCGCGTTCATCATGAAACGGACCATACGTGCAAGCCGTGCACAGCTTTTAACCACCCCCCGCGCGGGGCAGGCGGACCCGACGTAGCATGCCGGACATGACCACCACCCCGGATCGCCACCGCGTGCAGCTTCCCGGCATCAGCTCGCGCGCCTACGAACATCCTGCCGATCGGTCCGCGCTGGTCGCCCTCCGGTCGCTCAGCGGGTTCGACACGGTGCTCAAGCAGATGTCCGGCCTGGTCAGCGAGCGCCGCCTGCGCCTGATCTACCTCGCCTCGGCCGTGCGGACCAGCGACACCCAGTTCCGAGCCCTGCACGACATGGGCCGCGACGCGGCCTACACGCTCGACCTCCACCGCATTCCCGAGGTCTACGTGCAGCAGAGCCCGCTGGTGCAGGCGAAGGCGATCGGCTTCGACGACCCGTTCATCGTCGTCACGACCGGCCTCCTCGACCTGATGGACGAGGAGGAGCAGCGCTTCGTCATCGGCCACGAGACCGCCCACATCCTGTCGGGCCACGCGGTCTACCGCACCATGCTCGACATCCTGACCCGGCTGGCCACCCGCGTGGCCTGGATTCCGCTCGGCTACATCGGCCTGCGCGCGATCGTGGCCGGCCTGGAGGAGTGGCACCGCAAGTCCGAGCTCTCCGCCGACCGTGGCGGCCTGCTCTGCGGCCAGGACTCCGACGCGGCGCTGCGCGCCCTGATGAAGCTCGCCGGCGGCTCGCGCCTGCACGAGATGAACATCGAGGCCTTCCTCGACCAGGCGCGGGAGTACGACACCGCGGGCGACGTCCGTGACGGCCTGCTCAAGGTCCTCAACCTGCTGGGCACCACCCACCCGTTCGCCGTCTCCCGCGTCGCCGAGCTCGACAAGTGGCGCCGCGGCGGCGAGTACGACACGATCATCGCCGGGGAGTACCCCCGCCGCACCGACGACGCCAACGCGAAGATCTCCGAAGAGATCAGGGCCGCCGCCCGCTCCTACCGCGACTCCTGGTCGCAGTCCCAGGACCCGTTCATCGGCGTCCTGCGCGACGTGGCCGAAGGCGCCGTCAACGCCGGGGAGCGCATCTTCAATCGCTTCTCCCGCCGCGATGGAAATTAACGGAGAGTTCCACCGAAAGGGTCCGGGCAGCTGTTCTCGGGCCCTTTTCCATGCGAGTCATCCATACGCCGGATTGCCCTGTTGCCGCGTCACAAGAATTGACGAAGCCGGATAACCGCACCGGCGCCTCGCCCTCCCGCGGCACCTGGATCGCCACACCGGCCGGGGTCGCCCGGCCTCCGCCGATCCCGCCGCGGGGAGGTCCCTCCCCCGCGCCGCTCCCGGACCGGATTCCCTACACGAGGAGGGCGATCGCGCGTACGGCCGCGGAGCACAGGGCGACGAACCCGCCCAGCACGGCCAGCGCGCGCAGACCCTCCTTGCGGAGCTCGACGAGCTCGGCGCCGATCCGCTCGATCTCCCTGCCGAGGATGCCTCCGCAGACGACGCCGAACACGACGCCGGCGACGGCGACCGGGGCGGGATGCGCCCACCAGTCGGGCGGCAGCGAGCCGCCGAGGGTCAGCCAGAGCGCGCACCCGGCGAGGGTCGCCGCCGGCAGCCCCGGCCACACGAGGGCGGCCAGCAGCGAGACGGCGAAGGTCAGCGGGAACCCCAGCACCCGCAGGATCACCCGGGTCCTGACCGACTTGCGCTTCCTGACCAGCCAGTGACCGACCCACAGCGTACGGGCCAGCGTGGCGAACAACCCGGTGACGGCGAAGGTGGCCGGCGGCCAGATGGCCGTGGCCACGACGCACGGGACGGCCAGGACGGCCAGCAGGAGCAGCGCCGCGTTGCCCGCGGGCAGCGGCCCCGCCCTGCCCTCGCCCCTGAGCTCTCCGGCCGCACCGCCCCGCCCCCTACCCGCCTGACGCCGGACGGTCCTGGACGCGGCGGCCGGGCGCCCGCCGCGCGACGTCTCGGCGGCCGTGGAGACCCGGCCGGTCCTGGACGTCTCACCGACCGTGGCGGCCGGACGTCCGCCACGGGACGTCTCACCCGCCACCGGGAGCGCCCGCGCCGCACGGGCCGCCTCACCGGCGGGCACCGCCCGCCCACCACGTGGCGTGCCGTCAGCACCGGCCGGGAGGCGGGACGCCCGCACCGCGCCGTCCGCCGGGGCGGGCGGCCGTCCCCTGCCGGTCTCCGCCCTGGCCGCCCTGCCACCCCTGGCGGGATCCTCACCCTTGGCGGCGGGCTTGGGGCGGCTCTCCTGCCTTCTGGCCGGGCCGGTCTTCTCCCCCGCCGGAGCCGGCGACTTCCGGACCGCCCCCACCTCGGACGGGATCACGCGGGCCAGGCGGCCCAGGCGGCCGGTGAGGAGCGCCGCGGTGGGGCGCTTGGCCGGCTCGCGGTGGAGGGCGGCGCGGATCAGCGGCAGCAGGGCGGCCGGGACGCCCTCGAGGTCGGCCTGGCCGTTGAGGATCGCGTACATCTGCGCCTCGACGGTGCCCCCGCCGAAGGTGGGGCGGCCGGTCGCGGCGAAGGCCACGGTGGCCGCCCAGGCGTGCACGTCGGCGGGCTCGCCCACGTGCTCGTCGGCGAACAGCTCGGGGGCGGCGTAGCCGGGGGTGCCCAGGAAGGTGCCGGTCAGGGTGAGCCGGGTGGCGTCCAGGACGTGGGCGATGCCGAAGTCGATGAGGACGGGCTCGTCGTCTCCGTCGACCACCACGTTGGCCGGTTTGAGGTCGCGGTGCACGACCCCTGCCGCGTGGATGATCGACAGGGCGACGGCCAGCCCCTGCGCGACACTGAGCAGGGCGCCGTCCCGCAGGGGGCCGTCACGGCGCACCCGCTCCAGGAGGGTGTCTCCCTCGATGTGCTCCATGACCAGGTAGGGCCGGTCACCGTCGAGATCGGCGTCGACGACGCGGGCGACGTAGGGGCTCTCCACCCTGCGAAGGGCGCGGACCTCTCGCTCCAGGCGCACCCGGGCCTCGGAGCCGGCGTCGTGGACGTCGTGGAGCACCTTGAGCGCGACGTTGTCACCCCGGCGGCTGGAGGCGAGGTAGACCTCGCCCATTCCCCCACGGCCGAGACGTTCCAGCAACGTGTAGGGACCGACCCGCCCGAGACGACCCACGTGACCTCCTGCGTCGGCCACATGGGTCAGGGACCGCTGCGCCTATCGGGTCGCTCACTCCCGCTCGCTTCCCTGCTCTCCAGCCATAGGAGACCACACCATAGCGGGCGAGTGTGACGTTTTCCCGATGGCACGCCGGACTCCCGGAAAGATCCGGGAAAGCGGGACGCTTCGCGGGCACGGGGCCGGCCGGGCTCGGGTCACGCCACGGGCGAGACGTCTCAGGGCCGGCGCACCGGCCCTCGGTCCGGGTCTTCCAGCAGGCTGTCGAGCTTCGCGGTGGGTTCCGCCGACAGGTCCCGGCGTCCGGTACGGCGCCAGTTGACGTGCCCGCGACTCTCCAGCAGCAACAGCAACCGGTCAGCACCGAAGAGGACAAGAGCTATGAAAAGGAACGCAACGACGATTTCCATAGAATCCAGTCAAACCACTAGCCACCGCGATTACACGGAGCGACACGCCGTAACGCTCGGCAACCAGAAGGAGACGCCCGAACGAGACCCCCGATGAACCTCTGGAGTACCGGCTACACCATAGGGCCCGGACAGGACCCCCGCGTGCCGAACCGGGGCATCGGCGGCCCGCGTCACCCCGGACTCCGGCGAAACCGGTGCCCGGGGCACCCCGGGTGCCGGCGGCCCGCGGCACACGCGACACCCGGGAGACCTCCACCGCGAGGGACTATCGGGAGGCGGCCTCGGGCGAGGCGAGGACCGTACCCTCGGCCGTGCGCAGGTGACCCTCGCCGGTGTAGACCCACTTGGTCGAGGTCAGCTCCGGCAGGCCCATGGGACCGCGCGCGTGCAGCTTCTGGGTGGAGATGCCGATCTCCGCGCCGAAGCCGAACTCCCCGCCGTCGGTGAACCGGGTCGAGGCGTTGACCGCCACGGCCGCGGAGTCGACCAGCGCGACGAACCTGCGGGAGGCGCTGACCGAGCGCGTGACGATCGCGTCGGTGTGGGCCGAGCCGTACTTCCTGATGTGCGCCACCGCGTCCTCCAGCGAGTCGACCACGGCGGCGGCGATGTCCAGCGAGAGGTACTCCATCCGGAAGTCCTCCTCCTCGGCGGGCACCACGTCGCCGTACGCCGCGACGCGCGCGTCGCCGTGCACCGTGACGCCCTCCGCCGCCAGCGCCGCCAGCGCGCGCGGCACGAAGGCGTCGGCCACGGCCGCGTGCACCAGGAGCGTCTCGGCGGAGTTGCACACCGAGGGCCGCTGGACCTTGGAGTTGATCAGGATCTGGATCGCGAGGTCCTGGTCGGCGTCGGCGTCGACGTAGACGTGGCAGTTGCCCACGCCGGTCTCGATCACCGGGACGGTGGACTCCTCCACCACCGAGTTGATCAGCGAGGCGCCGCCGCGCGGGATCAGCACGTCGACCAGGCCGCGGGCCCGCATGAGTTCCTTGACCGAGTCGCGGCTCTGCCCGGGGACCAGCTGGACGGCCCCGGCGGGCACCTGGGTGCCCGCCAGCGCCTCCTGCATGATCCTGACGAGGACCGTGTTCGACGCGTACGCGCTGGACGAGCCGCGCAGCAGGGTGGCGTTGCCGCTCTTGAGGCAGAGCGCCGCGGCGTCCACGGTCACGTTGGGGCGGCCCTCGTAGATGATGCCGATCACGCCGATCGGGACCCGGAGCTGGCGCAGCTCCAGCCCGTTGGGCAGCGTGTTGCCCCGGATCACCTCGCCGACGGGGTCGGGAAGGTCGGCGACCTGGCGGACCGCCTCGGCGATCGCCCCGATCCTGGCCTCGTCGAGGCGGAGGCGGTCGATCATGTACTCGGAGATCCCGCTCTCCCTGGCCCTCTCCACGTCGAGCGCGTTGGCCGCGACGATCTCGGCGGAGGCGGCCACGAGCGCGTCGGCCATCACGCGGAGCGCGGCGTCCTTCGGCGCCCTCGGCAGCGGGGCCAGCTCGGCGGCGGCCTCTTTCGCCGCCAGGGCAACCTTCAGGAAGTCCTCGGACATCTCGCGCTCCAAAAGAACTAGTTGTGGGATTCCAGTATGACGATGTCGTCGCGGTGGATCAGCTCTCGTTCGTACTCGGGCCCCAGGGTGGCCGCCAGCTCCCGGGTGGAGCGTCCCAGCAGCTCGGGAATCTCCCCCGCGTCGAAGTTGACCAGGCCGCGCGCGACCACCCGGCCGAGCGGCCCGCACAGGTCCACCGGATCGCCCGCCGCGAACTCGCCCTCGACGGAGGTGACCCCGGCCGGCAACAGCGACTTGCGGCGGCTCACCACCGCCTCGACGGCGCCGGAGTCCAGGTGGAGACGGCCGCGGCCGGTGGTGGCGTGGGCCAGCCAGAGCAGGCGGGTGCCCGGGTGGCGCCCGCCGGGGTGGAAGTAGGTGCCGACGTCGGTTCCCGCGAGGGCCTGGGCGGCGTGCGCGGCGGCGGTCAGCACCACGGGCACACCCGCCCCTGTGGCGATCTTGGCGGCCTGGACCTTGGTGATCATGCCTCCGGTGCCGACCGCGCCGCCCTTGCCGAGCTCGACCCCGACGAGGTCCTCCGGCCCGCGTACGTCGGCGAGCCTGCGGGCACCGGGACGGCGGGGATCGCCGTCGTAGAGGGCGTCCACGTCCGACAGCAGCACCAGCGCGTCGGCCCGGGTCAGGTGGGCGACCAGCGCGGCGAGCCGGTCGTTGTCGCCGAAGCGGATCTCGTCGGTGGCCACGGTGTCGTTCTCGTTGACCACCGGGACGATGCCCAGTTCCAGCAGCCGGGCCAGCGTGCGCTCGGCGTTGACGTGGTGCGAGCGGCGCATCATGTCGTCGGCGGTGAGCAGCACCTGGCCGACCCGCAGGCCGTACCGGGCGAAGGAGGAGGTGTAGCGGGCCACCAGCACGCCCTGGCCGACCGAGGCGGCGGCCTGCTGGGTGGCGAGGTCGCGCGGCCTGGCGGGCAGGCCCAGCGGGCCGAGCCCCGCCGCGATCGCACCGGAGGAGACCAGCACGATCTGGGTGCCCGCCTTCCGCCGGGCGCCGAGCACATCGACCAGGGCGTCCACCCGGTCGACGTCGATCATTCCCTGCGGGGTGGTGAGCGAGGACGAACCCACCTTCACGACGAGGCGTGAAGCCGTACGGATCCGTTCGCGCGCAGAGTCCACGACACGCACCTCTCGAAGATGATCACTTGGAAGGTCAGACTATCCGAGCCGCCCGTCCGGACCGCCTGTTCGGACGCTCCGCCCGGAGGGGACCTCCCAGGCGGCCCGGCCCGGGGCGGCACCGCCGGGACGATCCCGCTAACCGAGCCGGTTGTCGGAGCCGCGCGGCCCCTGGCGCACGGCCTCCGCGTTGAGCGTCGGCTGCCAGTCGAAGATGTAGCCACTCTCCATGGAACCGATGATCACTTCGGCCCCGGCCTTCGCGCCGGCCTTGGTGAGCTCCTCCTCGACACCGAGCCGCTCCAGCCGGTCCGCCAGGTAGCCCACGGCCTCGTCGTTGGTGAAGTCGGTCTGGCGGATCCACCGCTCCGGCTTGACTCCGGTGACCTGGAAGGTGCGCTCGTCGACCCTGCGGACGGCGAATCCCGCGTCGCCGTGCTGCTTGGGCCTGATGACCAGGCGGGTCGGCTCCAGGACGGGAGCGGCGGCCCTGGCGGCGGCGACCATCTCGCCCATGGCGTAGGTCAGCTCCTTGAGCCCGTCGTGGGTGGCCGCGGAGATCGTGAAGACCCGCAGGCCCCGCTCCTCGAGCATCGGCCTCACGATGTCGGACAGCTCGCGGGCGTCGGGTACGTCGGACTTGTTGAGCACCGCCAGGCGCGGCCGGTCCTCCAGCTTGCCGTACGCCGCCAGCTCGGCCTCGATGGCCTCGTAGTCGCTGATCGGGTCGCGGCCCGGCTCCATCGTGGCGCAGTCGATCACGTGCACGAGCGTGTTGCAGCGCTCGACGTGACGCAGGAACTCGTGCCCCAGGCCCTTGCCCTGCGAGGCGCCGGGAATCAGGCCGGGCACGTCGGCGACGGTGAAGATGGTCTCGCCCGCGGTGACCACCCCGAGGTTGGGGACCAGGGTGGTGAACGGGTAGTCGGCGATCTTCGGGCGGGCGGCGGAGAGCGCGGCGATCAGGGAGGACTTGCCCGCACTGGGGAAGCCGACGAGCGCCACGTCGGCGACGCTCTTCATCTCCAGCATGACGTCGACCTCGTCGCCGGGCTCGCCGAGCAGCGCGAAGCCGGGGGCCTTGCGCTTGGCGGAGGCCAGGGCGGCGTTGCCGAGCCCGCCGTGCCCGCCCTCGGCGATCACGTAGCGGGTGCCCGCGCCGATCAGGTCGATCAGGACCTCGCCGGTGTCGGCGTTCTTGACCACGGTGCCGTCGGGCACCGGGATGATGATGTCGCCGCCGTTGGCGCCGTCACGGTTGGCGCCCTGCCCCTGCTTGCCGTTGTCGGCCTTGCGGTGCGGGCGGCGGTGATACTCCAGGAGGGTCGCCGTGTTGGCGTCGACCTCCAGGATCACGTCACCGCCCCGGCCGCCGTTGCCCCCGTCGGGGCCCCCCAGCGGCTTGAACTTCTCCCGATGGACAGAGGCGCAGCCGTTTCCCCCGTCACCGGCCTTGATGTGCAGGACCACCTGGTCCACAAAGTCCGGCATGTCTACTTTCCTACCTCTATCTACGGGAACTTCTGCTGAAAACACGAACAGGGGTGGACCGCATGAATGCGATCCACCCCTGCCGTAACGTCTGTCGGCGCGAATCTACTCCGCGACCGGGACGATGCTCACCGCGCGGCGCCCGCGCTTGACACCGAACAGAACGTGGCCCGCGGCCAGCGCGAACAGCGTGTCGTCACTTCCACGGCCGACGTTGTCGCCGGGGTGGAAGTGGGTGCCGCGCTGACGAACGATGATCTCGCCGGCGTTGACCAGCTGACCGCCGAAGCGCTTCACACCGAGCCGCTGGGCGTTGGAGTCGCGGCCGTTCCGAGTGGACGACGCGCCCTTCTTGTGTGCCATCTCGCAAAACTCCCGAAACTCAGGCCTGGTCGATGCCGGTGATCTTCACCTGGGTGTACCGCTGGCGGTGACCCTGGCGCTTCTTGTACCCCGACTTGTTCTTGTACTTCAGAATCCGGATCTTCGGACCCTTGGTCTCACCGAGAATCTCGGCGGCAACCGTGAACTTGCCCGCCTCGGTGGTCACGTCGCCGTCGTTGACGACGAGGACCGTCGGCAGCGAAACCGTGGAACCGACCTCGCCGGCGACCTTGTCCACTTCAAGGACGTCACCGACGGAGACCTTCTGCTGCCTGCCGCCGCAACGAACGATCGCGTACACCGCGGAACCCTTCTTCTGACTGCTTGCTCGCTGGATGCTGCGCCCCGCATCCGGCTGTGGTCATTGATGACGTACCGGGTAGGCGCGCGAACAGGGCGCGCCATGAGCGCACCGGTTCACCAGGGTACCGGATTGACGGTGTCCTGGTCGAACCGGGCGGAACGTCGGGGGTGCCGGTCTTCGGCCCCGTCCCTGTGCGGGACGGGGTCTAATCGGCCGGCCTGGCCTTGCGGGAGCGTCTCCGCCCCCGGCCAGAAGCCTGTGCTGCCTGACCGTCCTCATGCTGGACTCCGTCAAGCGCATCGGTCACCGTATCACGGCCTGAGGGGTCACCGGCCGCCACCGCGTGGTTACCGTCCTTGCCGAGCTTCTCCGCGACGGCCTTCTCCACGGCCATCTTGCCCTGGGTGCCGCGCGGCTCGGGCTTACCCTCGACCGGTTCGGACGAGACGTGCAGGCCACGGCCGTTGCAGCACTCACAGACGGTGGAGAAGGCCTCCAGGAGGCCCTGGCCGACCCGCTTGCGCGTCATCTGGACCAGGCCCAGGGAGGTCACCTCGGCCACCTGGTGCTTGGTACGGTCGCGGGCCAGGCACTCCAGCAGCCGCCGCAGCACCAGGTCCCGGTTGTTCTCCAGCACCATGTCGATGAAGTCGATGACGATGATGCCGCCGATGTCGCGCAACCTGAGCTGGCGGACGATCTCCTCGGCCGCCTCCAGGTTGTTGCGGGTGACGGTCTCCTCGAGGTTGCCGCCCTGGCCGGTGAACTTGCCGGTGTTGACGTCGACCACGGTCATGGCCTCGGTCCTGTCGATCACCAGCGAGCCGCCGCTGGGCAGCCAGACCTTGCGCTCCATCGCCTTGGCGATCTGCTCGTCGATCCGGTACGCGGCGAAGACGTCGCCGCCCTCCTCCCACCTGCTGAGGCGGTCGACCAGGTGCGGGGCGACGTAGCGGACGTACTCGTCGACCGTCTCCCACACGTCGCCCGCGACGACCAGCGAGGCGAAGTCCTCGTTGAAGACGTCGCGGACCACCCGGACGGTGAGGTCGGGCTCGGAGGAGAGCAGCTCGGGCGCACTGGCCGACTTGGCCTTGCGCTGGATGTTCTCCCACTGCGCCGACAGCCTGGCCACGTCGCGGGCCAGCTCGTCCTCCGACGCGCCCTCGGCGGCCGTACGGACGATGACCCCCGCGTTCTCCGGCATGACCTTCTTCAGGATGCTCTTGAGGCGGGTGCGCTCCTTGTCGGGGAGCTTGCGGCTGATGCCGGTCATCGAGCCGTCGGGCACGTAGACCAGGTAACGTCCCGGCAGGCTGATCTGGCTCGTCAGGCGTGCGCCCTTGTGGCCCATCGGGTCCTTGGTGACCTGCACCAGCACCGACTGGCCCGACTTCAGCGCCACCTCGATCCGCTTGGGCTGTCCTTCCAGCCCGGCGGTGTCGAAGTTCACCTCGCCGGCGTACAGGACCGCGTTGCGGCCCTTGCCGATGTCGACGAACGCCGCCTCCATGCTCGGCAGGACGTTCTGCACCTTGCCGAGGTAGACGTTGCCCACGTACGACTGGCTCGCCTCGCGGTTGACGTAGTGCTCGACGAGGACGCCGTCCTCCAGCACCGCGATCTGGGTGCGCCCGCCGGTGCGGCGGACCACCATCATGCGCTCGACGGACTCCCTGCGGGCCAGGAACTCCGACTCGGTGATGATCGGCGGACGCCTGCGGCCGAGCTCGCGGCCCTCGCGGCGGCGCTGCTTCTTGGCCTCCAGGCGGGTCGAGCCGCGCACGCTCTGCACCTCGTCCACCGAGGTGCTGCGCCCGGCGCGGGGCGCGCGGATGCGCACCACCGTGTTCGGCGGGTCGTCCGGGACGTCGCCGGGCTCGTCGGTGCCCCTGCGCCGCCTGCGGCGACGCCGGCGAGAGCTGCCGCTCTCCGAGTCGTCGTCCTGCTCGGCCTCGGGCCGCTCCTCGTCGTCCTGCTCGGCCTCGGTCTCCTCGGACTCGTCGAGGTCGCGCGCCTTGCCGCGGCCCCGGCCGCCCCTGCGGCGCCGCCGCCGGCGGCCGCTGCCGTCGTCGTCACCGTCGGAGTCGTCGTCCTCGATCTCCTCGGCGAGCTCGGCCTTCTCGGCCCTGTCGACCTTCTCGGCCTTCGTCTCGGCGGGCTCGGGCTCCGGCGCGGCGGGCTGGACCGGCGCGGGACGCGTGGCGGCCTGAGCGGCCCGCTGCGGGTCGGGGGCCTGGAACAGCGGCTGGAACACCGCGGCGGGCGCCTGGAAGGTCACCGAGGGCACCTCGGAACGTTCCTGGCCGGCCAGCCCGAAGGGGTCGGCGAACAGGACGGACCGCTCCTCGACGATGTCCTCGCCCGCGGGCTCGTCGTCGAGCGGCTCGTCGGCGGGCAGGTCGAGCAGCAGCTCCGCCTCGGCCTCCTCCTCCGCCTCGGCCGGTGACACGTCGGGGACGCTCCGCTCGGCCTGCGGCGCCTCGCGCGGGGCGGCCTTCTTGCGCGTACGGGTGCGCTTGGCGGGAGCGGCGGGCGCCTCCTGGGGCGCGGGCTCGGCTCCGGTCTCGGCCTCGGTCTCGGCCTTGGCGAAAGGCTGGGGGACGGCGAAGGGATCCGGCACGGCGGGTGGCGCCACCGCGGGCGCCGCGGGCGCCGTCGTCTCCGCGACCGGCGCGGGCTCCGCCTCGGCGGACTCGGCGGGCTCGACGGTCTCGGCGGTCTCGGCGACCGGCTTCTTCGCACGGCTACGCCGCGTGGTGGTGGTCGTACCGTCCGCCACGGCCGTCTTGCGCCTGCTGGCGCGCTTGGGGGCCGCCACCGCGGGCTCCGGCGCCTCGGCCGGTGGCTCCGCCGCGGGTGCGGGGGCCGCGGGCGGCGCGGCAGGCGCGGTCTGCGCGACCGGCGCGGTCTGCGCGACCGGCGCGGGTGGGGCCGTGACCGCGGGGGCCGGCTCCGGCTCCTCCGGCGGAGGTCCGGCGGGCCGGCTCGCCGCCCTGCGGCGGGTCGCCGGCGGCCGGGTGTCTTCTGTTGTCGTATCCCCGCCAGGGGTGTTCACCCCGGCGATGGGCTCGTTGTCGAGCATGCGGGCGCTCTCCCGTTCAGCTCCCGGGCGCGTCTCCGCGCCGCGCGGGAGCTCTCGTCTCTCACTGTCCGCCAGGCCTGGGGCCCGGCGCCAAGTCCTATATGTCGCCGCCGACGTGCCTGCCCACCGGTTCCGCTTCGCCGCCGCGCGTGATGTCGCGGTCCAGGCCGAACGGATCGGCGGGCTCACCGGTGTGAACGTCCAGCGGGCCCTGCGCCAGCCTGGTCACCTCGGGGGGCACCGGCGGCGCGAAGTCAGCCACAAGACGCAGTCCAGTGAGAACGTCGTCGGGTCGAACGGCAGGAGTTTCGTGCCGTACAACCATGCGAAGTATGACACATGGCTGACTGGACGCCTGACCTGCTGTTGTCTCAGTTCTCTCAAATACCCCGAGGCTCAGCACCGCTTCACGTGCGTCGAAGCGTCGCATCCCCTTCTTCGTAAGGCGTTCGACCTCGATGTGGTCCGTGGCGACGAATTTCTCGGCCGCGGCCCCGGCGAGGGCGAGATCGGCTCCTGGCAGCCGCAGCTCCCACGCCGAGCACTCCATCTGGTCGGCCAGGCTCGCGGAGCCCGCCTCGACGACGTCGAGCACGTCGAGACCGGGCGGCAGCGAGGCGTCCAGGGCGGCTCGCAGCCGCTCGGGGTCACACTCGCGCGTCACGCTGATCTCGAAGTATTCGGCCTCGCTGGCGACCCCGGTGGGGGCGGCCGCTCCCACGTAGGAGATCTTCGGGTGGGGCGAGAAGCCCGCGCTGAACGCCACCGGGACGTCGGCTCTCCGGACCGCCCGTTCGAGGGCCCTGGTGATGTCGCGGTGACTGGTGAAGCGCAGGCGGCCGCGCTTGGCGTAGCGCACGCGCAGGCGCTGCACCACGGGCGCGGGCGGCGGCCCGTCGGGAGCGGGTTTCAGGGTGGTGTCGTCCTTCCCAAGTCGTGGTCGTCGTTTCGGGAGCGGTGCTCACGCACCGCCCACCTCAGACAACCGTCAGTGGCAGCAGCTTCTTCCCGGTGGGCCCGATCTGGATCTCGGTCCCCATCGTGGGGCAGACGCCGCAGTCGTAACACGGGGTCCAGCGGCAGTCCTCGACCTCGACGTCGTTGACCGCGTCCTGCCAGTCCTGCCAGAGCCACTCGCGGTCGAGACCGGCGTCGAGGTGGTCCCAGGGCAGGACCTCGTTCTCCTCGCGCTCGCGCGTGGTGTACCAGTCGACGTCGACGCCGACCTCGGCGGCGGCGTCCATCCAGCGCTGGTAGGAGAAGTGCTCGCTCCAGCCGTCGAACCGGCCGCCCCCCGCCCACACCGCGCGGATGACCTTCCCGACCCGGCGGTCTCCCCGGGAGAGCAGGCCCTCCACGATCGAGGGCTTGCCGTCGTGGTAGCGAAGGCCGATGGCACGTCCGTAGTCCCGGTCGCCGCGCAGGGCGTCCTTCAAGGCCTTGAGCCTGCGGTCGACCGTCTCGTGGTCGGCCTGGCCGGCCCACTGGAACGGGGTGTGCGGCTTGGGAACGAAACCGCCGATGGAGACCGTGCAGCGGACGTCGCGCGACCCGGTGGCCTCGCGGCCCGCCTTGATGACCTTCTTGGCCAGGTCGGCGATGCCCTGGACGTCGGCGTCCTCCTCGGTGGGCAGGCCGCACATGAAGTAGAGCTTCACCTGCCGCCAGCCCTGGGTGTACGCGGTGGTGACCGTCCTGATCAGGTCTTCCTCGGTGACCATCTTGTTGATCACCTTGCGCATCCGCTCGGAACCGCCCTCCGGGGCGAACGTCAGGCCCGAGCGGCGGCCGTTGCGGGAGAACTCGTTCGCCAGGTCGATGTTGAAGGCGTCGACCCGGGTCGAGGGCAGCGACAGGGAGGTGTTGGTGCCCTCGTAGCGGTCGGCCAGCCCCTTGGCGACCTCGCCGATCTCGGAGTGGTCGGCCGAGGAGAGCGACAGCAGGCCGACCTCGTTGAAGCCGGACGCCTTGACGCCCGCCTCGACCATGTCGCCGATCGTGGTGATCGAGCGCTCCCGCACCGGACGGGTGATCATGCCGGCCTGGCAGAACCGGCACCCCCGGGTGCACCCGCGGAAGATCTCCACGCTGAACCGCTCGTGCACGGTCTCGGCCAGCGGGACAAGCGGCTTCTTGGGATAGGGCCACTCGTCCAGGTCCATCACGGTGTGCTTGTGGATCCGCCACGGCACGCCCGACCTGTTGGGCGCGACGCGCTGGATCCGGCCGTCGGCGTGGTAGTCGACGTCGTAGAACTTCGGCACGTAGACCCCGCCGGACTCGGCCAGCCGCATCAGCAGCCCGTCGCGCCCGCCGGGCCTGCCCTCGGCCTTCCACTCGCGGATGACCTCGGTGATCGCGATGGCGATCTGCTCCCCGTCGCCCAGCACGGCGGCGTCGAGGAAGTCGGCGATCGGCTCGGGGTTGAACGCCGCGTGACCGCCGGCCAGCACGATCGGGTCGTCCTCGCCCCGGTCGGCCGCCTCCAGCGGGATGCCCGCCAGATCCAGCGCGGTCAGCATGTTGGTGTAGCCGAGCTCGGTCGAGAAGGAGAGCCCGAGCACGTCGAACGCCCGTACGGGCCGGTGCGCGTCGACCGTGAACTGGGGCACGCCCTCGGAGCGCATGAGCGCCTCGAGGTCGGGCCAGACCGCGTAGGTCCGCTCGGCCAGCGTCTCCGGCAGCTCGTTGAGGATCTCGTAGAGAATCTGGACGCCCTGGTTGGGCAGCCCGACCTCGTAGGCGTCCGGATACATCAGCGCCCAGCGGACCGTGGCCTCGTCCCAGTCCTTGACGGTCGAGTTGAGCTCACCTCCGACATACTGGATCGGCTTCTGCACCCTGGGCAGGAGCGCTTCCAGGCGGGGAAACAGCGACTCGACAGACATGCCTTCAAGAATATCCGCCTGGAGAGGGTGCCACAGGCGGTCGTCGCCCGCTCACGGCGAGCCGGGCCGGTGACGCGGCTCCTCACGGGCGGTGCGAACGCGGAAAGGGCGCCGAAACGGTCACCGGAGCGGCTGCCTGCGCATGTGGATCGCCTGGAGCAGGCCGAAGGCGATCATGTTGGCGAAGGTGGCGGTGCCGCCGTAGGAGACGAACGGCAGGGGAAGACCGGTGATGGGCATGATCCCGATGGTCATCCCGATGTTGACGAACGACTGGAAGGCCAGCCAGCACACGATCGAACCGGCCACCAGCGCGCCGAACCGGTCGTCACACTCGCGCGCGATCCGCACCCCGCGCACCAGGATCACCCCGAGCAGCGCCACCACGGTGACCGAGCCGAGGAAACCGAACTCCTCCCCCGCCACCGTGAAGATGAAGTCGGTGTGCTGCTCGGGCACGAAACGGCCGGTGGTCTGGCCACCCCCGAACAGCCCCTTGCCGAACACCTCCCCCGACCCGATCGCGATCAGCGACTGGGTGCTGTTGTAGCCGACGCCGCGCGGATCGCTGGCCGGGTTGAGGAACGCGGTGAACCGGGCGATCTGGTACGGCTCCAGGACGTCGAGGAACCACACGGCCACCCCCGCGCCGACCACGCTGAGGGTGAGCCCGGCGATCCAGCGCTTGCGGACCCCCGCCACGACGATCGTGCCGGCAGTGATCACCCCGATGACCATCGTGGTGCCCAGGTCGGGCTGGAGCATCACCAGGCCCATGGTGAACATGGACACCACCAGCGCGATCACGACGTCGAAACCGCGCGGCCGGTCGGTGCCCCTGACGGGTTGTGCCAGCAGCATGGCGAGCATCAGCACCAGTCCGAGCTTGGCGAACTCCGACGGCTGGAACGCGAAACCGCCGCCCAGCATGATCCACGAGTGGGCGCCGTTCACGGTGCTGCCGAGCGGCGTGATCACCAGGATCAGCCCGACCAGCGTCGCGCCGTAGATCAGCGGCGCGAAGACCCGCAGCGCCCGGTGGTCCACCATCGCGGCCGTACCGGCCAGCACGGCACCGATGACGAGGTTGAGGATGTGCTTCTTGACCAGCCCCGTGGAGCCGGCCGCCCACGTCCTGGTCGACGACCAGACCAGCATCGTGCCGATCACCGCCAGCGCGGCGACGGCGACCAGCATCAGCCCGTCCATCCGGCCCACCGTGGAGGCGGCCGCCACCGTCCGGCCGGCCAGGGACGCCCTCGGCGGCGCGGCCGCCCGGTTCACGCCGCCTCCCCGGCGGACGTCACCGCCGACGCCGTCGCGACGGTCACCACCGGCACCCCCGCGAGCCCCACCGCGGACACCATGACAGACATCGCGGCGGGCACCGCGGCGGGCACGCCCGTGGACGTCCGCGCGAATGTTCCCTCCCGCGCAGGCGCCGGCGCCGCCGGCGTCATCGAGGTCGTCATCGCGACACCGTCCCGTCCTTGGCGATCACCGGGAGCGCCCTCGCCGGGCGCCCGCCCGGCAGGACCGAGGAGGACGGCTTCCCGTCGGGCTTGAAGCCGTAGATGCCCTCGTAGATCTTCCGTACCGCCGGAGCCGCGGTCTGACCGCCCATCCCGCCCTGGGACACCATGACGACGATCACGAACCGCGGCTTGTCCGTCGGGGCGAACGAGGCGAACCAGGACGTGTCGGCCTTGCCGTAGACCTCGGCGGTGCCGGTCTTCCCACCAATCTTGATCTTGTCCATGGGGAACCCCGAGAAGGCCCCGGCCGCGGTGCCGTCGGAGGCGACCTCGCTCAGCGCGCCCTTGATGTAGGCCCGCTCCTCCCGCGTGATCGGCAGCTTTCCCACGACCGGCACCTTGATCTCCTTGACCTTGGTGCCGTCGGGACGCACCAGCGCCCAGCCCACCCTGGGGCTGCGCAGCTTGCCGTCCCCGACCAGCGCCGCGTAGGCCGCCGCCAGCTGCAGCGGCGTCACCAGCACGTCGCCCTGCCCGATGGAGAAGTTGGCGGCGTCACCCGGCCGCCACTGGAATCCCTCCAGGCAGTTCTCGTACGCCAGCCGCTTGAGGAACGCGGCCCTGCTGGGACTGCTCTTGGCCACCTCCGGATAGCCGGTCTTGGACCGCCTGCAGTTGTCCTCCTTGGTCACCGCCCAGAGCGCCTTCTTCCACGCCCGGTCGGGGATCCTGCCCGGTGACTCGCCCGGCAGGTCGATGCCCGTGGGGCGGCCGAACCCGTAGGCGCGCGCCATGTTCGCCATCGGCTCCTTGGGCCTCCCCTTGGGATTGAGCCCGCCGTCGCGCAGCCACTGCTCGTACGCCGCCCGGTAGAAGATCGTGTCGCACGACTTCACCAGCGCCATGTGCAGGTTGAGGACGCCCAGCCCGATGCCGCGGAAGTTGTTGAACGGCCGGTCGCCCACCATGAAGGACCCCGGGCAGTCGTACTTGCCGTGCAGCGGGTAGCCGTCCCTGAGCATCGCCGACACCGACGACACCTTGAACGTCGAACCGGGCGCGAACTCGCCCTTGATCGCCCTCGACACCAGCGGCTTGCCGGTCTTGCCGGACAGCAGGCGCTGGTACTCCGTCTCGGAGATGCCCCCGCTCCAGACCGCCGGATCGTACGTCGGCGCGCTGGCCAGCGCGATCACCCGGCTGGTCCTCGCGTCCAGCACCACCGCCGCCGCCCCGTCGGCCTTGGGCGCGCCCTTCATCGCCTCGGCCAGCGCCTTCTCGGCCAGGGTCTGCACCCTGGCGTCGATGCTGGTGATGAGCGTGTCGCCCGGGATCGGCGACACGTGCCGCTCCACCCCGATGACCTTGCCGAGCCGGTCGACCTGCACCCGCCGCATCCCCGGCGTCCCCCGCAGCGGCACGTCGTAGACCGACTCCAGGCCGTCCCTGCCCACCAGGTCGACCCCGGAGAACGCCGCCCTGAGCCCGTCGCGCCTGTCCAGCTCCTCCTGCGTGATCGGCTGCAGGTAGCCGAGCGCCTGCGCGCCCGCGCCCTTGCGCGGATACTCCCGCACCGCCTGCACCTCGGCCGTGACCCCGGGGAACTCCTCCTGCCGCTCCAGGATCTGCAGGGCCTCGCGCGTGGTGACGTCGACGTCGATGGGGATCGGCTGGTACGGGGACCCCGGCCAGCAGGGGCGGGCGATCCCGGGGCCGCACGCCCTGATCCGCTCCCGCAGCTCGGTGGGACGGCGGCCGAGCACGCCGGCCAGCCTCTGGAGCACCTCCTCACCGTTGCCCGCCATCCGGTTCAGGCGCGTACGGTCGACCGAGACCACCAGCGTGGTCCGGTTGCGCACCAGCGGACGGCCCGTCGCGTCGAGGATCTGCCCGCGCACCGCGGGAACGACGACGTCACGCGTGCGCGTCTCGGTCGCGGCCTTCACGTACTCCGTACCGCGCACCACCTGCACCTGCCAGAGCCTTACGGCGAGCAGCGCCAGAATCGACACCACCAGCACCTGCACCACGACCAGCCGCCCCCGCATCAGGCCCATGCCCCATCCTCCCCGCGCACCCGGCCGGAACCCCCGACCCCCGACCCGCCCGGCCTCCCGCTCCCCCCGCGGCGAGACCCGCCGCGACCCCACGGCGTGCGAGGCCGCGTACGTGGCCTCATAGGCGACTCCGCATGACGTGCCGGGGCACCCGGATGGGGCGCGACTCCGGCCCTCGGACGAGCCTTCGCACCATCCACACCACGGGTGGCGCGGCGAGCAGGTTGTAGGCCATCGCCTGTGGCAACACCGTCGTCAGCATGGAGACCCCGGTCCGCGGATCCCCCACCAGCGCGCCTGTCACCAGGGCGACCACGGGGCCGGCGACCGCGCAGGCCATCGCCGCGAGGGGCTCCGCGCCCGGCCGGCTCTCCACCGCGCGTCCCGCCATGAAGCCCATGAGGCAGAGCACGAGCGCGTTGTGCCCGAGCAGGTGCGCCGCCGGTGGCAGCAGGTCGCTGACGAGCCCGGTGGCGAAGCCCATGACCGCCCCCGCGGCGGCCCCGCGCGCCAGCGCGTACCCCACCACGGCGAGCAGCACCAGATCCGGTGCGGCATGCCCGGGCAGCGGCAGCCTGTTGACGACGGTCACCTGGACGATCATGATCCCCAGGAGCAGCAGCCCGAAGGCCGCGTTGCGGCCCATCCCGTCAGGCCCCCTCTCGCCGGCCGCGAGGAGCCTCCGCCTCACGCGGGCCGGAGTCGGGTGAGCGTGGCGTGGACCGCTCCGGCGTCGATGCCCTCGTCTCGCGCGGACCGGGCGGGAGCACCGCGTCACGCGGGTCGCGGTGCGGCGCCCGTACCACCACGCCGACCACGTCCAGCGCGGTGAGATCGGCGGACGGCCGCGCGTACGCGATGCGGGTCAGCTCACCCGGCGTGGCCTCCACCCGCTCCACCACCCCGATCGGCACCCCCGCCACGTACGGCGCGCCACGCTGGGAGCCGAAACTCACGATGCGGTGGCCCGGGGTGATCGGCGCGGTCGAGTCGAGCAGCCGGAAGCGGACCAGGCGGCCGTGCTCCCCCACGCCGTGCACCACCCCGATCTCGTTGCTGCCCTCCAGCCGGGCCCCCGCCGCCGAGGCGGGGTCGCTGAGCAGGACCACCGTCGAAGTGGACGGGCCCACCTGGACCACCCTGCCGACCAGGCCGTCGGCGTTCAGCACGGTCATCTCCGGGCGCACCCCGTCGGCGCGTCCCACGTCGAGTTCGACGGCATCCTCGAAACCGGGGGCGCCGCGCCGGGCGATCACCTGGGTGGGCAGGATCCGGTATCCGCCGGTCCCCGCGACACCGAGCAGCCTGCGAAGCTCCCGGGATCGCCCCCGATCGAGGCTCTGCGCCGCCAGGTCGTGCCTGAGCCGCTGGTTCTCCGCGCGCAGCCGCTCGATACGAGCGCGCGCCGAGGGAGCCCCGGCCATCGTCTCGAAGAACTCGCCGACCGGCCGCACGAGGCCCGCCCCCGCGCTCTCCGCGGCGCCGAACAGCGTCGTGCCCGCCGTCCTGA
Organism: Streptosporangium sp. G12; assembly: GCF_052983175.1. NCBI lineage: Bacteria > Bacillati > Actinomycetota > Actinomycetes > Streptosporangiales > Streptosporangiaceae > Streptosporangium > Streptosporangium sp. G12. Next base: position 6,013 of record NZ_JBRIQO010000047.1, on the reverse strand, counting down.
GCGGACCGAACGGCGACTCCGTGACCGAACGGTGGTCGATGGTCACGAGCACGAGCGCGGCGGCCAGCAGCAGCCCCAGGTTGACCCGTGCCCGGCGGGTGTCCTTCATCAGTGCCGCGGCTCGGGAACCAGGACCTGCTGCAAGGCGTCGAAGTCCTCGACGCACTTGCCCGAGCCGAGCGCGACGGAGTCGAGGGCGTTGTCGACGAGGTGGATCGGCATGCCGGTCTCGGCCTTCAGCCGCTCGTCCATGCCCTTGAGGAGCGCCCCGCCCCCGGTGAGGGCGATCCCGCGGTCCATCAGGTCTCCGGAAAGCTCGGGCGGGCACTTGTCGAGCGTCGTCTTGACCGCGTCGACGATCACGTTCAACGGCTCCTCGATGGCCTTGCGGATCTCCGCTGCCGACACCACGATCGTCTTGGGCAGGCCGCTGACCAGGTCGCGGCCCCGGATCTCGGCGTGACTCTCCTCGGGGAGCATGCACGCGGAGCCGATGGCCATCTTGATCTCCTCGGCGGTGCGCTCGCCGAGCATGAGCGAGTGCTCCTTCTTGGCGAAGGCGATGATCGCCTGGTCCATCTCGTCGCCGCCCACCCTGATCGACTGGCTGGTGACCACGCCACCCATCGAGATGATCGCCACCTCGGTGGTGCCACCGCCTATGTCGATCACCATGTTGCCGGTGGGCTCGTGCACCGGGAGCCCGGCGCCGATCGCGGCGGCCATGGGCTCCTCGACGATGTAGACCCTGCGCGCGCCCGCCTGGTAACCGGCCTCCTTGACCGCTCGCTGCTCGACCCCGGTGATCCCGCTCGGCACGGCGATGATGATGCGCGGCTTGGCGAAGTGGCGGCGCTTGTGCACCCGCTGGATGAAATAGCGCAGCATGCGCTCGGTGACGTCGAAGTCGGCGATGACGCCGTCCTTGAGCGGGCGGATGGCCACGATGTTGCCAGGAGTGCGGCCTATCATCCGCTTGGCCTCGATGCCAACAGCCACGATCTTCCCCGTCGCGGTGTTGATCGCCACGACGGACGGCTCGTTGAGCACGATCCCGCGGCCTCGCACGTACACGAGGGTGTTCGCGGTGCCGAGGTCGACCGCCATGTCACGGCCCAGAAAAGCAAGATTGCTGCCCATGAGGAAGGCCGGCCTCCTTCCGTCAGGTCGTCGGCGAAAACTACGGAACGCACTCGAATCGTAACGTGACGTACCCACCATTGAGCGCAATGAGGCGGCCTGCCGCAGCAAAATCTTGGGTTGGCCGAATACACCGGGCCCCGCCGTCCACAAGGACGGCGGGGCCCGGCAAACGCGGCGAAAGCGTGCGTCTAGAAGCGATCCGGGAAGAAGATCTTGATCTCCCTTGCGGCGGACTCGGGAGAGTCGGAACCGTGGACGACGTTCTCGCCGATCTCCAGGGCGTGATCGCCGCGGATGGTGCCGGGCGCGGACTTGACGGGGTCGGTGAGGCCGGCGAGACCGCGGAAGGCCTCGATGGCGCGCGGCCCCTCGAGCACCAGCGCGACCAGCGGGCCGGAGGTGATGAACTCCACCAGCTCGCCGAAGAACGGCCGCTCGGAGTGCTCGGCGTAGTGCGCCTTGGCGGTGTCGACGTCCAGGGTGCGCAGCTCCAGCGCCACGACCTTCAGACCCTTGCGCTCGACACGGGCGATCACATCGCCGATGAGACCACGTGCCACACCGTCGGGCTTGATCAGGACAAGGGTGCGCTCGGACACTGAAGTTCTCCTTTGAACATGTATGGGTCGCGGACTGCGGTAATCGCGCGAAGTTTACCGTCCTTCGCGCGATTCCCCGTGGTCGGCGAGGTCACTGGAGGGCGGGCCCGTTCCCCGGGCCGTCCTCGGGCGAGGGCGCGGGCGGTGGCACCACCACGGGCGGCGCGACGACCTTCTCCTGCTCGGTCTCCGTCTCCGGCTCAGGGTCGCGCTCGGGGACGCGGTCGGGCTCGTGCCGGGGCCTGGGCCTGCCGCCCTTGCCCGCCCCGTGCCCGCCCCCGCTGACGGCCATGGACCCGCTCATGGATTCGGTCGCCGCCATGGGTCCGGCCTCGAGATCCGGGCTGACCTGCGGCTGCGGTGCGGCCGCGGCCTCGGAGCGCGGCCGCACCACCGCGTGTCTCACCTGCTCGGCCTGCCCGTCCCGTTCCGACTGCCCGCTCTGCCCGCCCTGCTTGGGCTGCCCGGTCCGCCCGGTCTGGTTGGCGGGTCCGGCCTGCTTGGGAGGTCCTGACGCCGTCGCGGCCGGCCACGCGCCGCCGGCGAGATCGACCTCCCCCGCCGGGGAGGGCACCAGCCCGGAGGCGGAACCCGCGCCGGAGGAGACGCCAGCCGTACCGGCCGGGGTGTCTCGCGCATCTCTCCCATCCCTCCCGTCCCTCATATCCCAGGTGCTCACCGGGGTGCCGGGCAGGAGACGGGCCAGGACGGCGCCGAGCACGATCACCACGAGCACCAGGCCGCCCCCGATCAGCGCCCACAGATGCAGGGCGTCCACGAACCCGTCGACCAGCGCCTGCGGGGTCGTGGCCTCCTCCAGGCGGGTGACCTGGACACCGCTGCCCAGCAGGAAGCCCACGAGCACCGCGGGAAAGAACAACGACAGCGCCAGGAGCGCGGCCCCCTCGCCACAGGAGCGCAGCGCGCCGGTGAGCGCCACCGAGGCACCGCCCGCGAGCAGCGCGAACGGGAGGATCAGCGGGAGCCCGCCCGGGGCGGGAAGGAACAGCCGCACGGCGCACAGGCCCGCGACCATCACCACGAGCCCGCCCGCGGTGACCATGGGCATGGCCGGGTGACCCAACCGGTTCGCCAGCGCGGCGGACAGGAGGCCCACCAGCGCGGCGATCGCGAAAGCCGGCCACAGACCGGACAGGCCGGGGCCTCCCAGCCCGCCGAGTTCGACGTAGGTGATCTGAGCGGCGGTCGGCAGGGCGACGACGCCGACCGCGACCATCACGTGGGCCGGCGCCCGGCCGACAGCGCCCTTCGAGGCGCCGGAGGAGGCCAGGGCCAGCAGGACGACGACGGATACCAGCGCCGCGCGGATCACCAGGCTCGGCGACCAGTCGAACGTGCTGCCCAGGGCGAGGGCCGCGACGCCCGCGGCGGGCACCACCACCCACAGCGTGCGCCCGCGTTCCGCGACGACCCGCACGGGACCGGCACCCTCGCCTTCCTTCAGCCACAGCACCAGGTAGAGCGCGGCGAGCACGAGCGCGACCCCGGTGAGCATCGGGTACGGCTGGAGGGTGACCCGCCAGGAGTCGACCTGGTCGAGGGGCCACAGGGCGAGCGCCTGGGCGGCCAGGAGGCTCGCCGTCAACGCGGCCGCCCACACGGCCCTCAGGAGCACCGAACGCCCCCACACGGCCATCAAGGTGGCCGGGACCAGCAGGCCCGCACCGACCCCGTGCAGGACCCGCAGGACCCCCACCAGCGCCGTGGACCCGGCGTACCCGCCGGCCGCGTCGGCGAAGGCGAGCAGGGTCAGCCCCGCGACCATCATCGGGGCCGCCCTCATCCGGTGCACGGCCACCGCCGCCACCGGCACGGTCAGGACCATCGCGGGAAGCGCCAGCCCGTGCGCCCTGATCATCGCTATCTGCGAGATGTCCGGCGGCAGGAGGGCGGCGACCACCGAGATGGTGTTGGGGATGGCGACGATCGCCAGCGGCAGCACTACCGCGACGAGCAGTCCGAGGACGACGTCGAGCATCAGGGAGACACGGAGTGCGCGCACCAGGCCCGTGGGCCCGGTGGACACCGCCCGAGTCGGTTGGATGGGAGGGACGGCCATGTTGGCCGACTTTAGCGAGAAGTCACGCCCTCGACACGGCGAGCGACGAATATCGCTGTGATCCACAGCGCGGCGAAGAGCGCTCCGAGGAAGAACATGGTCGGGACCATGAGGCCGGACGCGATGGCGAGCACCTGGATCACGCTCCCCGCGACATAGGCGAAAGGCCGCTTGAGCAGACCTATCACCACCACGCAAAGGAACGCCAGGCCAAGGCCGACGGTGGCCGCGACGGCCGGTTCGATCCCCTGCGTGTTGATGGCGACCGGCGTGAACAGGCCAACGACTATCGCCTCCATACCGAGCACGCTGGCGCAGAGACGTCTCATCCCCGGAGTGACCGTGATCATTTTCCGCTCCTCCAGAGTCGCCTCGGCCATGTCCCACCCGCCGTGCCCGGCCGGCTCGTCCTGCTGTGTCGTCCCACTGCGTCTCGTTCTTTCACCGCGTCGCGTCCACCCGGCGCGCTCTGCCCGGGTACCGCGTCTCGTCGCTCACCCTGACCCGGCCGCTCACTGCGCTTCGTCCGCCTTGAGCAGGAGCCGTGCGTCACCGGCGGTCACCACCGACCCGGTGATCAGCACCCCCGCCCCGCTGAACTCGCCCATGGCGTCGACCAGGCCGATCGCCCGGTCGATCGCGCTGTCCAGCCGCTCGACCTGGTACACCCGGTCAAGACCGAAGATCTCCTCGGCCAGCGCGGCGAGATCGTCCACGTCCATGGACCTCGGCGAGGAGTTCCTGGTCACCACGATCTCGTCCATCATCGGTTCCAGCAGTTCCAGGATGCCCTGGACGTCCTTGTCCTCGAACACCGCCACCACGCCGATGAGCTTCGCGAAGTCGAAGGACTCCTGCACGGCGTCCAGGCTGGCCCGCATCCCCGCCGGGTTGTGCGCGGCGTCGACGACCACCGTTGGCCCCCGGCGAACCACCTCGAGCCTGCCGGGCGAACGCACCTGCAGGAACGCCTGCCGCACCAGCTCCGCGTCCAGAGGCTCGTCCCCGCCGGTCAGCGCCTCCACCGCGGCCAGCGCGCAGGCGGCGTTGCTCGCCTGGTGGGCACCGTACAGGGGAAGCAGGATGTCCTCGTACGTTCCCTTGAGCCCCTTGAGCCGGAGCAGTTGCCCACCGATGGCGAGCTCCCTGCTCAGCACGCCGAACTCCAGCCCCTCACGTGCCACGGTGGCACCGGTGTCGGCCGCCTGCCTCATCAGCACCGAGGCCGCGGGAAGCTCCTGCTGCGCGAGCACCGCGGTCGCACCGGGTTTGATGATGCCGGCCTTCTCCCCGGCGATCGTCTCGACGTCGGGCCCGAGGTAGTCGACGTGGTCGAGGGAGATGGGCGTGATGACCGCCACGGCACCGTCGGCGACGTTGGTGGCGTCGGTGATGCCCCCCATTCCCGTCTCGATGACCGCGACGTCCACCGGAGCGTCGGCGAAGGCGGCGAACGCCATCGCGGTGAGGGTCTCGAAGAAGGAGAGCCGCCGCCCCTGGGCGTCCACCATCTCCAGGTAGGGCGCGATGTCCTCGTACACCTCGACGAAGCGCTCCTCGCTGAGCGGGGCGCCGTCCACGCTGATGCGTTCGCGCATGGAAACGAGGTGAGGGCTGGTGAAGCGGCCGACCCGCAGGTTGCGCTCACGCAGAAGTGCTTCGATCATCCGGGTCGTACTCGACTTGCCGTTCGTACCGGCCACGTGCACCACGGGATAGGAGTGCTGCGGAGAGCCGAGCAGATCCACGAGCGCGGCGATCCTGTCGAGGCTGGGCTCGAAGTTCCACTCGACGCCACGCTGCATGATCGCTTGTTCAACCGCTCGATATTCCACGTCTCCAGCCTACTGACGTTCCGGGCGGGTCCCGGACAGGGCTGTAAAGGCTGGTGCAACGCGGACCCCGTGTCACATAAAACTCCACAGGCCGAGAAATCCAAGCGCAAGACCATACCTGGGCGGAGGCCGCTGGGAAGGTGTCGCACAGGGCCCCGAGCAGACCCCGCAACAGTCCCGAACAGGCCCCGGAACGGGTCGCCGGCAGGCCCCCGAAAGCGGTGGCGGGCAGGCCCCGGAAAAAGTCACCGGCAGGTCCCGGAGAGGGCCGCGGGAAAGAGGCCGGAAAAAGGGTCCGGACATGCCTGAGGGCCCCCACCAACGGTGGAGGCCCTCAAAAGATTGTCCGGCGGTGA
>NZ_JBRIQO010000046.1:0-54489 GCF_052983175.1 Streptosporangium sp. G12 | reverse complement strand
GCTTCATGCACTGGCTTTTAACACACTGTTGAGTTCTCAAGAAACGGACGCGTACACCATCACCCTGACCCGACCAAGTGGTCCGGCAGAACTCCGGGGCGTTCCATTTCGTGTCACTATCTTATCAGGAGTGTCGGTTTCGTGTCAAACTGTCGGATTTCCGACGCTCGACTCGAACCCGTCGAACCCGCTAGGATTGCGACTGCCCCGTTTCCAGGGCAACCCCTCTAACTTACTCCAACATCCGGTCGTTGTCCAACCGGACTTCGGCGTGACGCATGCGCCCCGACGAAGGAGGTGATCAGAAGGAGGGTCCCGAGGCTCTGGCGATCTCCGCCGACCCCCTCGGGCCTGTGAACTCTATGTACGCCGCCGAGCTCCGTCAAATCGAAGAGCGCGCCCTGCCATGACGTGTTTCCCACCCGCTGGGTAGAGATCCGTCATGACGGACCAAAGAGTGTTGCCCAGGGCGCTCGTCGTGCTCCTCTGCGCCGCGGGCGCCGTGGTCATCCTGGCGGGGATCAGGGAGATCGGGTCGATCATCGGGCCGGTGTTGCTGGCCCTGGTTCTGGTCCTGGCGGTATCCCCGGTAAGAACATGGCTTCGCGAACGTGGGGCTCCCGGGTGGACGCTGGTGGCGATCCCCCTCGCGATCGTGCTGCTGGTGCTCCTGGGCATGGTGGCGATCCTGACCGTGGCGGTCGCGCAGATGGCGGCCCTCGCACCCACCTACGACGCGCAGTTCAACCAGCTCGTCGCGGAGGCGCAACAGCAGGCGGCCAGGCTCGGCATCGGCACCCAGCAGATGAACGAGGCGATCAACTCCTTCGACCCCGGCAAGATCTTCGCGCTCGCGCAGGGATTCGTCTCAGGACTGCTGGGCGTGTTCTCCGGCCTGGTCCTCGTCATCGTCCTGCTCCTGGCCATGTGCCTGGACGCTCAGGCCTTCTCCAGGATCCTCGCCCTGGGAACGGCGCGCAGGCCCCTGCTCATCGAGGCGCTCAGCAACTTCGGCCACAAGACCCGCCGTTATCTCCTGGTCTCGACGGGGTTCGGGCTGATCTGCTCCGCACTGGACGTGGCCGCGCTCTGGATCCTCGGTGTGCCGCTCCCCCTCCTCTGGGGAGTACTGGCACTGATCACGAACTACATCCCCAACGTCGGGTTCATCCTGGGACTGATCCCGCCCGCCCTGCTCGGTCTTCTGGAGGGCGGGCCGAAAACCATGATCTTCGTGATCGCCGCCTACATATTGATCAACTTCGTGGTGCAGTCGCTGATCCAGCCGAAGTTCCTCGGTGACGCCGTCGGCCTCTCCACCACCGTGACCTTCCTCTCGCTCATCCTGTGGACGTTCCTGCTCGGCCCTCTGGGCGCGCTGCTGGCCATCCCGCTCAGCCTGCTGACCCGGGCGCTGCTGATCGACAGCGATCCCGACGGTGACTGGGCCGCCGCTCTCGTCTCCGGGGACGTGCCCGACGACGGGCGACCCGGCGTGGGGAAGAAGCCGGGCGGGGGGCAGGAGAAGGTTCCTCCTTCGCCCGTACCCTGAGGTCATGTATCGCGAGTGGGCGCCGGACTCCCGCCTCGCCGGGCGGGTGGCCTGCGTGTGGAGCAACGAGGCGACCTTCGTCATGACGCAGCTGGTCGTGCCCGACGGCTGCGTGGATCTGATCTGGGGACCGGAAGGTGCGCTTGTCGCGGGACCCGACACGGGCCCGAAATCCGTCCGGATGACGCCGGGTAACCACTACACGGGGATCCGGTTCAGGCCCGGCGCGGTGGGCGAGCTGTTCGGCGTGCCGCTCGACAGGCTGCGCGACCTGCGGGTGCCGCTGTCCGACCTGGGGCCGTTCGCGGAGCTGTCCGAGCTGGAACCGCTCACCGCGCAGGCCGAGCCGGAGCCGTCCAGCGGGCCGGCCGGGGTCCGGCGGCCGGAGCCGTTCTCCGACGTCGTACAGCGGGCGCTGGCCGTACGGCTGCGCGCGGCGCCCGGCCCCGACCCGGCCGCGCCTGCGATCGCCGAGGCACTGCGGGCGGGCCGGAGCGTCAGGGAGGTGGCCTGGGACCTGGGGTTCGGCGAGCGACAGCTCCTGCGCCGGTCCTTGCGGTCCTTCGGGTACGGCCCGAAGGTGCTGCAGCGGGTGGTCAGGTTCCAGCGGGCACTGCGGCTGGCCAGGCGCGGCGTCACGGCGGCCGAGGTCGCCGCGGTCAGCGGGTACGCCGACCAGGCGCACATGGCGAACGAGGTACGGCGGCTGGCGGGGGTGCCCCTGAGCCGGTTGCTCGACCAGCCCGGCGACGGGACCACCTGACCGGACCGGTGCGGGTCAGGCGGTCTCCAGCGCGACCGCTCCGCCGCTCACCCGGCTCCGGCCGTCCGGGGAGGCGATCGAGACCTTCAGCGTGCTGGGCCGCCCCATGTCCACCCCCTGGATGACCGTGAACTCCGAGGAACCGTTCCCGAGAACACGCAGGTAACCGCCGAAGGCCGCGGCGGCGGCCCCGGTGGCGGGGTCTTCCACGACGCCCCCGACCGGGAACGGGTTGCGGGCGTGGAACCGCTCGTCGCTCTCCCGCCAGAACAGGTTCACCGTCGTCCAGCCTTCGCGGGTCATCAGCGCCTTCAGCCGCTCGTAGTCGTAGTCGAGGCCGGCCAGGCGTTCGCGCGAGGAGGCCGCGACCACGAGATGCTCCACGCCGCCGAAGGCGACGTGCGGAGGGAAGGCCGGGTCGAGATCGTCGTGGGACCAGCCGAGGGCGGCGAGGGCCTCCTCCAGCGCGTCCTCCGCGACGGGCCGTGAGTGCGTGGGGACGCTGGTGAGCGTGGCCCGGAGCGCGTCGTCGGCGATCTCGGTGTCGACGACGATCTCGCCCGCGTTGGTGTCGAACGTCAGGCGTCCGGTCCCGAGACGTTCGGCCAGCACCACCGAGGTGGCGATCGTGGCGTGCCCGCAGAACGCCACCTCCGCCGAGGGGGCGAAGTATCGGACCCGGAAGGCGCGTCGCTCGTCGTCGCGTGCGGTCACGAACGCCGTCTCGGAGTATCCGACCTCGGCGGCGACGGCCAGCATCTCCGCGTCGGAGAGCCCGGCCGCGTCGAGGACGATCCCGGCGGGGTTTCCCCCCTCGGGGTCGTGGGTGAAAGCGGTGTAACGCAGGATTTCCACGGTACTCGTCACGGAACCGGAATTTACCAGCCTTCCGGGCCGCCCCGCCGCCCCGTCACGCGGCGGTGACGGGGCGGGCGTGCTCGGGAGCGGGCGACCCGGACGGACCACGGGGCCGAGGGCCGGGCGGGAAGGACCGGCGCCGTTCAGGCGGGCGTCGGGATCCGGGCGCCGCGAGACGTCAGGCGGACGCCGGGACGGGTGCCGAGGGGGGTGGCCCCTCGGGGGAGGCGACGGGCGCGCGGGGGACGCGGCGCCCCCACGGCATGGCGAGCGCCAGGATCGGCAGCAGCACGATGGAGGACTGCGACCAGACGATGTGGAGACTTCGCCAGGTAGCGGAGTCGAACTGCGTCATGTAGAGGTAGCCGTAGCCCGCCCACAGGGAGACGCCGATGATCGCCGGCCACGCGAAGCGGGTGGGACGGGCGATCAGGAACGGCATGAACCACAGGAGATACTGCGCGCCGAGCCTGGGGGTGACGACCATGAAGGCGAGCAGCAGCGCCGTGGTGAGGTCGATCGGGTCGGCGCGGCGCCACACGAAGGCCACCGCCAGCATGGTGACGTAGATCAGGCGGGTGCCGAACGTGGCGAACCCCTGGTGCAGGTCGTTGATGCCGTGCATGCCGACGGCGGTCCAGCCCCACTGTCCGACGATCGGGCGGACGTCCTGGATCACCCGGATGACCTCGGGGATCTGGCTCAGCGAGGTGCCGGCGAAGATCGGCAGGGTGACCAGGAAGAAGACCGGTGCGATGCCCGTGGCCACGAACGCCACGGCGCGGGCGCGGAAGGTGGGCAGCAGCAGGAGCATGCCGGGAATGAGCCAGATCGGCCAGCTCTTGGCGCACAGCGCCAGTCCCATCAGCAGTCCCGCGAGCAGGGCGCGGCGCAGGGACTGCCGGTCGCCCTGGCGCGGGGTGAGCGCCCCGCGGAACATCCCCTCGGGGCCGAAGGCGTGCCGTACGGCGCCGGCGAGGCCGTGCAGCGCGACGCTCTGCCGTACCAGCGAGAGCGGGTCGGTGGTCATGCCCGGCCGGTGGGGATCGCCGGGACCTCGGGCCACGACGAAGGCGGCGACGCCGAAGACCAGGGCGACCGGCTCGACCTGGCCGTGGACGGAGGCGACGAGGATGGCGAGCGGGTTGCAGGCGTACTGGAAGGCGCGCAGCGACGCCTTGGGCCCACCGGCGAGCTTGCCGACCAGCGGGATCAGCACGATGTCGGCGACCACGGTGACCAGGCGGCCGCCGATCTCCCAGGGGATGCCCAGCCAGAGCAGGAGGCCGTAGACGTAGGGGATGGTCGGCAGGAAGTGCCAGCCTCCCGAGCTGCCCAGAACGGGGTCCTCGCGGTTCAGGACCGCCTCGCCGGCGGGCTTGAAGCTGTTGATGAAGTCGACCGGTTGCCAGGTGTCCACCGCCGAGGTGGCCATGATGAGCACCCGGAAGGCGATTCCGACCCCCAGCACGACCAGCAGCGAGGGCCTCCAGCCCTTCCACTGCGCGACCAGGGCGAGCACGACACCGAGAACGAGGACGAACCCCGTGAGAATTGCGTAGTCCATGACGGCCCCTAGCCTGCCGGACCTGGCGACCAACCAGCCACCCGGATCTCCAAACCGAGACCACTCTGCCAGTTTTCCCGGCCTCCGGAATCCGGGCCGTCACGGCGGGCGACCGCTTCGGGACGCCGGACACCCGCGGCCGTGAGGAGGCGCGGAGGGTGGAACCTCGCCGCCGGAAGTCCGTCTCCCCCGGCGGCGAGGGGCTTTCAGCCCAGGCCGTCGAGATAGGCCCGGTGGCTGCGGGAGAACTCGAAGGCGTTGTACCTGTCCCAGTTGATCGACCAGGTCATCAGGCCGCGGAGGTTCGGGTAGACCCCTCTCGGCCGGTACGACCCGCAGCCGGTCCCCTTGGCCAGGCAGTCGAAGGCCTTCTGGACCTCGGCGACCGTGGTGAAACCGTTACCCGCGAACGGGGCGGCGGGCAGGCCGATGGCGACCTGGTCCTGGCGCAGGGCGGGGAAGACGTTGTTCGGGTTGCCCGCGACGGGGAAGCCGGCGAGCAGCATGTCGGTCATGGCGACGTGGAAGTCGTGGCCGCCCATGGTGTGGTACTGGTTGTCCAGCCCCATGATCGGTCCGGAGTTGTAGTCCTGGACGTGCAGCAGGGTCAGGTCGTCGCGCATCGCGTGGATGACGGGGAGATACGAGGCGGCCCGCCGGTCGGCGGAGCCGTTGGGGCCCGGGCCGTAGAACTGGTAGCTCAGCTGGACGAAGAACGTCTCGGGGGCCATGGTCAGCACGAACCTGGCGCCGTACCTGGCCTTGAGGGTCCTGAGCGCGGAGATCAGGTTGACGATGACCGGGGTGGTGGGGGCGGACAGGTTGGTGTCGCCGTTGTCGAGATAGAGGGAATGGCCCTCGAAGTCGATGTCCAGCCCGTCGAGGCCGTACTTGTCGATGATGGCGCCCACCGACTGGACGAACGTGTCGCGCGCGGCCGTGGTGCTCAGCTGGACCTGGCCGTTCTGGCCGCCGATCGAGATCAGCACCTTCTTGCCGAGTGCCTGCTTGGCCCGGATCCCGGCGATGAACTCGGCCTCGGACTCGACGTTGGGGCACTCGGCGACCGGGCACCGGGTGAAGCGGATGTCCCCGGAGGTCACCGAGGTGGGCTCTCCGAAGGACAGGTTGATGACGTTCCACTCGTTGGGCACGTCCGCCATCCGGATGTAGCCGGAGCCGTTGGCGAAGGAGGCGTGCAGGTAGCCGACCAGCACCCGCTTGGGCAGGTTGCCGGGGGGCGTGCCGGTGACGGTCGCGGAGACCGCGCCGGACCTCGCCGACTCACCGGCGGAGTTGGAGGCGCTCACCTGGTAGCCGTGCGTCCCCGCGCCCGGGGTGTCGGTGTAGGAGGTCGCGGTGGGGGTGCCGACCCTCGTCCCGTTGCGGTAGACGTTGTAGGAGGTCGCGCCCGAGGAGGCGTTCCACCTCAGCGAGACGCTCGTGCCGCTGACGGTGGCGGCCAGCCCCGACGGTACGGACGGGGGCGGTGGCTGATCGTTGCCGACCGTCACGGAGACCGCGCCGGACCTCGCCGACTCGCCCGAGGCGTTCGTCGCGCTCACCTGGTACGAGTGGGTGCCGGTACCGGGGGTCTCGGAGAAGGTGGTCCCGGTGGCGGTGCCGACCCTGGTGCCGTCGCGGTAGACGTTGTAGCCGGTCGCGCCCGAGGAGGCGGTCCAGCTCAGCGAGGCGGTGGTGGCGTTGCCGGTGCCGGTGAGCCCGGTGGGCGCCGCGGGGGGCTGCCCCTGCCCCGGCGCTCCGTCGAGGACGACGTCGTCGGCCTGGTAGACGCCCTGGCCGTACCAGCCGTTGACGTGGATCGTCACCGAGGTGGTCGAGGCGCCGGTGGTGAACGAGGTCGACAGCTGGGCGTAGGACGACGGCGAGGACGTCCACGTGCTGGGGTCGGTCCCGCCGGTTCCGGTCGCGCCGAGGAAGACGTAGCCGCCCCTGACCCAGGCAGACAGGGTGTAGGCCGAGGACGGCCTGACACTGACCGTCTGCTGACAGCGGGCGGTGTCGTTCCCCGCCGGTGTCGCCTGCAGGGCCCCGGTCCCGCCGTGTACGGGTGAGGAGACGGTCGTGGCGCCCGAGGAGGCGGAGCAGGTCCACCCGCTCAGCCCGTTCTCGAAGCCCGGGTTCGTCGCGATGTTGGCCGCGTGGGCCGGTGTCGCGGCCAGCATCGTCCCGCTGAGCGCCAGTACGGCGGCCACGGCGAGTTTCCTGAGGTACATCCGATTTACCCCGCAAAGATCTTTAGGAGGGTGTCGTGGGATACGGCCCGCACCCCGGGCGGGGTGCGGGCCGTACGGGTCGTGCCGGCCGTACGGGTCGTGCGGGTCGTGCCGGTTCAGAAGCCGGCGGTGACGCGGGTGAAGTCCCAGTCGTTCTGGGCGATCCCGCTGCAGGTGGAGGTCACGCCGCCGCCCGGGCAGGGACGGTCGCGGTTGACCGCCCAGTAGGCGAAGCGGGTCAGGCCCTTGGACCTGGCCCAGTCGCGGATCTGGGTCCAGGCCGCCACGGTGGTCAGCTCCTGCTGGTCGGACAGGCCGTTCATGCCGGAGATGCCCATCCGGGCGTACGCCTGCGCGTCGGTCCAGCCGTTGGCGGCCTTGAGCGCGTTCTTCAGGCCCTCGGAGGCGTTGACGGTGTCGGTGTAGATGTTGGAGGCGCCGAAGTCGAACGGCATGATCGTGTAGTTGTCGATCGGCACGGCCAGCGCCTTGGCCTGGTTGATCAGGCGGATGCCGTGGGAGGTCGGGCCGGTGGTGGAGGTGCCGAAGGTGACGGCGATCTTGACGTTCGGGTTGTTCTGCTTGACGATCTTCAGGCCGTTGAGGATGCGGTCCTGGACGGTGTAGTTCTCGAACTCGTCGGTGTTCTCGATGTCGAAGTCGACGACCGCGGGGCCGACGGCGTTGATGACCTGCTGCACGGCTCCGGCGAAGGCGGCCGGGGTGGAGCAGTTCGGGCCGAGCTTGTTGCCCGACCAGCCGCCGAAGGAGATCTGCACGCTGCCGCCCGCGGCCTTGATCTGGTTGATCGCGGCCTGGTCGGTGCCGCCGGTCAGTGGCCGGTTGCCGTCCCAGGCGGGGTTGCAGCCGCCGCTGGACAGGATGAACGCCATGGTGAAGGACTTCACGCCGGTGGCGCTCATCACGGTGGCGGGGTTGGGCGGGCTGCCCCAGCCCATGTAGAGATACGGGGCTCCGGGCATCTTGCCGGGCGGCTGCGGGTCGGTGCAGCCGGTGGTGGTGGCGCTCACCGCGCCGCCGGCCGCCGACTCGCCCTGGGCGTTGTAGGCCTTGACCGTGTAGGTGTGCGAGGTACACGTGCCCAGCGAGCCGATCGTGGCGCTGGTGCCGGTGACCTGGGCCCGCTGCGTGCTGCCTTCGTAGACGCGGTAGCCGGTGACGGTGCCGCTGGAGGCACCCCACGACAGCGAGATCGAGGAGTTGGTCGTCCCGGTGACCGACGGCGTACCGGGCGCGCCCGGGGTGCCGGGGACGCCACCGCCGCCGCACGCCGCGCCGTTGAGGGTGCAGTTGGACGGGGTCACGCCGCCCGGACTGCCGTTGAAACCGAAACTCGCGGTCGCACCGGGCGCCAAAGTGCCGTTCCAGCCGACGTTGGTGAAGGTGAAACGCTGCCCGCTACGACTCAACGACGCGTCCCAGAAGGACCCGATGTTCGCCCCCGAGGGCAGATCGAAGGCGACCGACCAGCCGTTGACGGTCGTCGTACCACCATTGGTGATCGTGTACTTGCCCTCGAAACCGGTACCCCAGTCGGAGACCTTGGTGAAGACGGCGGTGGGGGGCGCCGCGAACGCGGGGGTCGCGACCAGTGACAGGCCGATTGACATGCCGAGCGCGGCCAGGACCGCGGTCAGCGTTCGTCGAAATCTCATGGCTCTTCCTCGGTTGGGGGGTGCGAGGTGTTGGGGGTGCGAGGTGCCGGGGGTCGAAAGAGGCGAGGTGTTCGAGGTACGGGATCCGGGGCCCGCCCGGCCCGGTCGTGGGTCGCGCGGTGCCGGGCAGGTCCGGAGATCGGGAGGTCGGGGGTCCGGGGGCGGAAGGTGAGGAGGTTCCGGGTGCTAGGGCAGGGTCGCCAGGTGCGGCTTGACGGTCCTGGAGAAGTTCCAGTTGTTGCTGGCGTCCCAGTTGATGGACCAGGTCATCGCGCCACGGATGCCGGGGTAGGTGCGCGGCGGCACGAAGCTTCCGCAGCCGGTCCTGGTGGCCAGGCAGGTCAGGGCCTGGTTCACCAGGGCGGGGGCGACGATCCCGCCGCCCGCCGCGCCGGGTCCGGCGGGCAGGCCGAGCGCCACCTGGTCGGGGCGGAGGCCGTTCTCCAGCTGGATGCAGGCCAGCGCGGTCATGAAGTTGACCGAGCCCTGCGAGTAGGCGGCCATCTGGTCGCAGCCGAGCATGGAGCCGGAGTTGTAGAACTGGGTGTGGACGACGGTGAGGATGTCCTTGATGGCCAGCGCCAGCTTGAAGTACTCGCCGCCGGTGGACTGCATGTCGATGGTCTGCGGCGCCATCGTGATGATCAGGTTCGCGCCCGCCTTGGCCCGCAGCGATCGGAGCGCCTGGCCCATGTAGGTGGAGTTGAGCCCGTTCTCCAGGTCGATGTCGACGCCGTCGAAGCCGTAGCTCTGCATCAGGGCGTAGACGGTGTCGGCGAACTTGGTCGCGGCGGCGGCGCTGGCCACCTGCACGCGGCCCGCCTCGCCGCCGACCGAGAGGATGACCTTCTTGCCGCGGGAGTGGAGGGTCTGCACGTCGGCCCTGAACTGGGCGTCGGTGTAGCCGCCGAGGGAGGCGGACAGGCCCGGGTCGACGCCGAAGACGACCTCACCGGGGGTGGCGGTGGCCTCGCCGAAGGAGACCGCGACCAGGTCGTACTCGTTGGGCACCGCCGACAGCCGCAGCTCGACGGCCGGGTTGTCGAAGTTGTGCCAGTAGCCGGTGAGGAAGTGCTTGGGCAGCGGGCCGCCGCCGGTGCAGCCGTTCGTGGTCGCGCTCGCCGGGTCGCTCCTCTGGCCCTCGCCCGCCGAGTTGTACGCCGCCACCGTGTAGGTGTGCGCCTCGCACACGCCCAGCCCCGACACCGTCGCGCTCGTGCCGGTCACGGTCGCCCTCACCGTGGACCCCTCGTACACCCGGTAACCCGTCACCGTCCCCGAGGACGCGCCCCACGACAACGCGACGCTGTTCGCACCGCCGGTCGCCGACAGCGCGCCCGGCTTGCCGGGGGCGCTGCTGTTGCAGCCGGTGGTGGTGGCGCTCACCGCGCCGCCGGCCGCCGACTCGCCCTGGGCGTTGTAGGCCTTGACCGTGTAGGTGTGCGAGGTACACGTGCCCAGCGAGCCGATCGTGGCGCTGGTGCCGGTGACCTGGGCCCGCTGCGTGCTGCCTTCGTAGACGCGGTAGCCGGTGACGGTGCCGCTGGAGGCACCCCACGACAGCGAGATCGAGGAGTTGGTCGTCCCGGTGACCGACGGCGTACCGGGCGCGCCCGGGGTGCCGGGGACGCCACCGCCGCCGCACGCCGCGCCGTTGAGGGTGCAGTTGGACGGGGTCACGCCGCCCGGACTGCCGTTGAAACCGAAACTCGCGGTCGCACCGGGCGCCAAAGTGCCGTTCCAGCCGACGTTGGTGAAGGTGAAACGCTGCCCGCTACGACTCAACGACGCGTCCCAGAAGGACCCGATGTTCGCCCCCGAGGGCAGATCGAAGGCGACCGACCAGCCGTTGACGGTCGTCGTACCACCATTGGTGATCGTGTACTTGCCCTCGAAACCGGTACCCCAGTCCGAGGTCTTGGTGAAGACGGCGGTCGCCGAGGCGGCCTGGGCCGGGAGCGCGACCGTCATCGCCAGGACGAGGGCCGCCAGGGCGACGAGAGAACGAGCGATGGCACGTAATTTCACGTTGACCTCATGCATTCCGTGGGGGTGACCGTACGACCCGCGCCACGCGGGGGGTGCGCGGGCGCGAACGTGGACGCGGGCCGTACGGCGGGGTGGGCACGGCTCCGACCGGGGGGGCGTTCCGTTGATCGGCGCGGGACGCCGAAGACCGCCGGGTTCGGCGAGTCGTCACCGGGTCGCCGGCGCCTGGGCCGCCGTCACACGCTCCGGACACCGCCGACCGGCGTGCGGTGCCGATGGGATCCGGTGCCGGCGCTTCGAGGACGGGCCGCGATGGCGGGGAAGGACGTGTCGCCGGAGACGGGGGTGGCGGGGCTGGGCAGGCCGCGGTGAGGGCTTGCAGCCGCAGTCAGGACAAGTAAGGAAAAGGTGCGCCGCATGATCGCTCCCATGGACGTGGAACCTGGGGGTGAGGCGTCCGGACGGTCGGACCTTCAGCAGTGACGGCTGCCGTCGTCGAGTTCTCGCAGCTGGACATCGGTCAGAGGGGAGGCACGGGCCACGGGCACCCCCGGTCGGCATTTCTTTTAGGAAAGTTTCCTAAGAGTTGTCGCGATCGTAGCCTTGACAGACCCTTGCCACAAGGCCCAAAAAAGTCAGTCTCCGATGCCGCGCCCAGGTGCGTTCCGGCGCCCGCCCCGGGCGCGCGGAGGAACGGTACGGCGACCCCTCACCCGCCGCCCTCCCCCGCTCTCCATTCCCGTCCGTCACTCCCGCCCGCCACTCCCGTCCGGACCGGGAGTGCCCCCCAAAGGCACGATTCGTCGCGCCCGAATGGCATGATCCGCCACATCCGGGCTACGCGATCCGCGGCGTCCGGGCGACATGGTGCGCGGCGTCTGAGGTACACGGCGCATGGCGTCCGGAAAACCCGGAAAGGGAGATAAGCACCTTTAGGCGATACGGTAATGACGCATCCGTAACGCCCCCTGGAGTATCGACGTGTTCTTCGGCATCACCGACATCTGGACCTACGTGGTCGGCGCCTTCTTCATCATCCTGTTGCCCGGCCCGAACTCGCTGTACGTGCTCAGCACCGCCGCCCAGCGTGGGGTGCGGCAGGGGTACCGGGGGGCGATGGGGGTCTTCGTCGGCGACACCGTCCTGATGGTGCTGGCGGCGGCGGGGGCCGCCTCCCTGCTGAAGTCGACGCCGCTCCTGTTCAACGTCGTCAAGTACGCCGGTGCGGCCTACCTCGCGTGGATCGGGTTCCAGATGCTCCGGTCGGCCTGGCGCTCGTGGCGTTCGCCCGACGCCGGGAGCGCGACCGCGGAGGCGGCCCCCGGCCGGGAGCGGGTCACGGAGAACCCCTTCCGCAAGGCCCTGATCGTCAGCCTGATGAACCCGAAGGCGATCCTGTTCTTCGTCTTGTTCTTCATCCAGTTCGTGGACCCCGCCTACGGCACCCCCGCGGTGTCCTTCCTGATCCTGGGCGCGATCTGCCAGCTGTTCAGCGTGCTCTACCTGTCGGCGCTGATCTTCGGCGGGACGTTCCTGGCCGGACGGTTCCGGGCCCGCCGCGGGCTGTCGGCCGGGCTGCGGACGGGCGTGGGCGCGCTGTTCATCGGCTTCGGGGCGAGGCTGGCCACCGCGACCCTCGGCTGACGCCGCCCACCACCGCCGCCGCCCGTTCACCGCAACTTCGGACCGGCGCCGGCCACCGCGAACCCCGGATGACACGCCTGCCGCCGCCCTCGGCCGACGCCGTTACCGCGGGCCCTGGTTGACCTTGATCGCGACGCTGACGAGCGAGAGGAACAGCTCGGCGTCGGCCCGGCCCTCGATGGACATGGCCACCCATCCGGCGTCGGCGCCCGGGGTGATCCGATGGCAGTCGGTGAGCACCCGCGCCCACTTGTCGATCATGGGTTTGGTGAGGAGCAGCTCCGCGGTGTGATCGCCGGACATCCTGACGATCTCCCTGCCGCCGGCCCGGAATCCCAGCCCTTTCCGGGTGCGTTTCAGCGCCAGGTCCGGCCAGCGGACGAGCTGGGCGGCCACATTCTCGACACCCTCGGTGGAACGGCGGGACGCGTGCGTGCGCAGCACTGCCATGTCTCTCATGGTCGCGGACCGGACCCGATCAGGAAAGCTCCCGTTTCTCAACCGTTACCGGCATAGTGATCCTTTTTGTGAATCGTAATGATCCGCACCTGTCTCATCCGTTATTGCAGTGTTATTGAGTTGTTTTCACGAGAGCACTGCACGGCGTCAGGTACGGTGAGTGGCCGGTGAACAGCCGGAAGCAACCCTCTCCGCAACCCCTCGCGACGGCCTGACATGCTCGTGTCATGCCGGGGTAGGCGTGAACGCCCATCGCCTGCCACCGCACCAGCCCGTGGAGCGTCATGAGCCACCAGCCCATCGTCCTCCCCCGCCTCACCGCCCTCGCCAGGCAGGCGGCACCGAAGCTGCTGGAGGGCGTCGTCGCCCCCCTCGCCGTCTTCTACGCCGCGCTCGCCCTCCTCGGCCTGAAGGGCGCGCTGATCGCGGCGGTCACCTGGGTGTACGCGGGGGTGGGGTGGCGGCTGATCCGACGGATTCCCGTGCCGGGCACGATGATCCTCGCCGTCATCGCGATCACCGTACGGGCGCTGCTGGGGTTCTGGACCGGGAGCGCGGTGATCTACTTCCTCCAGCCGGAGCTCGGGACGATCTGCATCAGCATGGTCTTCCTCGCCTCGGTGCGGTTCAACCGCCCGCTGGTGCAGAAGCTGACCCTCGACTACATCCACCTGCCCTCGGCGGTGCTGAAACACGAGCGGGTCCGCCGGTTCTTCGCGCGTATCACCCTGCTGTGGGCCTTCGTGCTGCTGGCCAACTCCGCGGTGAGCATCTGGCTCCTGCTGCACGAGTCGATCGGCACCTACCTGCTGGTCCGCACCACGGCCGTGGCCGCGATCAGCGGCCTGGCGGTGGCCTTCTCCCTGTACGCCTTCCGCCGGATGCTGCGCCGCCTGCACTACGACCCCGTCGCCACCCGGGCCATCGCCGCCCCGCCCGCCTGAGCCCCCCGCGCCCTGAACCCTACGCCGGGAAACCCCGGAGCTCCCGTACCGGGCCCGGCGAGGATACGGCGCCCCCGTACGAGGGAAACCGCGGCGCGGTAGATCCGCGAAGAGGGGGGCAGGGAGGTTTCCATGGTCATCGCGCAACAACCGAAACGCTGGGCCGGGCTGCCTGTCTTCGCCGTCGCGCTCGTGCTGGTCGCGGTGGTGGGATCGCTGTCGGCCGTCGACGCCGGCGGCGAGTACCTGTCGCTGGAGCGGCCGCCCTGGGCACCGCCGCAGTGGCTGTTCGGCCCGGCCTGGACGGTCCTGTACGTCATGATCACCCTGTCCGGCTGGCTCGCCTGGTCGGCGCGCGGCCTGACACCGGCGCTCGGCGTCTACGCGGTCCAGCTGGTCCTCAACGCCGCCTGGACACCGCTGTTCTTCGGCGCCGGCCAGTACGGCCTGGCGTTCGCGGAGATCGTCGTCCTCTGGCTCGCGATCGTGCTCAACATCGTCATGTTCCGGCGGATCAGCCGCCCGGCCGCCTGGCTGCTGGTGCCCTACCTGCTCTGGGTGACGTACGCGGCCTCGCTGAATCTCGCCATCTGGCAGCTCAACTGAGCCGTGTCTCCCCCTCCAGGAGGGGGTGGCTCAGGCCGTTCGAGCGATGTGACCGGCTCCCCCCGGTTTCCGGAGTCGGCGGGACGGACCCCCGGTGATCTCAGGGATGTGATCCGAGAACACCGGGGTTCCTCCCGGATGCCCTGAGGATCACCGGGCCGTCAGCGTGCTGCGTGAGACATTCGCAACCCCCCGGCTGGAGCCCGACGTGACACAGGCCATCCTCGACGTCCTGCACGATGTGATGACATCTCCATGGATCTACCTGGCGCTGTTCGCGCTGGCGATGCTCGACGGTTTCTTCCCCGTGGTCCCGGCGGAGACGTCCGTCATCACGGCCGGGGTGTTCGCCGCGGCCACCGGCGCGCCCGACCTGCTCCTGGTGATCGTGGTGGCCGCGCTGGGCGCGTTCGCGGGCGACCACATCTCGTACGCCATCGGGCGTACCACCAACGACCGGCTGCGCAACGGCAGGCGCAGCCGCAAGGCGTTCGCCTGGGCGGAGCGGGCGCTGGCCGAGCGGGGCGGGCTGGTCCTCGTGGTGGCCCGCTACATTCCCGGCGGCCGGACCGCCTGCACCCTGACCATGGGCGCGGTCGCCTATCCCCGGCGCTCGTTCGCCCTCTTCGACGCCCTCGCCGCGGTGACCTGGGCGGTCTACTCGGGAATGATCGGCTACGTGGGCGGCGCGGCCTTCGAGCACGACCCGATCAAGGGCCTGCTGCTCGGTCTCGGCATCGCCCTGGCGGTCACCGTCGTGGTCGAGGTCGTCCGCCACCTCCGCCGCCGTTCCGCGCCGGAGGCGGAACTGGTCACCTCCGGCGACTGATGAAGGAGACCGTTCCCGAGGAGGTCCGCACCCCGGCACGGGGCACGACGTTCACGACCGCCTCCAGATCAGGGTGTGCCACCGGCCGCCCTCACCGGCCGCCAGGACCAGCCGGTCACCGTCGGCGTTCAGCTCGCGGATCTGGACGGTGCCCGCGAAGGCCGGGTTGAGCGCCACCTCGACGTCATGGGCGACGTGGCCGTCGCGGACCTCGTAGCGGCCCGCGTAGGCGAAGAACGACGTGAACGCCTCGGCCAGCGCCTCCGGGGGCGCCTGCCGCGGGCCGACGCCGGGCAGCGGGGCGCGCCCGGCCCGCGCGATCGTCGCGCTCATGTGGCCGTCGGGGGTGTAGCAGAGCAGGCCCACCGCGTCCGTGCCGAAGGGGTGCGAGACCCGCCCGTCGGCACCGGCGATCCGCCACTCGACCAGGCGCCAGGCGCCCACGAGATCCATGCCCGAGAAACTACGATAAGAGAAGCCAGCAGGTCAACAGCCCCGACGCGAATCTCGGGGAATTCCCTGCGAAGTCAGGGTGAACCCCTATGGCTCCGGCACCTTCCCGCACGGGACGCTTCGACTGTTCACCCCGAACCCCTCAACGGACGCCTCCCCGAGGCGATCCGGTCATCTCGCCATGTCTTCATCTGCTTGGAAGGAGTGTGCATGACCGTGCTGGCGGCCGGCCTGGCGTTGCTGGGATCCCTGTTCTTCGCACTCGGTGCCGCTCTGCAGCAGTTCGAGGCGGCGAGCACGTCCCGCGCCGGTCTCGGGTACCTGGCCAGGCGCCCCCGGTGGCTGCTCGGCGGCCTGGCCATCGCGGGCGGCACGGCCCTGCACGTCGTCGCCCTGAAATACGGCCCGCTCACCCTGGTGCAGCCGATGGGCGTGGCCAGCCTCCTGTTCGCCCTGCCGTGTGCCGCGGCCCTGCAACGCCGCAGGCCGCGGCCCGGTGAGCTGGCCTCGGCGGCGGTGATCGCCATCGGGCTGATCGGCCTGGTGCTGGTCGTGCCCGAGCACGGCGGGAACCCCCACCTCAGCACCGGGGAGGCGGTGGTCCTGCTCGCGGGGGCGGCCACCGCCGCCCTGGTGCTGTGGACCCTCGCCAGGCGGGTCTCCCCCGCCGCACGGGCCTGCCTGCTCGCCACGGGCGCGGGCGTGCTGTACGGCGCGACCGCCACGCTCACCCGCGTCCTGGTCGACGGCGACTGGGAGCCGTGGTTCCTGTTCGCCGTCCCGATGCCCGCCGTGATCGCGCTGGCGCTGCTCCAGCGCGCCTACGCCGTCGGCCACTTCGGCGTGGCGTTCGCCGCCCTGCAGGTGGCCGACCCTCTCACCGCCGTCGCCTTCGGTGCCCTCCTGCTCGGCGAGCCCCTGCCGACCGGCGCGGCGAGCACGCTCACCGCGCTGGCGGCGGCCGCGCTCACCGCCGCCGGAACCGTCGCGCTGGCCCGTACCACCCCGATGTCCCCCTCACCTGATGTGACAGCACGATGAACGGAGCACCGATGGTCATGCCGGCCACCGCCCCCCTGTACGCCCCCGTGCGGGCCCCCGCCCTCCTCGCCACCCGGGCCCGCCGGGTGCTGATCGGGGCGGACACCTACCCGCCGGACGTGAACGGCGCCGCCTACTTCGCCCACCGGCTGGCCCAGGGCCTGGCCGAGCGGGGGAACGAGGTCCACGTGGTGTGCGCCTCGGACGAGGGACCGTCCAGGACCGAGCACGTGGACGGGGTGACCGTGCACAGGCTGCGCTCGGCGCCGGTGCTGGTCCACCCGACCATGCGGGTAACGGTGCCGACCCGGCTGGACCGGCTGATCGACAGGATCGCCCCCGACGTGGTCCACGTGCAGGCGCACTTCGTCGTCGGCCGCGCGGCGATCTCCGCCTCCCGGCGCGCCGGCATTCCCGTCGTGGCAACCAACCACTTCATGCCCGACAACCTCTTCCAGTTCGCGCACATCCCCGGCCGGCTCCGCGAGAGGGCGGGCGCGCTGGCCTGGAAGGACTTCAACCGCGTCTTCTCCAAGGCCGACCGCGTCACCACGCCCACCGAGATCGCCGCCGGTCTGCTCACGGGCAAGGGTTTCGGCCCGCCGGTGGAGCCCATCTCCTGCGGCATCGACCTGGCGAGGTTCCAGCCGCGCGCCGAGCCGAAGGCGTGGGCCCGCAGGGCCTTCGGCCTGCCCGACCGGGACACGATCGTGTTCGTCGGCCGACTGGACGAGGAGAAGCGGCTGGACGAGCTCGTCCGGGCCCTGCCGCACGTGCTCGTCCACACCGACGCGCAGATCGCGCTGGCCGGAACCGGCGGGCAGCGGGCCGCGCTCGCCAGGCTGGCCGACCGGATCGGGGTCGGGGACCGGGTGTCCTTCCTCGGGTTCGTCCCCGACGAGACGCTGCCCCAGGTGTACGCCGCCGGTGACGTCTTCGCCATGCCGGGCGTCGCGGAGCTGCAGAGCATCGCCACGCTGGAGGCCATGGCCAGCGGCCTGCCGGTCGTCGCCGCGGACGCGATGGCCCTGCCGCACCTGGTACGGCCCGGCGAGAACGGCCACCTGTTCCGGCCCGGCGACGTCCGGGAACTGGCCCGGCACCTGGGCGCCCTGCTCGCCTCCCCCGGGACGCGTGCCGCGATGGGCGCCGCGAGCCGCGCCATCGCGCTGACCCACGACCACCAGGCCTCCCTGGCCAGGTTCGAGCGGATCTACCAGGAGGTCGCGCGATGAGGTTCGAGACGATCCGCCGGGAGATGGGACCGGACTTCGAGACGGTCCGCCGGGAGGTGGCGCGATGAACTCCGAAGCGGCACACCGGGGGGTGGCGCGGTGAACGAGGGCCCGCCGTCCCGCTGGCCCGGCGTGGCCGGGCCGCTGTTCGCCCTGGCCGCGATGGGCTACGCGCACCTGGTCGCGGCCGACACGGTGGACCCGTTGAACGGCCTGATCAGCGACTACGCGCTGCGCGACGACAGCGCCTGGGCGATGGTGGGCGGCACGATCGCCCTGGCGATGGGCTGTCTCTGGGTCGCGTACCTGCTGGCCCGGGTGGCGCCGGTGCGCGGTGCCGCCTCGCGCGCGCTGTTCGTGGCCGCGGCGCTGGGACTCCTTCTCACCGCCGCGTTCCCCACCGACGCGGCGCCCGGCGTCGTCTCGATCGCCGGGGAGATCCACCGCTGGTCGGCGGCCGTGGTCTTCACCGCGCTGCCCTGCGCGGGGTGGATGCTCGGCCGCCGGTCGGGAAACGGGCCGCTGGCGACGGTCTCCGTCCTGTCGGTGGTGTTCCTCGCCTGGTTCCTGGCCGCCCACCCGGGCTCGCTCGTCTCGGACCTGATCGACGGCGCCGACCACTACGGCCTGGTGGAACGGCTGCTGGTGCTCTCCGAGATGGCGCTGATCCTCCTGGCCGCCCTCTGGCCGGGGCACCGCGACGGCGTGGCCGGTCACCGGTCCGCGGTGCGGGAACAGGGCATGACGGTCCCCGCCCAGCCGGGCCCGGACGGCACCCGCCGTCCTCACCGGCCGGGTCCGGACGGCACCCGGCATCCTCGCCAGCCGATCGGTCTCGGCTGACGGCGAAGGTGCTCCCTTGAATCGCCCACGAGCGAGTAAATGAGACATGCGGCACGTACCCATCACGTCTTACCTACGCTAACGTAGGTTACGGTTGCGTAGTCTTCGAGGGAGAAAACCTGATGCGAGAGTTCAGTGAGACCGAGCTGCTGCTCGAGCTTGAGCCTGTCGTCGCGGGGGAACTGGACCGGCACCACAAGGTGGCCAAGGAGTGGTTCCCGCACGAGTACGTCCCCTGGTCGGAGGGACGGAACTACGACGGCCTCTACGGCGGGGACGCCTGGGTCGAGACCGACACCAAGATTCCCGAGGAAGCCCGCATCTCCCTCATCGTCAACCTGCTGACCGAGGACAACCTCCCCAGCTACCACCACGAGATCGCCACGACCCTGGGTCGCGACGCGGCGTGGGGCACCTGGGTGCACCGCTGGACCGCCGAGGAGGGCCGCCACGGCACCGCCATCCGCGACTACCTGACGGTCACCCGCGCGGTCGACCCGGTCGCGCTGGAGCGGGCCCGGATGGTGCACATGAGCGAGGGCTTCACCAACTCCTACGAGGGCGTGCTCGCCTCGGTGGCGTACGTCTCCTTCCAGGAGCTCGCCACCCGCATCTCGCACCGCAACACCGGCAGGGCCTCCGAGGACCCGAACTGCGAGCGGCTGCTCGCCAGGATCGCCGCCGACGAGAACCTGCACATGCTCTTCTACCGCAACCTGCTCAACGCGGCCTTCCAGCTCGCCCCCGACCAGACGATGCGTGCCGTGACCGACGTCGTCACCACCTTCCAGATGCCGGGAACCGGCATCGAGGGCTTCACCCGCAAGGCCATGACCATCGCCAACGCGGGCATCTACGACCTGCGCCTGCACATCGACGACGTCCTGCAGCCGGTCCTGCGCCAGTGGGACGTGTTCAACATGAAGAACCTCGGCGCCGAGGGCGAGAAGGCCCGCGAGGAGCTCTCCGACTTCCTCGGCAAGCTGGAGGTCACCGCCTCCCGCTTCGTCGAGCGCCGCGAGGCCCGCCGCGCCCGCCAGGCCGCCGGCGCCTGATCCATCCTCCGGCCACCGCGTCCCTCCCCGCGGCACCTCGTCCCCGTCCGGGCCACCGCGGCATCCGCTTCGCGGTGGCCCGGCGTCGACCGCCGGCGCCCGGTTGCCGGGCACGCTCCACGGATCGTGTCGAGGCGGAGCCGTGTCCTGCCGCGACCTCAGCCGCGCGCGCGGATCAGCATGACCAGCCCGGCGACGAACGACCCGAGCAGGGCCGGCGACAGGATCGCGAGGCCGCCCCACACGAAGAGGCCGAGATAGCCGAGCGCGGACGAACCGTACGCCGGGTCGGCATCGGCGGCCGCGAACAGCCCCAGTCCGAGGACGACACCGGCCACCGTGAGCGCGATCGGCGTCCACAGGAGCACGCGGGCCCACACACGGTACCTCCGACTGTAGACACGCCGGGCCGACGGCACGTTCGGCTGCGGGGGAAACCCGACGGATTCGCTCATGCCGCATTTGTACCAGCCCGCGTGGGTCCCGCACCGCGGTTCAGCGGCCCTGGCGGCCTTCACGTTCCCGGTGGGCCCTGGCTTCCCGACGGCGTAGGTTGACCCGGCCCAGCCATTCGTAGATCGCGTCGTACCCCGCCATGCCGAGCGCGATCAGGCCCAGGAGGCCGGTGATCACCGTGACCGGGATCAGGTTCAGCGCCCTGCACAGCACAGCCACGACCAGGAGCCCGACGCCGATACCGAGGCTCCACCTCCCAAGGCCGCTCATGCCGCCACCAGCTCTCCGGGCAGCGCCCGCAGCCCGTTCGTCCCGACTTCCTGGAGTGTGTGTGTCACCGGTGTCCGTTCGTCGTCGTGCCCGTTGCCCCGCGGAGTATGGATCATAGAAGATCCCCATACCGGGCGTGTTCGGCCGTTCCGACAACGCCGGATTCATCGGACATGACCTGGCTGTACCGTCCCGGCGGGTCGGTGACACGGCTGACGGGTGGTTGACCTCCCAGCGCGGTGCCTCTCAGGCCGCGGAGACCAGGTCGCGCGCCGGGGCGCGGTCGGCCCCCGGCCGCAGGCGGCGCAGGAAGACCAGCACGAGCAGGGCGGCCAGGCCGGTGGTGACCGGGGGGACGAGGAAGGCGAACGCCGCGCCGAAGCGGTCCACGAGCTGGCCCGCGACGGCCGCGCCCGCGGCGATGCCCACGCCGACGGAGCCGTTGAGCCAGGTGAAGGCCTCGGTCCTCACCTCCGCCGGGATGAGGCCCTCGACCAGGGTGTAGCCGGTGATGACGGCCGGGGCGATGACGAACCCGGCCACGGCGGCTCCGGCGTACAGCAACGCGACGGATCCGGCGAGCGTCAGGGCGACGGTGGCCGCGGAGAGCAGGCCGAAGGCGGCGACCAGCCTGACCGGGGCGCCGACCCGCCAGCGGACCACGCCGTAGAGGATGCCCCCGACGAAACTGGCGCCGGAGAAGCTCGCGTAGACCGGTCCGGCGGCGCCGGCCTGGCCGAGGGCCGCGGTGTAGGAGGTGACGCCGACCTGGAGGCTGCCGAAGACGGTGCCGAGGGCGACGAAGGCCAGCGCGAGCACGGCCACCCCGCGCAGCCGCAGCACGCCGCGCTGGGAACGGACCAGGACCGGCATCGGTTCGGGGGCACCCCTGCGGACCCCGGCGAACGCGAGCGTCCCCACCACGACCATCACCAGCGCCACCGACAGTGCCCATACCGGTGAGAACCCGGTCGAGATGGCCACGAGCAGCACCGGAGCGAGGGTGAAGGTCAGCTCGTCGGTGATGGACTCGAGGGCGAAGGCCGTGTCCAGCCTGCCCGACCCGCCGAGCACGTGCGCCCAGCGGGCGCGGACCATCGAGCCGACCTGCGGCATCGTCGCCCCGGCCAGCGCCGAGACGACCACCAGCGAGACCGCGGAGGCGTGCACCGAGGCGAGCACGAGCAGGACGCCCAGCGCGACGGCGTGCACGACGACCTGCGGGACCAGCACCCTCGCCTGGCCGTACCGGTCGGCGAGCCGCCCGGTGCGCGGGCCGACCAGCGCGGGCGCCACCGCGGCCACGGCGGCGGCGACCCCGGCCGCGCCGTACGAGCCGGTGGACCAGTGCACGAGCAGCAGCACGCCGAGCTGGAGCATCGCGTTCGGAAGGCGCGCGACGAAGGCGGGAAGCAGGAAGCGCCAGGCTCCGGGCGAGCCGAGCACGGCGACGTACGAGGTCAACATCTCTCCGTCCATCATCCAGACGGAGACTCCGCCCGGTTCGGGAGCCCACCGGGGTGGCGGGCTTCGACCGGGGTTGATACCGCTTTCGCGGCCGCCGAGCGGTCATCGTGCGCGTCCATCCTGAACGCACCGACGAGCCACCTTATGCCATGAACCTCCCTTCCCTCACATGCGACGGCTGAGGGGTGTGCGGAGACGAGTCCCACGGGGAACCGTCACCGACGGCCGAGCGCAGCGACGGCCAGGTGAGGACCGCGAGGGCGACGGCCAGCGCGGCGACGGCCACCATCGCCCCCGGCAGGCCGGTCCCCTCGGCCCAGCGCCCGACGTAGACCGGACCGGCGAGGAACCCCAGGTAGGCCACTGTGGTGACCACGGACGTCGCCCTCCCCCTCGCCGCCTCGCCCACGTGCGCCGCGACGACACCCATCAGCATGGGGAAGAGCACCGCCGTGCCGGCGGCGGCCAGGGCCAGTCCCAGCAGGACCGCCGGGACGGCCGTCGCGACGGACACCAGCGCGGTCCCGGCGGCGGCCGTCGCGGCGCCGCAGACGAGCACGGTCGCGGCGTGCCGGGAGCCGACCGCGCCGGCCGCGAAGCGGGTGAGGGCGACGACGGCGGCGAAGACCGCCGGACCTGCCGCCGCGAGCGCGGGACCCGCGCCGGCCACGTCGGCCAGGTAGACCGCACCCCAGCTCTGGTGGGCGTTCTCCACCGCGAAGGCGAGCGCGCCGAGGCCGCCGACCACGAGCAGCGGGAACAGGCGCACAGCGTGCCCCCTGTGCCCTCGGTGCCCCCGCCGCTCGCCGTCCCGGGCGGCCCCCGCCGCGTCCGGGACGATCCTCCCGACGGCCGAGGCGGCCCGCCGGTCGGCCAGGACGCCGAGGGCCGCGCCGGCCGCGGCCCCCGCGACCAGCAGGAACGGCACGACGACCGGCAGTCCCAGGCCGCCGAGCAACAGCCCGGTGGAGAGGCTGCCGGCCACCACCATGGCGGAGAAGGTGCCGTGCGCGCGGGTGATGACCGGCCGGCCGGACGTCCGCTCCGCCGAGGCCGCCGCCGAGTTGATCGCGACGTCGGCCGCCCCCGAGGAGGCGCCGAGCAGCGCCAGCCCCGCCGACAGGCTCCAGAAGTCGCGTCCCGCCACGGCCACCAGCGTCCCCACCGCGCCGAGCGTCACCAGCAGGAACGCGGCCACCCGGAGCCCCCAGCGGTCGACCGCCCTGCCGGTGACGAGCATCGCGGGCAGCGCCCCCGCCCCGACGAACAGCAGCGCCGTGCCCAGCTGCCCGTCGCTCAGCTGCGCCTGAGCACGGATCGCGGGCACCGAGGCACCCCACACTCCCCAGAAAGCACCGAAGGCGGCGAACCCCATGTAAGCGGTACGCGCCCGAACTCCGCCCATTCCTCCTGACATGTGTGTAACGATACACAAATCAGCTGTGTATCGATACACAGATATCCTCGACCCATGAGCGAACGGGCGGCGCGACGCCGGGTGACCATGGCCGAGGTCGCCCGCGCGGCAGGGGTGTCGGTGATGACCGTCTCGTACGCCTACGGCCGGCCGGGCCGGGTCTCCGACGAGGCGCGGGCCAAGGTCCGCGAGGCCGCCGAGCGTCTCGGCTACCCGGGCCCGCACCCCGGCGCGCGCTCGCTGCGCAGCGGCCGGACCGGCAACCTGGGCGTCGTCCTGGGCGAGCACCTCACCTACGCCTTCGACGACCCGCAGGCGACCCGCTTCCTGTCCGGCGTCGCGCAGGTCTGCGCCGACCACGGCATGGCGCTCACACTCGTCCCCGTCACCGGAAGCCCCTCCGACGTCGACCGGGTCACCGAGGCGGCCGTCGACGCCTTCGTGGTCTGGACGACCGCCGACGACGACCCCGTCATCGACGCCATCTCCGCCACCGGCCTGCCCGCCGTGGTCCACGGGGGCCCGCGCCGCGACGGCCTCTCCTTCGTCGCCGCCGACGACCGGGCCGCGGCGGCGGCCGTCGGCCGCGAGGTCTTCGCGGGGGCGCGGCGGCCCGGGGTGCTGAGCTTCCCCCTCGACCGCGACCGAATCCCCCGGGTCGCCTTCGGCACGGCCGCTCCCCGCCCGCTCCCCGGAACCGGCCATCCCGGGGGAGGCCATCCCGGGGGCGTCACCCCCTCCCCCGCCCTCCCCGATCCCGGGCGTACTCCTCCTGCGGATCGCGGTCGAGTTCCCGCTGCCGCGCCGTCCGATCCCGTCCGTGCCCCCGTCGCCCCCGTCACCCCCGTCCCCGCGACCCTCGACCCGAACAACGCGTCCGCGGGAGTCGACCCCGACGCCTCGACCTTCCGGGTCACCCGGCAGCGCCTGCGCGGTTACCGCGACGCCTGGGCCGAGGCCGGTGGCGACTGGTCACAGGTCCTGGTCGCCGTCTGCTCCACCAACAGCGCGCACGAGGCCGAGGCCGTCGCGGCAGAGCTGCTCACCGGTCCGTACGCCTGCGACGCGATCGCCGCGATGAGCGACGAGCTGGCCCTCGGCGCGCTGCGCACCGCCACCGGGCTGGGCTTGGACGTCCCCGGCGACCTCGCCCTCAGCGGCTGGGACGACTCCGACGCGGCCACCTCCGCCGGACTCACCACGATCGCCCAGTCCCTGCGCGACCAGGGCGCCCGCTGCGCCCGCACCGCCCTCGGCCACCCCGCCCCCACCGACCGGGGCACCGACGTCTCCTGGCACCTGGTCAGCCGCGCCTCCACCCGGCGCCCCTGAAAGACGGACGCGGCACGGCGTCACCGAGCCGCCGGAGTGAGGAGCCGTTTCAGCAGGGGCGCCAGCGGATGTTCGACCAGGGCGTGGATGGCGTAGGCCCCCAGGCGCATCAGCACCAGCAGGCCGGCCAGCAGGACGTAGCGTGGCACGCTGTCGCCGAGCCGATCGAAGACGATGAAACCGATGTGCGCGTGGATCAGGTACAGCGGGTAGGCCAGAGCTCCGGCGACGGCGAACCAGGGACGTCCGAGACGTCGGGTGGCGCGGAGCGAGACGAGGAACATCACGATGAAGATCGCGACGATGACGGCGACGACGACACCACTGTCGATATCGGTGTGTTGACGCGCTCCCCGGCCTGAAAGGCCGGGGATTCAGTCCGTGCCGCGTCACGCAGCACCTCTGAGGCTTCCTGCTTCGTCGACCCACGCCACCGCGAGCGGTGGTCCTACCAAGTCTCCACAGGCGTTTGACGTCTCCGCCTCCCGCCGCGTCCCAGCGGCGACGATTCGTCGTCCTTCGGCCAGCACATTGATCGCCGCGTTCACATCCCGGTCGTGGGCCGCGCCACAGGCACAGATCCACGACCGGACATCCAGCGGCATCGAGGTGGCGAGGCTTTCGCACGTCGAGCACAGCTTCGAGCTGGGGAACCAGCGGTCGATCCTGGCAAGGTCCGCCCGTACCGCCTCGCCTTTTACTCCAGCATGGCCACGAACTGTGACCAGCCCGCGTCGTGCACGCTCTTGGCCAGCTTCGTGCGCGCCAGACCCGACACCGCCAAGTTCTCCACGTACAGTCGGGTAGCCGGAGCGCATTGCTGCGCCCCGGCCCCCTCAGAACCGGGCATGCGAGCTTTCCCCGCACCACGGCTCAAGCAAGCCCCAGGGGCGTTGCGGGTTCCTGTTTCCGGGTTCGGTTGCCATCACCTGCGTGATGCTGACGGTGGCAATCGGCGTATACGAGGCGAAGATTGCTCCTCTCGTCCGTTCCGCCGTCGCGCCGGTATACGAAGTGGTGCTTGTTAAGCGCCTTCTTCGACGCCTCGAACCATTGAACCTTTTTCATCCTCAGGCGGTTTGTGCGACGCGGTGGTTTTGAAGGACGGCGATGGCCTTGCACAGGTGGCCGGCCTTGCCGGGGCTACAGCGTAGCTTCCGGAGGATCTTCCAGCTCTTCAGCTGGGCATTGGCGCGTTCGCCGGGTCCGCGGAGCTTGGCATGGGAACGGTTGGCCTGTTTCTGTGACGCGGGCTTGTTCTTGCCCTTGTACGGGGTGGCGAGTGGGCCCCCGACTCCCTGATACGCCTTGTCGGCCAGGGTGATGATTCCCACCCGCTCCAGCGCACGCAGGATGCCCCAGATGCGGGCAGCGCTCAGATCATGTGCCTTGCCCAGCAGGGCCCCGGAGGTCCACAGGATCGCCCGGCCGGCGAGGCGATGACCTGGACGTTCATTCCGTGCACGCGGTGCTTGCCGAGAAGCACGGCCGGTCGGCCTTGATCCGGCCGGTGTGGATCAGCGTGCCGTCCAGCACCAGGTAGCACAACCCGTCCCGCCTGGCCTTGCGCAGCGCCTGGCCGAGCTTGGGCGAGCGCGCCGAACAGCAACGCCACCGCCTCCTGCACGTATCGCCACGCGGTTGCCGTCGACACCCCGATTTCACCCCGGTCTCCGGACCGGCCTCATTGCGGCCGGCGGAGTTTCTCCTGCCCAGCCAACACCATTTGAGTATGATGACGAGTATGAGCGGAGAGAAGAAGGAACGAATCACGATCACCGTCGACCCCGACGTCGCTAGATACGCCGAACACCTGGTTGCCACCGGCAAAGCAACCAGCGTCGCCGCCGTCTTCAACGACTCCGTCGCCGCCAAACGCATCGCCGACCAGCACGGCCTAGCCCTCCTGCGGGAACGCGCCCGCAGCGCCGACCCCGACCGGGTGGCGCGCATGCGGCGGCACGTGAACCTCCAACTCGCCGAGCAAGGGTTCCCGGCGGCGCCCGGTGAGTGACTTCACCCCCACCCCCTACATCCTCGACTCCAGCGTCCTCGTCGATGTCGCCCGCGGTGACGCCGATCTGATCGGCTTCCTACAGGATTTCGACCGGGCAGGTCACTCCCTGGTCATCCCGTCCCTCACGGCGGCCGGCGCCTTACTTGACAGCCAGGGTCTTCCTGACGCACAGGCGCTCCTCACCGGCCTGGCCGCGTTCGAACGCACCACCGTTGCTCCGCTTGATGGCATCCCCCAGGCCGCGAAACTTGCCGCCATGGTAAATCTCATGTCGTCAACCGAGCTCAACTTGTTCGACGCCCACGCGGCCGCGATCGCTGATGTGGCGATCTGCCCGATCCTCACGCTCAAAGCCTCTATGTGGGCGTGGCTGTCGAGCACCCTGGACGCGCCGCTGCACATCATCGAGATCGCTGACCCAGACCAGTAAGGAGAACACCTCTCACGATCGAGCACTCCGTCGCCTTCCAGCACGAACGGCAAGCACGGGCTCCAGACCGCATGTTTCACCCCGGTCTCCGGACCGGTCTCATTGCGGCGCGATCAGCGTGGCCGAGCATCAGCAGACGGCGCGGTGTTTCACTCCGGTCTCATTGCGGCTCGTAGCTTTCGGCGATGATCGCCGTGATGGTCACCTCGTTTCACTCCGGTCTCCGGACCGGTCTCATTGCGGCTAATGATGGAGCTCGTCCCACTATCAGGTAGTCAATGTTTCACTCCAGTCTTCGAATCTGGTCTCGTTGCAGCAGACTCAACAATTAGGACGACTCCGACACCTCCGGTTTCACCACCGTCGCCCAGTCCCTCCGCGACCAGGGCGCCCGCTGCGCCCGTACTGCCCTCGGCCACCTCACCTCGGCCGACCGGGACACCGAGGTCGCCTGGCACCTGGTCGGCCGCGAATCCACCCGGCGCCCCTGAACGGGCCGGTGACGAAGGCCACGCCGGGCGGTGCGCCAGGCCGACGGAGGTCCGGCGACGATCGGACCTGACGCGGTGTCGCGTCAGCGGCCGTGTCAGCACGGCGGCGGCCCGGTATCAGGGCGGTCGGCGATCGTGAATGCCATGAACGGTTCAGTGATCGCGGAATTCGCGGCCGTGCTCGTGGTCGCCGGTGCTCCCGTCGTGTCCGCGTCGGCGAGGCCGGGAATCGCGGTCTCCGGCGCGCTGACGCGACCTCTTCTCTCCCGAGGAACGGCGAGCCCGCTCGCGAGCGGCGATCAGGTCACACGCACCCACACGCTCACGGTCCGGTCTCGCGTCTCAGCTATTTAGTGTTGCTATGTACCGGTAGTCAGTGTTACTTTGTACCAGTAGTCAGCGACATTAAGTAGCTGGAGGGGGTGCCCCATGAGCAAGCAGCTGACGGAGATGCTCAAGGGAACGCTGGAGGGCATCGTCCTCGCGATCTTGTCCGGTCGGCCCGCGTACGGCTACGAGATCACGGCGTGGTTGCGGGACCAGGGCTTCTCCGACATCGCCGAGGGCACCGTCTACGCCCTGCTCGTCAGGATCGAGCGGCGCGGTCTCGTCGACGTGGAGAAGGTCCCGTCCGAGAAGGGGCCGCCGCGCAAGGTGTACTCCCTGAACGCTCAGGGACGTGAATATCTCGAAGAGTTCTGGAGGAACTGGAGCTTCCTCGCAGAACGGCTCGAACAGCTCCACGAAGGAGGCAACTAGACATGGAAACAGGGTCGAACGAGCCGAAGAGCCGCTACCGGCAGTACCTGGAGGTGGTCACAGGGCCGCTCGAGGACAAGAAGCGCTACCGGCAGTACAAGGCGCGCGTCAGACAGCTTCCCGAGGACTATCGCGCGGCGGTCGAGGCGCTGGAGCGGTACCTGATGCACTTCGGGCCGGGGGACAGCTCCGACGCGGCCTCGATGTACGACGACCTCGCCGACCTGTTCGAACAGAGCGTGGCGAGCGGAACCCCGATCCGCGAAATC
Source organism: Streptosporangium sp. G12 (assembly GCF_052983175.1). Taxonomy (NCBI): domain Bacteria; kingdom Bacillati; phylum Actinomycetota; class Actinomycetes; order Streptosporangiales; family Streptosporangiaceae; genus Streptosporangium; species Streptosporangium sp. G12. Next base: position 25,830 of record NZ_JBRIQO010000046.1, on the reverse strand, counting down.
GTCGGGGAGAACCCCGTGGAGTTCGTCGAGGCGTTCCTCCAGAACTACCCGGGGGGTCAGTGGATCAACCGGGAGCGGGAACGGCTGACCGACGCCATCGATCGCGTCACGGGCGACAAGCCGTGACCAGGCAGAGAACGGATGTACGGATGACAACCGATCAGGTCCAGGGGCCCGCGATCCACGTGCGGGGCCTGGAGAAGTCGTACAAGGAGCTGCGTGTGCTGCGCGGCGTGGACTTCGAGGTGGCGCGGGGCAGCATCTTCGCCCTGCTCGGCTCGAACGGGGCGGGCAAGACCACGGTCGTGAGAATCCTGTCCACCCTGCTCAAGGCCGACGCGGGCACGGCCGGCGTCAACGGCTTCGACGTCGCCACGCAGGCGGCGGACGTGCGGGAGTCCATCAGCCTCACCGGGCAGTTCGCCGCCGTGGACGAGATCCTCAGCGGGCGGGAGAACCTCGTGCTGGTCGCCCGGTTACGGCACCTCAAGGATCCGGGCAGGATCGCCGACGACCTGCTCACCCGTTTCTCGCTGACCGACGCGGGCGCGCGGAAGGCGTCGACGTACTCGGGTGGCATGCGCCGCCGCCTCGACATCGCGATGAGCCTCATCGGGAACCCGCCGGTCATCTTCCTCGACGAGCCGACGACCGGGCTCGACCCCCAGGCGCGCATCGAGGTGTGGCAGGCCGTCAGGGAGCTCGCCGCCCAGGGTACGACGGTGCTGCTCACCACGCAGTATCTGGACGAGGCCGAGCAACTCGCCGACCGGATCGCGATCCTCCACGAGGGCCGGGTCATCGTGAACGGCACCCTCACCGAGCTCAAGCAGCTGCTCCCACCCGCCAAGGTCGAGTACGTCGAGAAGCAGCCGACCCTGGAGGACGTCTTCCTCTCCCTCGTCGGCGCCGACGGCAAGGACGCGACGCCGGCGACGACCGCAACGCCGGCACAGACGAGTAAGGAACAACGATGAACAGGCATTTCCTCGGCGACACCGCCGTCCTGCTGGGACGATCCCTGCGCCACATCGCGCGCAGCCCGGACACCATCATCACGACCGCGATCATGCCGATCGCCATGATGCTGATGTTCGTCTACGTGTTCGGCGGCGCGATCAGAACGGGGTCGGGTTCGTACGTGAACTACATGCTGCCCGGCATCCTGCTCATCACGGTCGCCTCGGGCATCGCCTACACCGCGTTCCGGCTGTTCATGGACATGAAGGGCGGGATCTTCGAGCGCTTCCAGTCCATGCCGATCGCACGCTCGTCGGTGCTGTGGGCACACGTGCTGACCTCGCTGGTCGCCAACGTGATCTCGCTCGTGGTGGTCGTGCTCGTCGCCCTGCTCATGGGCTTCCGCTCTGCGGCGGGAGTGCCGGCGTGGCTCGCGGTCGCGGGCATCCTGATCCTGTTCACCCTGGCGTTGACGTGGATCGCCGTCATCCCCGGCCTGTCCGCCAAGACCATGGAGGGCGCGAGCGCGTTCTCCTACCCGCTCATCTTCCTGCCGTTCCTCAGCTCGGCGTTCGTGCCCACCGACACCATGCCCGGCCCGGTGCGCTTCTTCGCCGAGCACCAGCCGGTGACGTCCATCGTCAACGCCATCCGCGACCTGTTCACCCAGCAGCCGGTCGGCACCGACATCTGGATCGCCCTCGGCTGGTGCGTCGGCATCCTCGTCGTCGCGTACGTCTTCGCCATGAACACCTACCGCCGCAAGATCTCCTAGGGCCGTGCCGATCGAGTCCGTCCTGATCCGGCTCGACGTGGCGCCTCCCACGCCGCGCCCGGCCGTACCGGCCGAAGAGGTCGCCCCGCCCCATCCCCATCGCCCCCGATTCGCTCGGCGAGCTCTTCGCCCGAGTGCGACACCAGAGACGAGGAACCATGAGAACCCCATTCCCAACAGCGACTGCGACGACCAGGGCGCGCATCTCCGGCGTGCACCGGCGCCCGGTCATCCGCGGCGAGGTCCTCCGGCGAGTGGCGGTCACGGCGCTGGCGGCCGTGCTGCTGGCCGGGGCGGCCACACCCGGGGTGGCCACCGCGGACGGCAGGCCGGCGCCGAAAGCCGCTGCCGGGCAGGATCGCCCGGAGCTGCGGAAGGCCGTCCAGGAATTCGTCGATGCCGGTTACGCCGGAATGCAGATGCGCGTGCACGATCAGCGGGGCGAGTGGGCCGGCAGCGCCGGGGTGCGCAAGCTGGGCCGGAGCGCCAAGCCGCCGACAGACGGCCACTTCCGGATCGGCAGCGCCACCAAGACCTTCGTCGCCACCCTGGTGCTGCAACTGGTGGCCGAGGGCAAGGTCGGGCTGGACGACGCGGTGGCCGACTACCTGCCCCGGTTCAAGCTGGACCGGCGGATCACGGTGCGGATGCTGTTGCAGCACACCAGCGGGTTGTTCAACTACACCGGCGAGTACTACGACGACGGGACGGTCGTGCCCGGGATCCCCTGGCAGGGCCAGGAGTGGGTGGACGAGCGGTTCCACACCTACCGGCCCGAGGAGCTGGTACGGCTGGCGTTGTCCAAGCCGGCGAAGTTCGCGCCGGGAACGAACTGGAGCTACTCCAACACCAACTACGTGCTGGCCGGACTGCTGATCGAGAAGGTCACCGGCCGCTCCTACGCCGAGGAGATGAAGCGGCGGATCCTGCGGCCGCTCGGCCTGCGGGGCACCGTGGTGCCGGGTGCCCGGCCGGGGATCCCCGGGCCGCACGCCCACGGCTACCACCGCTACCAGGACGCCGGCCAGTGGAAGGTGGTCGACGTCACCCGCCAGAACCCCTCCTGGAGCTTCGGCGCCGGTGAGATGATCTCGACCACCAGGGATCTCCACACGTTCTTCTCCGCGCTGCAGAGCGGCAGGCTCCTGCCGGCGCCGCTGCTGGCCGAGATGCGCGAGCCGCACCCCGGGAGCGACGGCCTCTTCGGCCGCTACGGCCTCGGGCTGTACGTGCAGGACACGGGCCCGGGCTGCGTCGGCACCGTCCTCAACCACAACGGCGGCGTCAACGGCTACGGGGCGCTGATGTACAGCACGCCCGACGGCAGCAGGACCCTGACCGCCTCGATCACCGCCGGGGACGCCGCGATCGACCCGGCGCAGGTGTTCCCGAAGGCGCTGGAAAAGCTCCTCAAGGAGGTGTTCTGCGACGGGCGGACCGCAGGCTGACGGGACCGGGCCAGCCGGACATCAGAAACAAAAACGCGATTATCATTATACCATGAATTACCGCAAATAGCACATTAATTGCGATTTGCCCCACATAAAAGAAATCGATAAATTCGCGCTCGTGAAGGCGAACGAAGAGAAGTTTGTCGTGTCCGGCGATGTGCGGCTGTGGACGGAACGGTTCGGCGATCCGCGAGATCCCGCGGTGCTGCTCGTCATGGGCACCTCCACGATGGGAATGGGCTGGCCGGACGAACTGGTGGAGGCCCTCCTCGAAGGCGGGCTGCAGGTGATCCGTTTCGACCATCGCGACACCGGGCGGTCCGACCGCGTGGACTTCGCGACGCACCCCTACACGCTGGCGGACATGGCCGGTGACGCGACAGCCGTGCTGGACGGGCACGGGGTGGCCGCCGCGCACGTCGTGGGAGCCTCGCTCGGCGGCGCGATCGGGCAGTGGCTGGCGGTGCACCGCCCCGAGCGCGTGCTCACCCTCACCGCGATCATGACCGGTCCGATGGGCCACAGCGCGGGGCCCGCCTTCGCCCGGGCCTTCGCCGGGCAGGATCCCGACCCCGACGACCTGCCGCCGCCCACGCCTCGGTTCCTCCAGCACCTCGTCCGGCTGGCGACCTCACCCCCGGCCACCCGCGAGGAGCACATCGCGGCCGGCATGGAGACCTGGCGCGTGCTGAACGGCGACGTCCTGCCCTTCGACGAGCGGGCCGCGCGACGGCTCGTCGAGGCCGCGAGCGAGCTGGGCGACCCGCGCGCCGCGGCCAACCACGACCTGGCCGGGAAGGTGATGACCGAGGACAGGCTCGCGCCGCTTTCCGCCGTCACCGCGCCGACACTGGTCGTGCACGGTACCGAGGACCCCCTCCGCCCGCTGCCGCACGGCGAGGCGGTCGCCGCGCAGATCCCGCACGCGCGCCTGGTGGCCGTGCCCGGCATGGGGCACGGCTTCTTCTCCCCCCTGCTGCCCCGCCGGGTCGGCGAGATCATCCGCGACCACATCTCTCTCGCCGGACGCGGAGAGCGGGAGGTCGGCTCACACAGTCCTGGGTCCTGAGGCCCAGCCCGAGTTCCTCGGCCCTTTCCGCCGGTCGACACCGAAGTAGGAGTACGCCCCGCGGTTGCCGGGAACGGCGGGGAGACCGCCTGCGGCTCCGCGCCGTCCGGCGCGGAGCCGGGGTCACGGCCGGTACGGCGGGATGACTCTCCCGTGGCGGTCGTCCGCAACCCCGACCAGGATCCGGGGTCACGGCCGGTACGGCGGGGCGACCCCCCAGCCCCAGCGCGGGACCGGCGCCTGCGAGGGCGGGGTGGCGCCCGGCTGGGAGTTCTGTACCGCGAGGCGGGTGCCCCACTCGATGTATCCGGCGAACGCCGCCCGGAACTCGGGGTCGGCGGGGAGTCCCACCTCGTCGGCCGCGTCCATCAACAGGCTCACCCACCTGCGGCGCTGCCGCTCGGTGAGGTGCTTGCCGAGATGCTGGGAGAGCATGTGCGCATAGCCCCCGCGCTCGCGGGTGTAGCGGTCGGGACCGCCGAAGACCTCCGCCAGCCACAGCGCGACATGGTGCGGATGGTCCGGATCCATGTGCGCGAACAGCGGGCCGATCACCTCGTCCTCGCGCACGTGGCCGTAGAACGTCTCGGTCAGCCGCTCGAACGCCGTCGCGCCGCCCGCCCAGTCGAACAGCGTCGGCTCGGTCTTGTTGAGCACCGGCTCGTAGTGCCGCATCTCCTCGATGTCCGCGACGTACGGCTTTATCTCGGCGAAGAACTCCGTGAAGTGCTCGCTGTTACGGAAGCCCTCCAGGTGACCCTTGGCGGAGGTCCAGACGATGCGCAGGATGTAGACGCCCGGCTCGTCGGCACATCTCGACAGCTCGTAGTCCAGGCACTGGGGCGCTCTGCCCAACGGCACCGCCGCCCGGCGGTAGGCGGCCTCGAACTCCTCGGCCCGGGGGACGCGGTAACGGATGTACTCAACGATCATCGTCTCCACTTTCTGAGTGATCAAGTAAGCATGTAATCATCCTATGCGGCCGACGATCATCACCGGAAGGGCCGATACCCGCTCCACCTCACCGGAGCCGGCTCCGGGCGGCCATGGTTCCTCAACCCACGCCATCAACTTCTGACAGCGGTTGGGAACCCCGAGCACGCACGTTTCTCCTGGGGGTTCCCAACCTCAAACAAATAGCCATGAGGTCAAACCGGACACTTTTCCAGCATGAAATTGGCCGCTTTCCGCTATACGGCCGGCTCGCGAACCGTTTCGCTCCGATATCCGGACCGGTCTCATCACGGCCCCTCGATAAGCTCTCCGGTGGCAATGACGGCGAGCGTTTCACTCCGGCCTTCGCGCTGGTCTCATTCGGTCGCCGTCTCGCCCGTTGCGTCTGCCTGTTCGGGACGGGCGCGACGGTCTCGGCGGTGCCGTACCAAGGAAGGCAGCCAAGGCGCGACGCCGATGACGAGCAGCAAGGCCAGCAGTGGCGTGCGCCACCAGGGCGAGATGCTCGCCGGTGGCGGGGAGGGTGGTGAGGCCACCCATGGGCGTGCGGTCTTCGACCAGGCCAGGAACGCGTCGCCGATCGGGAGGAGGCCGAAGGCGTACCTCTTGGTCCACGGGGTGTCGATCGGCAGGCCGGCCAGTTCGCCGTAGTTCGCCAGGGCTCCGGCGAGGGGGGCGTCGCCGTGGACCTGGGCCGCGCCGAGGGCGACCGCGGTCGCCGACAGGCTCACGCCGAGCGGGAGAGGGCCGGAGTCGACGTCGCCAGGGCCGTCCATGCCGACGGGATACTCGCGTACGGCCGGGCCGAGGCCGAGCGGGGAGACGACGTAGTGGTCGCGGAAGCGCCGGTACTGGTCGGCGGCGAAGGCCGGGTCGATCTCGACGAGGAAGCGCTGGCCGAGGCTCTGCGAGCTGCCCCTGGCCACCTCGGCCGGGGCGCCGGTGCCGGGGTCGGCCTCGTGCGGGAGCAGGCCGGTGCGGGGATCGAGCCGCCGGCGTACCGCCTGGAGCCATCGCTCGGCGGTACCGGCATACCGGGACGGCAGCAGCGTGTCGTGCAGCCGCAGCGACGCCATGGCCACGGTCGAGTCGACCGGCCACGCCTTCCCGGGGTAGGCCTCCAGGTAGGGCGACTCCGACGCGCCGAACGCCTCGGCGAGCGCGACGGAGTCGTCGGCGAACCGGCGCAGCTCGGCCGGGTCGCGTCGCTCGGGCGGTTGCAGGGCGAGCGTCCCGCCGCGCAGCCAGTTGGTCCAGCCCCGGTAGAAGACGCCGTGCGGCGGGGTGAGGTCCGGGCTGAACGGGGCGCGGCCGGACGGTGATTCCAGCCGGGCCAGCGCCCAGCGCGCTTCCCGCAGCGCCGCCGACCGCTCGCCGGGCGGTTCGCGCATGCCGAGCTCGACCCGGCTCAGGCCGTACAGCGCGTGCAGGAAGAAGTACCCCTCGGGGAACAGGCTCTGCGCCTGGTCACCGGCACCGCCGTCGAGCGCCGCCCGCAGGAACGTCAGCTGCCGCCGGACTCCGGGCGGCTCGCCGGTCGTGCTCGCGGTGGCGGGCGCTACGAGCCGTACCGTGCCCAGCAGCGCGCAGACGGCGACCGCGACGGCGACCAGCCGCCGCAGCACCCGGCCTGCCCTCGGACGCGTTCTCGGGGGCGGTGTCACCTGCGCCGTGGAGGGCGGCTCGAGCATCTGTCGATCTTAGTTCGGCGCGCGGTCAGGTACATGGCCAAGCGGGCAAACGGGCAATCAGGCGCGTGGCCACGTGGGCGTTCCACCGAGCGACCGCCCACGTTCCGGGCCGTCGTCCGGGATGTCGTTCCAGGACATCGGGTCGCGCCGCCCGTGGCTTCCCCGGGCGTCGCGCCTCCCTGTCGGGATTACGACATGTCCTAAATTAGCCATACGGAATTGTTGATATACGCCCGTTTTATCCCGAATCATGGCCCTTGATCTTTTGTACCATCGCCACTTCGGGAGAAACTCCTTGCACGGCACTCCCCCCCGGAGGCACGGGCTGCTCGCCCTCGCCTCCGCGCTCACGGTTCTCCTCACGGCCTCGCCGGTCTCGGCCGCCGTCACCGGATCCGCCGGCGCGACGACTCCCGCGACCTCCGTGACCTCCGCGAAAGCCTTCGCGCGAACGTCCGCGACCGCTTCCGGGGACACCCCGGCGAAGCCCGCCGCCAAGGCCGCCGGGACCCGGTTCACCGTCACCCTGATCACCGGGGACAAGGTCGCGCTCGCGCGGGTGGCCGGCGCCCTGACCGTCGTGTCGGTCACGGGCCCGGACGGCGGGCGCGTCGGCGCCCGGGTCAGCACCGTCGACGACCACCTCTACGTGTATCCCGACTCGGCCGCGAGGTACGTCGGCGCGGGGCTCCTCGACGAGGGGCTCTTCGACGTCACGCGGCTCGTGGAGTACGGCTACGACGACGCGCGCAGCGACCACCTCCCCCTGATCGTCACCTACACCGACGACGCGGTGGGCAGGCGCGCGGAGAAGGTGCCGGGCGGGGCGGAGAAGGTCCGTACGCTCAGCAGCATCCAGGGCGCCGCGCTGTCCGCGGGCCGTGACGGCGCGGCGGGCTTCTGGACCTCGCTCACCGGGTCGGACCCGCGGGCGGAGTCGCGTACCGCGACCGGCGCTCCCTCCCTCACCTCGGGGATCGCCAAGGTCTGGCTCGACGGCAAGGCCAGGGCGAACCTGGCCGACACCGTCGCGCAGACCGGCGCCCCCGAGGTGTGGGCGGCCGGGAACACCGGCGAGGGGGTGAAGGTCGCCGTCCTCGACACCGGGGTCGACGCCGACCATCCCGATCTCAGGGACCGGGTCAAGAACACCGCCACCTTCGTCCCCGGCGAGGACGTCAAGGACCGCCACGGCCACGGCACGCACGTGGCCTCGACGATCGCCGGCACCGGCGCCGCCTCCGCGGGCCTGGAGAAGGGCGTCGCCCCCGGCGCGGACCTGCTGGTCGGCAAGGTCCTGGACAACCAGGGAAGCGGCCAGGACTCCTGGATCATCGCGGGCATGGAGTGGGCCGCCCGCGACCAGCGCGCCAAGATCGTCAGCATGAGCCTCGGCGGCGGGCCCACGGACGGCACCGACCCGCTCAGCCGGGCCGTCAACGAGCTCAGCGCCGAGACCGGCGCGCTGTTCACCATCGCGGCCGGCAACTCAGGCCCCGAGGAGAGCACGGTGAGCGCGCCGAGCACCGCGGACGCCGCGCTGTCGGTCGCCGCGGTGAGCGTCGCCCCGAAGGGCACGGCGCTGGCGCCGTTCTCCAGCCGGGGCCCCCGCGTGGAGGACTTCGGCCTCAAGCCGGAGATCGCCGCACCGGGCGTGGACGTGCTGGCGGCCAGGTCGCAGTACGCCACCGAGGGCGAGGGCTCGTACCAGACGATGAGCGGCACCTCGATGGCCACCCCGCACGTCGCGGGAGCGGCGGCCCTGCTGTCGAAGGCCCACCCCGGCTGGACCGGGCAGCAGCTCAAGGACGCCCTGGTCAGCAGCAGCAGGCTCCTGCCGCAGTTCAGCGCCTACCAGGTCGGCGGCGGCATGCTCGACGTCGCGGCGGCCACGCGGAACACCGTCTTCGCCACCGCCACCGCCCAGGTCAAGGTCCGGTGGCCCTACGCCCCCGGCCAGAAGGGCGAGCAGCCGGTCACCTACACCAACATCGGGGAGAACCCGGTCACCCTCGACCTCGCGGTCACCGGCGGGGCACCCGAGGGCCTGTTCGACCTGTCCGCGGCCCAGGTCACGGTACCGGCGCGCGGCACCGCCACGGTGAACGTGGTCCTGAACGTCGACCGGGCCGAGCTCGACGGCCACCTCAGCGCGCGGCTCGACGCGAGGGACGCCGAGGGCGCCCTGCTGGCCCACACCGCGATCGGCTTCTACAAGGAGGGCGAGCGGGCGAAGCTCACCGTGCACGCCAGGGACCGCGCGGGCAAGCCCCTCGCCGGGGACCTGATGATCTCCCGGGATCTGCCCGACGGGCACCAGACGCTCGAGTACCACGGGGTCGACCCGTCCGGCACCGCCGAGCTGCGGCTGCCGACCGGCGACTACGCCCTGTGGATGTGGGGCGACGTGGAAGGCGTCAACGGCGCGTACTCCCTGGGCAGGGTGCTGCTCGGCAAGCCGAAGATCTCCCTCACCGGTGACACGCGGATCACCCTGGACGCCTCCGCCGCGCGCCAGGTCACATCCGTCCTGCCGTCCGGCAGGGACCAGGCGCGGACCACGACGATGGCCAGGATGGACTTCTACCGGGGGTTCGGCAACGGCGCCGTGAGCGATTCCTACCTTCCCGGCGTGCAGCACGACAGCCTCTGGGTACTGCCCACCGGCGCGAAGGTCACCGACGGGAAGCTGACGTTCGCCGCGCGCTGGCGCGACGAGCAGCCCCGCCTGGCGGTCTCCTCCGAGACGGAGGACTTCGACGACCTGCTGATCCAGACCCGTTCCAAGCCGCTGCCCGAGGGCCGCTGGACCTACGGCTCGGTCTTCGCCGGCGCGGGATCCGCGGCGGAGTTCGCCGGGGTGAAGGCGTCGGGCAAGGTCGCCGTGGTGCGATGGAGCGAGTCCGTCACCCCGGAGGCGCAGGCCGACGCGGCGGCGAAGGCGGGGGCGAAGCTCCTGCTGATCGTCAACCCCGGCCGCGGCCGGCTCGACGCCTGGGACGCGGTGCAGACCGACGCCCCGCTGGCCGTGGCGTCGATCACCCGCGACGAGGGCGAGCGGCTCGTCACCCGCCTCCAGCGCGGCTCGGTGCCGCTGCGCGTCGTCTCCCACCCGACCGTCGCCTACCTCTACGACCTCGTCCACAAGTGGGAGGGGGCCGTCCCGGCCGACCCGACCTACCGTCCGCGCAAGAGCGACCTGGCCCGCGTCGACGTCTCGCTCGACAACCACAGGCAGCAGGCGGCCGTGGAGACCCGCATCGACCTCCAGGACGGCCTGCGCTCCGGGTTCAGCGGTTACACCAGCGCGCTGCCCGCGCAGAGCAGGCGTACCGACTGGGTCTCCACCGACGACTCCGTCCGCTGGCACGAGTCGCTGTACGTCATCCCCGACGAGACCCAGCAGAGCTCGGACATCCTCACCTACCAGGGCGGTACGACCAGCGAGGCACGGTGGCTCGGCCCGGTCCAGCGCCCCCGGATGAACACGGCGTCCCTGCTGCCGACCCGCGCGGGCGACGGGCTGGTCGCCATCGTGCCCTCCTGGGGAGCCTCGGGCGGCAGCCACGCGGGTGAGGCGCTCTTCAACCCGAACGCCACGCAGACCCTCTCGCTCTACCAGGGCGACACCCTCCTGGAACAGGCGAAGACCGAACGGCTCGACCGTACGCTGATGCTGGCACCGATCGTCAGCCCCGACCGGCTGCCCTACCGCCTGGTCAACGAGGCGTCCCGCGACGCCTCGGTGTACCCGTACTCGACCCGCACCCTGACCGAGTGGAACTTCACCTCGGGGTACGTCGAGAGCAACTCGACCAGGGACCTGCCGCTGATCCAGCTCGACTACGACGTCGACGTGGACCGGGCGGGCCGGGCCGGCCGCCGGGCCGAGCTGACCGTCACCCCGCTGCACCTGCCGTCGGTGGTGGACTCGGGCCGGATCGGCACCGCCACCCTGGACGTCTCCTACGACGACGGCGCCACCTGGAGCAGGGCGAGCCTCGATCACGACAAGAAGGGCTGGACGACGAAACTGCGCGCCCCGAGCGACGCCCGCACGGTCACCCTGCGCGCCGGCGCCCGCGACAGCGCGGGCAACAGCGTCACCCAGACCATCGTCCGGGCCTTCGGGCTGAGGTAACCGGAGACCTGAAGCAACCGGAGACCTGAGGTAGCCGGGGACGGCCGCCGGGGAGGAACCGGCGACGGACACCGGAGACGGACGGGCCCGCCGGGCCGGCCGGCTGGATCAGCCGGCCGGTTCCCCGCCGGGCCCGGTGCGAAAGCGCCCGGACCCACCCGCGTGCCGGGTGGGTCCGGGCGTACGCGTGTGAGCGCCGGGCGAGCGAACCGCCCCCGCGCGCGGGAGGTGCTTCGTTCCGGTCTCGCCGCGACCTCCACGGCTCGGGCGTCTTGCGGTCGGCGAGGAAAGTTTCATGCCATTCCTGGAATCCGGTCGCGTCGTGGCGTTCTCGACGAGCCGGAAACGGATCGTTCCATTCCGTCGCACGCTGCGGCTCAATTGTCAAAAGAACCCGTTACCCCTTTCGGGCCTCCTTCGCCGCCCTCTTGCGAGAGGCGTGAACCTTTCATTCAATGAGGGACGGCGATGATCGTACTTCGGAGGGGTCTTTCCATGGGAATTCGTACACGCGTGCTGTCGGCGGGGCTTTTCGCGGTAGCCGCCCTCGCGCTCACCGGCGGTGTGGCGGCGGCCGCGTCAGCTGGTCAGGGCACCGATTACACGAGCATCAGCGCGATGGACTACTGGCAGTATCACGACCATTACCAGACCCACGGCCAGTGCGTCGCCGTGGGCGAGGAATACCTGTGGCCGCACAATCCCGGCGGGGCCGACGACTACGAATGCCTGGCCTCCGGTGGCGGCTGGAACCTCTGGCTGATATTCGCGACCTGATCCGGGAAGCACACGGGCGACGGCGCCGGGCCGGGGTTCAGGCGACCTTGGGGGTTACGCGCATGCCGATGTACACGCATTCGGTGCCGTCGGTCAGGGTGGAGAAGACCACCGGAATGTGCTCCCCTCCGAAGGAGGGACCGCCGGAGGCGGCGAACACCGTCTCCGACACCGGCACCAGGTCCATCTCCAGGGGCGGGGAGAAGTCCTTCATGCCGTCGACGAACTCGTACCGGATGTGCGCGCCGTCGTCGTCCTGGGTGACGGTGGTGACGACGCCCTCGCGCCGGTAGGTGCCCACCAGCCGCGTCATGTCCACCGCGGGCGGGTTCGCCGCCGGTCCGAAGGCGTCCGGCATCCGCACCCCGGCCAGCTCGCCCAGCAGTTCCCGGAACAGGTCGGCGTACAGCCCGCCGGTGCCGCCGCCGTTGGCCAGCAGGACGACGGCCACTCCCGCGTGCGGGACGACGCGCAGGTAGGAGTACTGGCCGATCGCGGCGCCGTCGTGACCGAAGCCGGGGACGCCGTCCCAGTCGTACAGGGTCCAGCCCAGGCCCCAGCCGTCGGCGCTGACGGTCCACTTGTCCGGGCTGTCGACCACGCGCCGCCGCATCTCCGCGGCGGCGCCGGCGGACAGGACCCGGGTGCCGTCGGGGGCGACGCCGCCGTCCAGGTGTGCCCGCGCGAACCGGGCGACGTCGCCCGCGGAGACGATGACCCTGCCGTACGGCCCGGCGGAGCGCGGCATCAGGTCCCAGGCCGGGGCCGGGTCGGGGTCGGCGCCCGGCTCCCCCAGGTGACTCATGGCCACGCGGAACCGCAGCGCCTCCTCGGGCAGCGTCATCGAGTGCTCCAGCCCGAGCGGGGCGAGGAGCCGCTCCTTCAGCGCCCGGTCCCAGGTCAGGCCGGTCAGCACCTCGACGACACGGCCCAGCACGGCGTACCCGACGCTGCTGTACGACAGCGCCGTCCCGGGTGAGCAGTCCGGCGCCACTTCCCTGGCGGCCTCGACGTACCTGGCCAGGCAGTCGTCGCCACGGCCGGAGTCGTAGGTGAAGTCGCAGGTCAGCCCGCCGGTGTGACTGAGCAGCCGACGGATCGTGATCGTCTTCGTGGCCTCCGGATCCGGGGTGGCGAACTCCGGCAGCACGCTCACCACGGGCGTGTCGAGTTCCAGCTCACCGGAGTCGACCAGCTGCATCACCAGAGTCGCGGTGTAGACCTTGGCGAGCGAACCGGACAAGAACACCGAGTCGGTCGTCACCTCCACCCCGGTCGCCCGGTGCAACACACCACTCGCCAGTTCGTGGACGTTCCCGTCGACCAGCACGGCGAGCGACGCCCCCGGCACGTGGTGGGCGGCGCGAAGCTCGTCGAGCCGGGCCTGCCAGCGGGCGGAGTCGAAAGTCATGGGAGATCTCCTCGGTTCTGATGGCGCCGGACGCCGGGCGAGGCGTCCGCCGATCGGGCAGGAACGCGAGCCGGGGCATGCGGACAACGCCGGTGCCGTCGAAGCACCGGCCGGAAGGGGGGAGCCGCCCTCGGGGACGGCTTGACGGATCTCGACGAAGGGAGGACCCACCCTCGGGAGCGGGCCTGGCGGCTTCGCCGAAGGGGAGGAACGTCCTCACGGGACGGCCTCGTGGCTTCGGGTCGTTTCGGGCTGAGGGGGACCGCCCTCGTGGGCGGTCCGGTGACGTCGGGCTAGGGCCGGCTCGTTCCGGCGTCGTCGGGCAGTGCGCCGGAGGCGCGCAGGGCGTCGCGGCGCTCGCGCCACTCGGCCGCGAGCGCCGGCATCCGCTCGACGAGGAACTCGGCGAAGGCGGCCCCCTCGAGGAGACGCGCCCGGCGGGCCGGGGGCGCCTCGTCCAGCACCTTGAGGCCCCGGTGCGCGAGCGCGCCGAGCGAGACGTACTCCGAGGGTTTGTCGACCATCCTCAGCCAGATCGCGGGGTGGATACTGACGCGGTCCACGCGTTCACCGGCGGCGCGTGAGCGCTGGATCCAGGACCACTCCTCGAGCATGGAGACCGCGCCGCTGACGGCGGTGCGGCTGGCCCGCAGCGCCTCGCCGAGCTCGGCGATGGTCTGCTGCGGCGGGTCGCAGATGAGAAGCCATCCGGCCACCCGGCCGGTCATCGGAGGCAGGCCGTTCTGCCGCGCGAAATGGCGGCCGACCTCGTCGGCGTAGGCAAGCTCGGCCTCATAGTCCATATCGCCGACATTACCCATATAACTGAGATAACGCAAATCTCTGATATTTGCGATACGACTGGTTTGGCGCCTCAGGTCCGCGGACGGCCGGGGCGAGCCGATACGACCGCGACCGGCCGTGTCCTGCCGTGTCCTGCCGTTCCCTCTGCTCCGGTCCCCACGAGGCCCTCAAACGCCGAACGGTCCCCGCCGGGTCCTCAAACGCCGAACGCGGGATAGCCCGGCAGCGGAGGAACGTCCCAGCCGCCGGCCACGTCCCGGAGCAGCAGCCGCATCGTCTCCGCGAAGGCCGGGAACTCCTCCAGGGTGCTCGCCGTCTCCCAGCGGTGTCTCAGCAACTGCCACAGCGTCGGGACCGGACGCCGGACCCTGTGCGTCGGCGCGTCCTTCGCCATGCGCGGGATCAGCTCGGTCGTCAGATACACCGTCCAGAGCGCGACCGCCCGCCGGATCGCGGGCTGCCAGATCCCGTCCTCGACCAGCTCCGGGTACGCCTCGACGACCTCCGCGCGGTAGGTGTCCTCGATCTTCTCCGCCAGGCCGGCGGGCAGTGTGAAGACGCACCAGCAGGTGGCGAAGGGCATCCGGCAGTACGCGGCCGTCATGAAGACCGGCTGGTAGCAGGCCGACTCGAAGTCGAGCAGCCGCAGGCCGCCCGGGGTGAGCAGGTTGTTGTCCGGGCAGGTGTCACCGGGGGTGAAGGCGAGATACTCGTCCGCTCCCGTCGCCGCGATCCGCTCCAGCTCACCCGCCAGCTCCGGCGGCGCCTCGACCCCGATCCCGGCGAGCGCCGAGGGGAACCCGGCCGCGTACCGTACGGTCCACGGCTCCTCGTCCCAGGACGGCACGCCCCTGCCGTACCGGGCCGACAGGGAGGTCAGATCGGCGCGCCGGTGCACCGACGCGGCGGACAGCCGCCCGAGCCCGCGCGCCCAGGCCGACAGGCCGTCCAGGGCGGCCCGCGGATCGTCGCCGAGCAGCACGTCCGCCAGGGTCGGCGCCGTCCCGAGGTCCTCCATCACCAGCAGCGGGACCGAGTCGTCCACACCCAGCAGCCCGGGACCGGCCAGCCCCAGCGAGAGCCCGGCCGCCTCCCCGGTGAAGGCGCGCAGGCCCTCGGAGTCGGTGCCGTACTTCTTGACGACGACACTGCCGCCCGAAGCCGTCCGGCAGCGCAGGACGACGCTACGCGGACTGCCTCCGAGGTCCACCGGATCGGACAGCTCGACGCCCACCACTTCGCTCGCGGCCCGCAGGATCGCATCCATCCCGGCATTCTGCCCATCGTGCGCCGGACGGGAAAACCCTGGTCCGGCCCGGCCGGGAAAACCCACGGGTCGGCGGCTCGGAAAACACGTCGTCACCTAGGGCGTTTCGGCGGCGCGGAGTGCCGCGAGGAGTTTGTCCATCGCGGAGCGGGCGCTGGCGGAGGCGTACGGGCCGACGGCGGCCAGGGCGACCACCAGCGCGGCGGCCTCGCCGGGGGTGAGGGACAGCGGGGCGAGGCTGGAGGACGTGTCAAGACGGTAGCCACCGCCGGGTCCGGACCGCACGGTGATGGGCACACCGGCGTCCCGTAGCCGGGCGATGTCACGTTCGATCGTGCGTACGGCCACGCCGAGCCGCTCGGCGAGCAGGTGACCCGTGGTGGCACGCGGGGCACGGGCCCGTAGTGCCTCGATGAGCGCGTGCTGGCGTTCCACCCGGCGCAGGACCAGATGCTGGTCCATCGACTCGGCGGAGTGGTTCCGCGCCGCCGGCATCGGGGAATCCTCTCGCCATGACCGACACGGGCGTGTCGGTCACTCCAGCCTAGGGTCGAGCCATGGAGATCAAAGCCTTCCTCTTCCGGTACGCCGACGCTCTCACCGCGGGAGACCTCGACGGTATCGCCGCCTGTTACGGGTATCCCTCCCTGATCCTCGGCGACGAGAGCGCGCAGGCCGTCGCAGAGGCGTCCGACGTGAAGAACGCCTTCGCCGGAGCCGCCGAACGCTACCGGGCCCAGGGGCTCACCGAGATACGCCCGACGATCGGCGAGACGACCCGGATCACCGAACGGCTCGTCGACGTCAAGGTGCGCTGGGAGTATCTCGATGCCGAGGGCGTCACGCGAGCGGAGGGGTACTACCGCTACACCCTCCGCGGTGATGACGGCGACACGGGGATCGGGACGGACACCGGCACCGGCACCGGCGACAATCTGGCCATCCACGTGGTCGTCCCGATCCCGGCCGCCGAATTCGGAGCCTGAGACGTCGGCGTCGGCCGGTGAAAGACGAAACCCGTCGAGGGCACGACGCCGGCCTCGGCACCCCGAACCGGCCGGGGCGGGAAACCGGTTGAAGGCCGCGCCCCCGGCTGGCACCCTGCCAGGATGCCGACGCCCCCCGCGGGTCCTCCCGCGCCGAGCTTTCCGCTGCCCGATCGGTCCGGCCTGGAGGCGCTGCTGACGAAGGCGTTCGGCGCGCCGGTGGTGCTGGACCGCGTGGAGCACCTGGCCCCGTGGGCGGTCCTGCGCGCACACCTGGCCGGACCGGAGGCCGAGACGCCCGCGTACGCGGCCAGGCCGGAGGCCGGGCCGCCCACGCACCCGGCCGGGCCGGATCACGAACCATCCGCGCGCCCGGCCGGGCCGAACCCGGGGCCGCCCGCGTCGGTGATCGTGAAGTGGCTGCGCGTCCATCCGTCCAGATCACGCACGGACGCGAGACAGGTGGTGACCGAGCGGGCCGCGCTGCGCTTCCTCTCCGAGGACCTCGGGCTCGACCTCGCCCCCAGGGTGCTGGCCGACGACATGGCGGCGTCGCTCCTGGTCCTGGAGGACCTCGCTCCCCGCACGCCGCTGGACCGGGTGCTGCGCCGCGACGGCGCGGTGCCCCCACCGGCGGGACTGGCGGCCTTCGCGCGGGCGCTGGGCGAGCTGGGCGCGGCCACGGCCGGGCACGCGGAGCTCTACCTCGCGAGACGACCGGCCGTGGTTGTCGACCTCGCGTGCTCGGACACCGACGCGTGGCGGCGGGCCGTGGAGCACGCCGCGGGGTTCGGGGTCGCGCTGCCGAGCCGGGCCGAGACCGAACTGGCGCGGGTACTGGCGGAACTCGCCGATCCGGGCCCTTTCCTGGCGTTGACCAACGGGGACGCCGAGGCGAACAACTTCCTCACGGCGGACGGCGACGGGCGGCTCATCGACTTCGAGTTCGCCGGCTACCGGCACACCCTGACCTCGGCCGTGTGCCTGTACGTGCCGGGCCCGGCGTGGCTGACGGTGTCCGACCCGGTCGCGACCGGCCTGGAGGCCGGTTACCGCCGCGCGCTGGCCCGGGGCGTACCGGAGGCGGACGACGACCGCCTGTTCGGCTTCGGCCTGGCCGCGGCGTGCCTGACCTGGGCCGCCCGCCGCCTCACCCGGTTCCCGACGCTCGACGCCCGGGTGCCGGGCGAGAACAGCCGGCTCCAGCTGGTCTTCACCCTGGACGCCGCGGCGTGGGCCGCCGAGAACCACCGCGCCCTGCCCCACCTGGCCGGATGGGCCCGCAGGGCGGCACAGGCGCTGCGCCGCCGGTGGCCGGACACGGACGTGGACCGGACGGCGTGCCCCGCGTACACTCCGCGCGGGTGAGGGATCACCCTCGCGTCGCGTGAGCCCGGGAGTACGCGTACGGCCGCGGGGGCAGCACGTTCGGAATGTGCCAGGCGGACGGCAGGACCCAGCGGCCGAAGACGACCTTTCCCCCGTTCGGTGACCGGTAGTGGCCCCACTCGTCGGTGCACATGCCGACGAGCCGCAGGCCCCGGCCGCTCTCGTCGTCCTCCCCGGCGTCGGTGACCTCGGGCGAGCCGTCGCAGCTGTCCCAGACCTCCGCGAACAGGCCCGCGGTGGTGAGACGGAGCCGCAGGAGGATCGGGTCCGGGTCGGCGGTCCGCGCGCGAGCGCAGGCGGACGGGCAGGCGACGGTGTGCGGGTGGCCGCCGGAGGCGGACGGGCAGGTGTAGCCGTACGGGACGGGCGGGGTGGCGGTGGCCTTGATGGCGTTGGTGGTCATCTCGGAGACGACCAGGACACAGAGGTCGGACAGTTCTTCCAGGCCCCACGCCAGCAGTCGTGCGCGCGTGAAGTCGCGCGCCTGGGAGGCCGCGGCCGGCTGCGCCGCCAGCCACAGCTCGTTCGCGTCCAGGGGCAGGTGGTCGGCGGTGTCCGGATCAGGGTGAAACGGTGAGTGCATCGGTCCCGGCCGTTCGACGGGGAGCACGGTCATTGATGGCTCCAGGGAAGTTCAACGAAGGTTCGGTCGCGCGTCCCCGGCGCAGAATGGGGACGCCCCCGCCCGAGCGCTGAGACCACACGAATCCGACGGCTCCGGCGTTGTCTCAACCCTGCTGTACGGAGCGTGCTGGAAACAGGCGACGACACCGAGTCTGTTCGTCACTCTCAGAGGTCACATCGAGCCTCAGAGCGACGGCATTGCAGAGAGCGGTGATCTGATCGCCGGTTTCTGCACTCGACCGTCACCGAACGTGAGCGGCCAGTAACGTTCAGCCCGAAGAATCGCCGCCGGAGAACCCGCCGGGAGGGGCCGAGCCGATGCCACGTGCACCGCGCAGCGTCAAGCAGCAGATGGACGCCTTCAGCGCTGAGCTTCGCGAGCGTGGTTTCACGTGGGCCGAGGTCGCCGCTGAGTTCAAGCGACGCTGGCGCCTGAACTCCCGCCAGGGCTTCCGTGAGGCGCATCGCCTGACACAAGCCAAGGTCTGCCATCTATGGAACGAGTACTGGCCGAACGAGCCACTGACGACCCGAAAACTCGGGTCGTGGGAAGCGTGGCCCGGCCCCACCGGCAACGAGCCGCCGATCGCCGGGCTCAACCGGCTGGCCCGCATCTACCAGTGCCGCACCGCCGACCTGGTCGACGGTGAAGACCACCGCGATGCCGACGAGCACAACACACCGGCCGTCCGGTCCCGGGGGCGTGCGCTGGTGGCGGCCGGGGCGGCGGGCAGTCTCGGCCCCGAGGACATCCGGGGAGTGCTGGCCGCCCTGCCCACCCTGCCCACGGGACCCGTGCCGTTCGGAACCTCGCGCGACGAGGAGTACGACGCCCTGGTGCGGGCGCTCGCCCAGTGGGCGGCGACCATGAAACGGCGCGACGTCCTGGCCCTGATCAGGGCCGCAGCCGCCGCGGCGGCGGCCTCTCCGCTGCTGGCCCGGCTCAACGACGACGAGCTCGACCGGCTCGCCCTGATCGCCGCAGAACCGTCCCGGGTGGACGAGGCCACCGTCGACCACATCGACGCGGTGCTGCACCACTGCATGCGGCAGGAGGACACCCTCGGCCCCCAGGCGGTGCTGGGGACCGTGCTCGCCCAGCACCACCTGGTGCGGTCGCTCATCCCGTCCGCGTCGAACGACGAGGTGCGCGAGCGGTTGCTGTCGCTGCTGGCCAACATCTGCCGGTTCACCGCCTGGGTGCTGTTCAACCTCAACGACTTCAACGGGGCGAACCACTACTACGAGCAGGCCAAGGTGGCCGCGCACCAGGCCGACGACGACGCGATGAACAGCTTCGTCCTGGCCAACTGGTCACAGCTGGCGACCTGGCGGGGTGACCCCCGCCAGGGCGTCGAGCACGCGCTGGGGGCGCTGGCCTGGGGGCATCGCGCCAACAGCAAGCTGCTGGTGTCGTACGCGTGCGACGTGGGGGCCCGCGCCTACTCGGCGGTGTTGCGCCGCTCGGCCAAGAACGACCGTCACAAGGACCACGCCCGGTGCATGACCAGCCTCGACCAGGCCCGCCGCGAGCTGGGCCACGCGGGCGAGGGCGACGTGGGGGCCAAGCTTCTCTACTTCTACGGCGACGGGCAGTATCTGTCGACCAGGACCAAGTGCCTGCTGGACATGGGCGACGCCCAGACCGCCGTCGAGATGGCCGCGCGGTCCCTGGCCCGGATCGATCCGGCGTTCGTCCGCAACATGGCGTTCAGCCGCCTGGATCTGGCGCGCGGGCACCTGCGGCTGCGCGCCATCGACGAGGCGTGCGAGCAGATCGGCGAGGCCGCCCGCCTCACCTGCAAGAACACCTCGCCGCGGCTGGCCCGCTCGGTGGTGGAGGTCCGCGAGGCGCTGAATCCGTGGGCGAGGACCCGCCAGGTCGCCGCCCTGGACGAGAAGCTGCACACCTTCCAGCTCATCGCCTGACGGCCTCGCGGCCCGCCGCGGTCGATCAGCGCGCCCCGGGCATCTCCTCAAGCACCAGGATCTCGAAGACCGGGGCGGGGATCGGCGGGTCCATCAGCTTTTCGGACACCTTCCGCCATCCCCACCTCCGGTAGACCTCCCGGGTCCGCGCGGCCTTGGGCTGCACCGAGAGCGTGGCCCGCTCGGCCCCGGATCCCGACAGCAGCTCGTCGTGGATCCGGTGCCCGATTCCGGCGCCTCGCCAGTCGGGCAGCACCCCGTAGTCGACGACGACGAACGTCCTGCTCCCGGTCTCGGCCGCGAACTCCTCGCCGACCGGGTCGGCCAGCGAGCTCCACCAGCGGGTGTCGGCCGGCAGCAGGTGTCCGTACCCGAACCCGACGAACTCCGCCCCGGACCGCGCGGTGGTCAGCCGGAAGCCCGGCCGGTCGACCAGCCGGGGGAAATAGGAGCGCTGGTTGGCGAACTCCGCGGCGTTCCCGTCGAACGGGGGCAGCGAGAACACCGCCTCGTAGAGATCGCAGATCGTCCCGGCCAGCGCGAGCGCCTCCCGGCGGCCGTGTGTCTCTATGGTCAACTTGCCGGTGGGGGCCGTGTCGGTCATGCCAGTCTCCTCGCCTTCGTCTCGCCACCCTCCCCCAAGGGCTTTTTACCCGTGGACGGGCGTGGTAGCCGCTCCGGTTCATGGGAGGGGTGAGAGCGGGAAGCCGGGAGGGGACCGGCTTCCCGCGGAGGAAGCGGCTTCCCGCGGAGGGGCGAGAGCGAGGGGACGGCGGGAGCGGGTCAGCTCTTCGCGAGGTCGGCCAGCGGTACGGAGAGGTCGGTGAGCCGGTCCGGGGCGACGGTCGCGCCGCCGCGGATCAGCTCCTGCGCCGGTGAGATGCCCTCGTCCCACTGGTTGACGTGCATGCCCGCCACGACACGTCCGCCGGAGAGCCAGAAGGCGTGGAAGGCCTCCGACTCCAGGTCTCCCCGGATGACCACGGAGTCGTACCCCCCGGGCGCGAACCAGCCGGAGAACTCCATGCCGACGTCGTACTGGTCGGTGAAGAAGTACGGCGGCCTGTCGTAGACCACCTTCCGGCCGAGCATGGCCTTGGCCGCGGCCGCTCCCCCGTTGAGGGCGTTGGCCCAGTGCTCGACGCGGATGCGGGTGCCGTACAGGGGGTTGAACGCGTTGGCCACGTCACCGGCGGCGTAGACGTCGGGGTCGGCGGTGCGGAGGGACTCGTCGACGAGGATCCCGTTGTCCACGGCCAGGCCCGCCCGCTCGGCGAGTTCGGTGTTGGGGCTCACTCCGACGCCGACGATCACGATGTCGGCCGGGATCTCCTCGCCGTCGTGGGTGGCGACCGCGCGGACGTGCCCGGGGCCGAGGATCCCGGTCACCTCGCGGCCGAGCCGTACGTCGACGCCGTGGCGCCGGTGCACGTCGGCGAAGAAGGCACCCAGCTCGGGGCCGAGCGCGGCGTGCAGCGGCACCGCCCTCGGCTCGACGACGGTCACCTCGCAGCCGTACTCCCTGGCGGCCGCGGCGGTCTCCAGCCCGATCCAGCCCGCGCCGACGACGACCACCCTCCTGCCGCCGCCGCGGACGGCCTCGCGCAGCCGCTCCGAGTCGCCGAGGCTGCGCAGGTAGTGCACGCCGTCCAGGTCGGCGCCGGGTACGTCGAGGCGGCGCGGGGAGGAGCCGGGGACGAGCAGCAGCTTGTCGTACCGGACGCGCCGCCCGTCGTCGAGTTCCACGTGGCGCGTGGCCCGGTCGAGGTCCGTCGCGCGGCGCCCGAGCAGCCGCTCCACGGAGTTTCCGGCGTACCAGCCCTCGTCGTGGACATAGAGCTTCGCCTTCTCCTCCTTGCCGAGCAGATAGCTCTTGGAGAGCGGAGGTCTCTCGTAGGGGGGCTCGGTCTCGGCGCCGATCAGCGTGATCCCGCCCTCGAAGCCCTCGTCGCGCAGGGACTCCGCCGCCTTGGCACCCGCCAGGCCCGCTCCGACGATGACGAACGTCTGCTCGGTGGTCATAGGTCCCTTCCTACTCCGATTCCCCCACCGGTTCCAACGATCGCGAGAAGCGGCAGGTCGTTCACCCGTTCCTTCGGAAGATGACCACCAGTACCCGCAACCCCAGGATGGCGCTGACGAGCAGGAGGTTGTAGCCGACGAGCTGGTGCAGCCCGACCCCAGGGGTGACGCGCGGGCCGGTGTCGGCCCCGAGCAGCAGCGCGGCCATGAGACCCGTGGTGGCCGCCAGCACGGTGAGCAGCACCTGGTGGAGCATCCCGGTGACGTGCCGCCGGTCGCGCTCGTCGGAGAAGAGGCGCACGTTCAGGCTGAAGCGGCCGTGCTCGGCCGCGTCGGCGATCCGCTCGATCCGGCGGGGCAGGCGGCGCACCATGGGAAGCAGGCCGAGCACCTCCCGGGTGACCTCGTCCCGTACCCGCCGGTGGTCGGGGCGTTCGGTGAGGTGACGGAGCGAGAACGCGCGTGCCTCGGTGACGATGTCGAACCCGGGGGCGAGCCGGGCGAGCGTGCCCTCGATCGTCGCCAGGGCCCGGAACACCGCGGCCACCTCGGGCGGGAGGGACAGGCCGTGCGAGGAGACGATCCGGAAGAGCCGGCCGAACATCCGCGCGTCCGGGGCGGTACCGGCGAGCAGGTGCCGGGCCATGAACCGGCCGAGCTCGCGTTCCAGCTCGCGCTCGTCGATCTCGTCCGGCCGCGGCACCACCTCCAGCAGGGCGTCGCTCACCCCGAGCGGGTCCCCCCGGTCCATCGCGCCGAGCAGGCGCCCCAGCGAGTCGCGCAGCGAGCCGTCGAGCCGCCCCACCGAGCCGAAGTCGAGCAGCGCCAGGCGCCCGTCGGCGAGGAGCATGAGGTTGCCCGGGTGCGGATCGGCGTGGAACACCCCGTGCAGCATGATCTGGCGCAGCAACGTGTCGAGCAGGGTCCTGGCGAGTTCCTGCCCGGCCTGCCCGCCGGGCGCGGCGGACCCCAGCGGGGTGCCGTCCAGCCATTCCATGACGAGCACCCGCCGTCCGGACTGCTTCGGGTACGGCACCGGCACGTGCACCGGCTCGCCCGCGGAGACGGCCGCCACGGCGGCCATGTTCCCGGCCTCGATCCGGAAGTCGAGTTCCTCCCGCAGCGCGTCGGCGAATCCTCTGGACAGGGCGGCGACGCCGAACGCGCGCCCCCAGCGGGTACGTCGTTCGAGCGAGCGGGCGAGGCGGTCGATGATGTCGAGATCCTGCTCGACCACGGTGGCGATTCCCGGGCGCTGGACCTTGACCACCACCTCCTCGCCCGTCCGCAGCCTGGCGCGGTAGACCTGCGCGATCGAGGCGGCGGCGAGCGGTTCGCGGTCGAAATCGGCGAACGTCTCCTCCACGGGCCCGCCCAGCTCGGCCACGAGCACCGGCTCGATCTCCGTCCACGGCGCCGAGGCCGCGCCGTCCTGCAGCAGGCGCAGCTCCTCGACGAACTCCACCGCCAGCAGGTCGCTCCGGGTGGACAGGATCTGGCCCAGTTTCACGAACGTGACCCCGCCGTCGTCGAGGGCCTCACGCAGCGACCTGGCCAGCCGGGCCCTGCTGGAGGGCGCGCCGAGGTCGGGGTCCCGGCCGCGCAGGTACGGTCCGAGACCGTGTCGTACGAGGATTCGCGTGATCCGGAGGTAGCGGCGCGAACGGATCAGGTGACGGCGCAGCCTTCCCGCCAGTTCCAGCGGTCCCGGCAGCGATCCGGACGGTATCAGGGCCTCGGCGATCACCAGGGGTACCATCCCGGCGAGCAGGGCGCTGACCACGGCGAGGATGAAGAACCAGATCGGGGTGACACCGGGATCGTCCGGGGCCACCGTCCCCGCGAACGCCTTCATGAGCGGCCCGGCGATCAGAAGCACGAACGTTCCGGCCAGCAGCGTGCGGACGATCCCGAACCGCAGGTCGAGCAGGCGCCGCGCGGCCACCGTGAACGCGGTCACCAGGACCAGCACACCGATCACGAGCGTCAGAGTCGTTAGAAGGTCCACATTCGTTCCGTTCGCTCCGTCGTGTGGGCGAGGTCTCGGCACGCTCTCCGGCCCGTGGCGCGCGGGCCGCGGGACGGAGGTGCGGTTGACGGCGAACAGACTAGATCACCTGGAAACCGTCCCGGAGACCATCCCGCAGACCGGCCTCGCGGACCGGAGAAGACGCTCAACACCTTCCGATGACAGGGCGAGGAAATTTTCGTTTACCCTGCCGGAAACGGAATTCGATCCCCTCTCAAAGGAGGGCGTATATATTTTTCACGCCATCAAGATCGCGCCGCCGACGGAGATATCGACGAACTCCGTCCACGGCGCGCTTTTTTGATAAAAGGAGCATGCCGTATGCCATTGAAGCGACGATTCGCCCGAGTCACGGTCAACTGCGCCTTCGCGGTGGCGGCCGTCCTGAGCCTCGGGGCCTTCTCTCCCGTGCCGCCGGGCATTCCGGACAACCCGCCCGCACCCCAGCCCGCGGAAGCCGCGCCCCAGCCCTGGGAGGTCACCCCCCGGTCGTGGGAACCCGCACCTCAGCCCGGGGAGGTGGCACCGCCCCCCAGGCCCACCGTACGCGCCCTGACGGCAGCCGAGATCCGGGAACAGGGGCTCGATGAATACATCGACATGTCCCGCCAGAAGGAAACGGTTCCCCGTATTATCGACACATCCCAGGACAAATTCACCAACAATCTTCTTACTCCCGCGAAGCGGACGGGAACCGCCGGTTCCGCCGATCTCGCGACGGGCTGCTGGTATCTCACGACGACATACGGATACCCCGCTCTCCAGGGAAGCGCCGACCACACCTGGTGCGGCGACGGCTTCCAGGTCACGTACACCTCGGCCGGCTGCACCGGGAGCACGAGCCTTCCCACCTACATCTACGAGGGCTGCCAGAACATCCAGGCCTACGGGGTCGGCTGGAGCGCCTGGGACGTCACCGACAGATGGCGTTTCTGCGCGGCCTACAACCGTTTCACGGGCGTGTGCTCCGCCCGGATATACCCGTGGCAGAAGAACCGCTACGGCGCCGACGGCCAGGTCTGGCTCCTTGGCTGGGGAAACTGAAACGGTGTACTGAGTTCGGGTCTTCGGGTGTGCCGGAAATTCCGGGTCCATCCCCAGGACGGCGTCCCGCAGGTTAGGCCCGGCCAGGTGGTTCCGGGGACTTGTCGAGGCGGAAGGCAGGCCCACGCCGTTCCTCGATCCGGGTGATGCGGCACCCGGTGGTGTCGCGGCCCCTCCGAGGGCGGGGGGCGGCGCAGGGCCCTGCCGGCACATCGCGCAGAGGGGTTGCACGGGACCATCGACTACGGAAGGTCTTAAATCCGTAATAGTGCACCTTCGGCCGCGAGTGTGCATTCCTGCGCAGAAGGAAGCGTCGACTGTTTCTAGTGTCCGTGGTGTCCGAACGGCACAACCCCTCCACCACCCGCACAGGAGCATGACGATGAGCACCACGCGCGCCCTTCTCGCCGGAGCGGCCCTGGCCGGTTCCCTGCTGGCCGGCATCGCCGCGGCCCCCGCCGCCTCCGCCGACACCTCCACCGGCACCGCCGCCGCGGCCACGGTCGC
>NZ_JBRIQO010000045.1:0-57678 GCF_052983175.1 Streptosporangium sp. G12 | reverse complement strand
AGGGGCAACCTGAGCCCCACCCTCAAGAACCAGAACGCCTCGCACCAGTTCCTGGGCTCCACGCCGCCGCCGTCGTCGACGCGCGTCAACATGACGTACGCGCTGTACAAGGCCGGCGGCGGCCACATCAGCAGCGGCTTCGACGGCTACAAGAACACGCCCGGCCGGCATGAGGGCATCGACTTCGCCCGCGGGGTGGGCGCGGATGTCCATGCCCTGGTGAGCGGCCAGATCATCAACCTCGCGCGCGGGAGCAACGGCCGCTCGGGGCTCTCCACGATCGCCGTCTACAACGCCTCGCTGAACAAGACGATCATCTACCTGCACTCCGCCCCGAAGTCCTCCCTGCGCGTGGGCCAGCAGATCTCGCGAGGCCAGCTCATCGCCGACGAGGCGTGGCGCGGGGTGTCGAGCAGTTCATCCGCACACACCCACGTCGAGATGCGCCCCGGACGGCAGACGCGCGCCGCCAAGAGCGTCGACGACCCGACGCTGAGCAACCCGAACCCGCACTCGTTCTGGAACTCCCAGGGCTACAACATCCGATGACGCACCGCGATCTTCGATGAGGAGGAGGACGCCCCCGCCTCCCCGCCGTGCGACGCACGGCGGGGAGGCGGGCGTCAGTCGACGATGACCTGGAAGTTGAGCGGCCGGCCTCCGGGGAACGCGACCCGTCCCGAGCCGTCCATCATCTTGAACCGCACATAGCAGAAGCCCGGGTTCTTCGGCGCGGTGATGTCGGTCCGGATGTCGACCATCCTCCCGGGGCGCGTGTCCTTGATCGGTACGTCGGAGACGGTCCGGCATTCGTCGGGTCGCTGGGGGTCGAGACGATGCAGTGAATATCCCTTCCAGGGCACGGTCCCGGCGTTCTTGAGCCGCCACACCTTGGTCGTGGTCTGGCCGGGGTCGACGCGCGTGCAGTCGGGGAGCGTGATGTCCCCGACGAACACCGCCGAATCACCCTTGTGCGCGGGCGGGCCCCACGGCGGGTTGGTCGGGCTCACCGGGCAGTCGGCCGCCGACGGCGAGTCCTTCGACGGGCTGCTGGACGGGCTGCCGGACGGGTTCGGGCTGTGCCCGTCGGTCCCGGAGCCGCGATTGACGGTGGCCGTGATCAGGACCGCCGTCCCCATACCGACGGCCGCCGCCGCGAGCGCGGCCGCGGCCAGGTGGGTCAGCCGGAATCGCCCTCGGCCCTCCGGCGCGGGGTGGGTCAGCCGGAGGTCGCCCCTGATCTCGCCGGGCGGTGGCGGCGGCGCGGGTGCCGAGGTCTCATCAGCCGGCCGTGGCGCCTGCGACCCGATGGCGACGTGCACGGTGCGGCTTCCCGCGGGGTCCGGGGCGGAGGCCCCGAGTCCACCGGGCGGGACGGCCACCGAGGTGCCCGCGCGGACTGAGGGATCTCCGGCGCTCGCCGATCTGACCGCCAGGTTCGCCCTCTCCCAGCGTTCGCGGTACGCGGCCGGGTCCGCGCCGCACGCCTTGGCGAACTCGACGGTGGTCTCCCAGCTCGGAAGCCGGTTCCCCTTCGTGGCTTCGTGCAACGTCGTGTGCGATATCGCCCCCGACCGGCCAGACATCTCCCGAAAAGGTGGGTTGCCGACCGATTTGCGAAGTTCTCGCAGAGCCGCCGCGAAGTCCTCGATCGTCTCCGTTCGTGCCGCCATGTCGTCCACCGGGTGAAGCTAACAGCGCCCACGGTGTTTACTCAAGCTCGAACCCGCAGTGGCGGGGGAAGTAAGGCGGCCGGTACCGCCGGGCCGATCCCGTACGGCGAGTGCCGCCCGAGAGGCGCGCCGCGGCCTTCCCGGGCGTCACCTGGAGGCAGGACCACGTTGTTCGTCCCGGAGGACGGGGTCCCGGAAGAGGAGGGCCAGGCTCGCCACGTGCAGGAGGAAAACAGCGGTGCCCGCGGTCGATATCGCGTGCCGGTTCCACCAGGGTGCTTCGACCTCGGTGGCCACGTAATTGTGGAAAAGGCTCGTGTCGCTGTAATGCAGGGCGGACTCCAGCAGGGCCAGCGCGTAGGGCAGTCCGAGGACCCCGGCCACCAGGCCGGCCCATATCCGTGCGCGCCCGTGGCCGAACAGCAGGATCAGGCCGCCCACCACGACGGGGACGGCCGGGATCGCGAGGTGTTCGGCGTGGGCAACCATGACACTCCGTGACCGTCGGTCAGCAGAAGGAGACCCTGCACCTGCGCGACCGCGGCGACCACGAGCAGGACGCCACGGAGAGGGGAGTACCAGCCGGGCTGACGCAGATTGACGATGTGCGGCGATTCCCCCCTGCCGGTCACGACCATGTGGGTGGACAACTGCTCGAGGTGGACCGGCCAGAGCGCGGCCACGTAAACGGCGGTCAGTCCGGCGGCCACCGCGAGGAGGAGCGTGGGCCGGCGTGCGCCGCGCCGTACCTTCAACGCGATCACGCCGAAAGCGGCGGTGGTCACCGCGGCGAACACGCCGAGCCCGAGTAGCCGGTCACGGAAGCTCATGCCGGATAGGCTCGCCGCGGAGCGCCACATCGCCGCCGAGATCTCGCTCGGGTCCTCGTAGTACGGCAGGGTGAGCGAGCTCTGCGCGTAGGCGAGCAGCGCGATGAGTACCATCACGGTTCCGGTCAGGGCCGGAGAAAGGATCAGAACGATCGCGATTCTGATCCTGTGGGGGACGACCTCCATGTGATCTTTGACGTGACGGAGCTCACTCGTCGTTCCCGCGCCGACGAATCGCCGCGAGGTGACCTCCTGCCTCGTCCGTCTCGTGGTGTTCGTCGATCCCGTAGGGTTTCCCGGCGGTCTCGCGGGAGCTTCCGCACCCCGCCCGCTCCGGCATTTCGCGTCCACCGGCGGGCGGGCGGATGATAAGCGCAGGCCAGGGCGTTCTATGGGGCTGTGTGCCGCCGGGGTGCGGCGGCGTCATCACTATTCGCATGCGGACTCACGGGAGGCGGCGTGTCCACGTACCGAGTTCATCGCTCAGGTGGTTTGCAAGATGAGCCCGCGGTGACCGAAGGTCTGCGCTGGGAGCTGCTCGGACCGGTCAGGGCGTGGCGCGGGGAGGTCGAGATCGGCCTCGGCGCCCCTCAGCAGCGTGCGCTCCTCGGCGTCCTGCTGCTGCGCGAGGGCGCGGTGACGTCGCAGGACCAGTTGATCTCGGCGATCTGGGGTGAGGAGCCGCCGTCCGCCGCGGCGGGGATGATCCGGTCCTATGTCTCGCGGCTTCGCAGGGTCCTGGAAGACGGTTCGACGGCCGTGGTGATCGAGTCCGTGGCCGGTGGCTACGCGTTGCCGGTGACGGCCGGGACCCTCGATCTCGCCGACTTCCAGCGGCGGATCAGGGCCGCCTACGACGCCCGGCGGATCGGTGACCACGAGACCGAGGCGACCGAGCTGCGCGCCGCCCTCGGGCTCTGGAAGGGCACCCCGCTGGCCGGCGTACCGGGCGGGTACCTCGAGAACGAGCGCACCCGGCTGATCGAACTCCGGTTCGCGGCGATCGAGGACCTGGCCGCCGCCGACCTCCGGCTGGGCCGGCACGCCGAGGCCGGGCCCTCGCTGGCGTCGATGGTGGTCGAACAGCCCCTGCGGGAACGGCCCCGCGAACTGCTCATGCTGGCGTTGTACCGGTCGGGGCGGAAGGCGGACGCGCTCGCGCTGTTCCAGGAGACGCAGCGGTTGCTGGCCGACGAGCTGGGCCTCGATCCGGGGCCGGGGCTGCGGGAGATGCAGCGGCGCATCCTGGCTTCGGACCCCTCGCTGGACACCCCGAGGCGGGACGGGCCGGCGGTGGCCGGATCACGGCACGCCGGGGCCGGGGCGGTCGAGACTTCCAGATCACTGCCGCCGGACCTGCCGGAGTTCACCGGAAGGTCCGGCGAGGTGCGCCGGCTGGCCGGGATGCTGGAGGCTTCCGACACGCAGGTGCCGGTGATCGGTATCGCCGGGCTTCCCGGCATCGGCAAGACCACTTTGGCGGTCCACCTCGGGCACAGGCTGGCCGGCGAGTTCCCGGACGGCCAGTTCTTCGTCGACCTGGGCGCGTCGGGGGACCCTCTCGCGGTCCTGCTGCGCGCGGCCGGGGTCGAGGCACCCCCGGAGTCCTCCGGTGAGCGTGCCGCGCTCTGGCGGTCGCTGACCATCGGCCGCCGGTCGCTGGTGGTGCTGGACGACGCGCGCGACGCGGACCAGGTGCGGCCGCTCCTGCCCGGCGCAGGCGGGGCGGCGGTCGTCATCACCGCCCAGCGGTGGCTGTTCGGGCTGTCCCACGCGCGCTGGACCAAGCTCGACCCGTTCTCGGAGCCGGAGGCACGCGCGTTGCTGGAGCGGATGCTGGGCGCGGCACGGATCCGGGCGGAACCCGGCGAGGCCCGTCGCCTGTACGAGTTCACCGCGGGACTGCCGCAGGTGGTCCACACGGTCGGGGCCCGCCTGGCGTCGCGGCCGGACTGGAGCCTGGCGACCGCGGTGAGAAGGCTGGGTGTCCGCGGTCACCACCCGGAGTGGGGGTTCGAGGAGTGCGGGGCGATCGAGGGCAGGTACGAGTCCGCGGTGCGCGCCCTGCCCAGGAACCAGGTCCGGGCGCTCCGGCTCCTGGCCGTGCCACAGGCGGCCGACTTCTCGCTGAGCGCGGCGACGGCCGTGCTCGATCTGGCGCCGCACAAGACCGAGAGCCTGCTGGAGTCGCTCGCCGATGTTCACCTCGTGGAGACCGCCGGCGAGCGCTACCGCTTCCACAACCCGATTCGCAAGTACGCCCGCTCCCGGGCGTTGCTCGAGGAGGGCGAGGCCGCCTGCCACGCCGCGCTGGCCAGACTGACGCGGTTCTACGCGGCCACGCTGCGCAACGCCCTGCTGGCCACCGACCCCGGCCTCGTCCCCGGCCTCTCCCCCGGCCTCGCCCCCGAAGAGGCCGGGGGAGAGGCCGGGCTGGAGTTCGACGGTGCCGGGACGGCCCGGGCCTGGATGCGGGACGAGTGGGAGAACCTGCGGGAGACCGCCGCGCAGGTCGCCGGGATCGGCGAGGCGCCGGCACGGTGGCTGGCCGACATGATCGGTCGGGCGGGCCTGGGAGAGCCCGGCCGCCGTCAAGCCGGGTAGGCGGGTTCCGCCTGCGGGGAGGGGGCGGCCGCCCCTGCACAAAACGTGAACAAAAAATGCACGCCGAGGTACCAGGCTCAGAGCCGGCGCGGAATCTCCGTCGCCGGTGCGGGACGCCCGCGCGCAACCTCTGAGAGGACCTCATGCCCAAGATCGCGATCATCATCGGAAGCACCCGTCCTGGCCGTGTCGGCGAGGCCGTGGCCAGGTGGGTGCTCGACATCGCCGGACGGCGCGGTGACGCCGAGTTCGAGCTGGTCGACATCGCCGATTTCAAGCTGCCGCACCTGGACGAGGAGCTCCCGCCGGCGGCCGGTCGCTACAGCAGGCCGCACACGCTGGCCTGGGCGGAGAAGATCGCGTCGTTCGACGGTTTCGTCTTCGTCACGCCCGAGTACAACCACTCCACCTCCGGCGCGCTGAAGAACGCCATCGACTTCCTGTTCGCGGAGTGGAACGACAAGGCGGCCGGCTTCGTCAGCTACGGCTCCGTCGGCGGCGCCCGCGCCGTCGAGCACCTGCGCCTGGTGATGGCCGAGCTGAAGGTCGCCACCGTGCGCGCCCAGGTCGCGCTGTCGCTGATGACGGACTTCAAGAACTACACCGAGTTCGCCCCCGCCGAGTACCACGTCGCGTCGGTCGACGCGATGCTCGACCAGGTCGTCTCCTGGAGCAACGCCCTCGCGACGGTCAGGGCGGCGTGATCCGAGGCACCTCGACGGGAGTCGCGGTGTTCCCGGCCGGCCGGTACCGCCTGGGGAGCGGGGCCGCACCGGGGATCGATCAATAACAGATGCCGAAAAGACGGGGATGAAGATGCAAATCGGGATCTTCGGGGTGGGGGACGTGGTCGGTGACCCGGTCACCGGCCGCCCCGTCACGGAGCGTGAGCGGATCAAGGCGGTACTGGAGTACGCCGAGCTGGCCGAGCAGGTCGGGCTCGACGTCTTCGCGATCGGCGAGCACCACAACCCGCCGTTCATGCCCTCGTCGCCGACCACGATCCTGGGCCACGTCGCCGCCCGGACGAACCGGATCATCCTGTCGACCTCGACCACGCTGATCACCACCAACGACCCGGTGAAGATCGCCGAGGACTACGCGATGTTGCAGCACCTGGCCGACGGCCGGGTCGACCTGATGATGGGCCGGGGCAACACCGGGCCGGTCTACCCCTGGTTCGGCAAGGACATCCGGGACGGGATCGCTCTCGCCGTCGAGAACTACGCGCTGCTGCGCAGGCTCTGGCAGGAGGAGGTCGTCGACTGGGAGGGCCGGTTCCGTACGCCGCTGCAGGGATTCACCTCGACACCGCGGCCACTGGACGGCGTACCGCCGTTCGTCTGGCACGGCTCGATCCGCAGCCCCGAGATCGCCGAACAGGCCGCGTACTACGGTGACGGGTTCTTCCACAACAACGTGCTCTGGCCGAAGCGGCACGTCCGGCAGATGGTCGGGCTGTACCGCCGGCGGTTCGAGCACTACGGCCACGGCCCGGCGGACCAGGCGATCGTCGGTCTCGCCGCCCAGCTGTACGTCCGGAAGAACTCGCAGGACGCGATCCGCGAGTTCCGCCCGTACTACGACGCCTCGCCGGTCTACGGCGGCGGGCCGTCGCTGGAGGAGACGGCGCGGGACACCGCCCTGCTGGTCGGCAGCCCGCAGCAGGTGATCGAGCGGACGATGGAGTTCCGGGAGTTCGCCGGCGGCGACTACCAGCGGCAGCTCTTCAACGTCGACGCGCTGGGGGTGCCGCGCGCGGTCGTGCTGGAGCAGATCGAACAGCTCGGGGAGATCGCTCAGGTGCTCCGGAAGGAGTTCGCCGCCGACCGGCCCGCGCACGTGCCGGACGCGCCCACGCACGCCTCCCTGAAAGCGGCGAAGGAGGCCGGACGTTGAAGCGCACCATCGCGGTGGTGGCCGCCGGCCTGCGGCAGCCCTCGTCCACGCGGTTGCTCGCCGACCGGCTGGCCGAGGCGACGCGACGCGAACTGGAACGGCTCGGCGCGGAGGTGGATCTCGAGACGATCGAAGTACGTGACCACGGCCACGACCTGGTCAACAACCTGATCGTCGGATATCCGTCCGAGGAACTGGAGCGGGTGCTCCAGAAGGTCGCCCGCGCCGACGGGTTGATCGCGGTGACGCCGACCTTCACCACGTCGTACAACGGGCTGTTCAAGATGTTCGTCGACGTGCTCGACGACACCGCGCTGATCGGCAAACCCGTGCTGATCGCCGCGACCGGCGGCACGGCGAGGCACTCGCTGGTGCTCGAACACGGGCTACGGCCGCTCTTCTCCTACCTGCGGGCCGTGGTCGTCCCGACCGGGGTCTTCGCCGGTCCCGAGGACTGGGGCGCCGCCGAGGGCACCGAGGAGCCCCTGGCGAGACGGGTCGATCGAGCGGCCGCCGAACTCGCCCGCGAGGTCGACCGCCGCGACCCCCCCGACCCCGCCGACCCCGCCGACCCCTTCGAGGCCCCGGCGCCCTTCAGCAGCCTGCTTCACCCCTCGTAGCCGACCGCGACCGCTTCCCGCGTGACCGGCCGCACGCTCGCCTCCACCCCGACGAAGGTGAGGCGGGCTCTCCGTTCCGCTGCCCGGTGAGCGTTTACGGCCCGGGAGGGCGCGGGAGACGGCCCTCCGGGTGCCGCTCGGGCGCCGCTGGAGGCCGGCACCCACCCCCCTCACAGGGCCGGGTGGCCTATATGGTCCACTGGCCAGGGGGAACCGGAGGATGAGTACAGGACGGCGAAGCTCGATCACGACCCGCATCACTCTGTTCACGGGTGTGGTGGCGCTTCTGCTGTGCTCACTGGTGGCGACGATGCTCATGTTCTCGATCAACCGTTTCGTCACCGATTCCCTCATCGAGGAGATCACCGCTGCCGGCGGCCGCGTGGCCGTGCAAATAGAGCGGAACCGTCTGGAGTACCCCCTGGCGCAGCGCCGGTCCCGCAACCTGCAGGTCGTCGACTCGAAGGGCAGGGTCGTCGCCTCGACCCCGCGGCTGTACGGCAAACCGCCCATGGCGACGTTCACCCCCGACGGAATGAACGTCGCCACCTCCGTCGTGTGCGGCGGTGACTTCCTGCTCGGCGAATGCGACCTCGTGGTCGCGCAGTGGGCCCATCGGGGGGGAGAGAGGTGGGTCGTCTACAGTGCCTCTCCCACGGTTCCCCCGCTGGTCGATCCGTGGCTGGCCACGGCGGTCATCGGGGGCATGGCGGTGCTCGCCGGCACCATCACCTGCATCGGCCACCGGATCGTCACCGTGTCCCTCAAGCCGGTGACCGCCGTTCGCACCGAACTCGACGAGATCAACGCGAACTCCCTCGATCGCCGGGTGCCCGTATCACCCGGCGATGACGAGATCCACGAGCTGGCCGACAGCGTCAACCGCACCCTGGCCCGCCTGGAGGGTGCCATGGAACGTCAGCGGCAGTTCACCGCCGACGCCTCCCACGAGCTGCGCACCCCTCTCGCCGGGCTTCGCGCCCAGCTGGAGGAGGCTCAGCTGCACCCCGGCGAGACCGACCTGAACGATCTGCTCGCGCACTCGCTGTCCGACCTCGACCGGCTGCAGTCGATCATCACCGACCTGCTCCTGCTGGCCAAGATCGAGTGCAGCCCGCCCGGCCTTCGGGAAAGGATCGATCTGGCGACGCTGGTACGGGCGGAGGTCTCGCGGCGGGCGGATCCGCGGAAAATGCGGCTCGTCCTCGCTCCGGAAGTGCCCGTCGACGCCGTGCACAGCCAGATCGGCCGCGCCGTCACCAACCTGCTGGACAACGCCGAGCGGCACGCCAGGGAGACGGTGGTCGTCGAGGTGCGGGCGAACGGCGACGGCGCCGAGGTCATCGTCGACGACGACGGGGAAGGCATCGCCGAGACCGACCGGGGACGGATCTTCGAACGGTTCGCCCGGCTGGACGCGGCCCGCAGCCGCGACCGCGGAGGCACGGGCCTCGGCCTCGCCATCGCCCGTAGCATCGCCCACGCCCACGACGGGACGCTCCAGGTCGGAACCTCACCCTCCGGAGGCGCACGCTTCGTCCTGCGCCTCCGCAAGGCACCACCGGAGGACGACTCCTCGTAGCCGAGCCGTCTGATCCGTCCACGTCCAGCCACACCACCGAGCCGGCCCGCGCCGCCGGCGGCCTCCGCCCGGCCGGGTCCCGGCTCGTCGAACGTGAGCGGGAGGCGTCGCCCGCCCGTTCCCGCGGCGGTCGGAACATCACACAAACTCCGGCGTCGGTGATTGCCGCGATTGCGCAGAGACGGCCGTCGATTCCTCCTTCAGGATGTGCGATCAAACAAGGTGTGAGCCGGACGAAACCTCCGGTTCACCGTGGCGTCAGGAGTTCGCCGTGCTGTGGAGAAAACTGCTCGTCCCGCTGACCTCGATCGCCCTCGTCCTCGTCCTGTCCGCCCCGGCCGGCGTGGGCGCCGCCTCGGCGTCCGCCGCCCCCGCCGCCGGCGCCGCGTCGGCCGCCGACTTCGGCGCCCTCGGCCCCTACGCCACCGCCGTGGAGATCGGGACGGTGAACACCCTGTACTACCCGCGTGACATCGCACGGAGCGACCGCCGCCATCCGGTGATCGTGTGGGGCAACGGCACCTTCGCCTTCCCGGTCGTCTACCGGGATCTGCTGCTGCACTGGGCCAGCCACGGCTTCGTCGTCGCCGCCGCCAACACCCCGCAGTCCAACCTCGGCATCTCCATGCGCGCCGGCATCGACCTGCTCACCCGCAGGAACGCCGACCCGAGCAGCGTCTTCCACGACCGCGTCGACCTGGGGCGCGTCGGCGCGTCCGGTCACTCCCAGGGCGGCGCGGCGGCCGTCGTCGTCGGCGCGGACCCGCGGGTGGACACCGTCCTGCCCATCCAGCCCGGACCGCTGGCCAACATCAACGCCGTACACGGCCCGGCGCTCCTGCTGGCCGGCCAGCGCGACAGCATCGTCCTCCCCGCCCTGGTGAGGGTCTTCTACAACGCCGCCGACCACATCCCGGCCATCTACGGCGAGTTGCGCGGGGCCGACCACTTCACCGTGGTGGGCGGGGCCGGGCCGTTCGCCGCGCCGACGACCGCCTGGTTCCGCCTGCACCTCATGGACGACCAGGCGGCCCGTACCCAGTTCTTCGGCCCCGGTTGCGGCATCTGCGCCGACACCCGCACCTGGTCCGACGTCCGTCGCAACGCCCGGGCCACCCAGATCCCCGTCACCGCTCCCTGACCCGGCCCGGAAGATCGCTCCCGCCGCGACCCGCGGCGCCCGATCCCCGTCGCGCCCGCCCCCGGCCCCGCCACGGCCAGGGGCGGCCCGCCGGCCACCCATCGAAAAGGACCGAGATGGACATCATCGCGACCACCCGGCACGGCAAGGTCAGGGGCCGCGTCCAGGACGGGATCGCGACCTTCCTCGGCGTTCCCTACGCCGCCCCGCCCTTCGGCGCCCACCGTTTCCTCGCCCCGGCTCCCGTCGAGCCCTGGGAGGGGGTGCGTGACGCGCTGGAGTACGGGCCGACCGCCCCCAAGAGGCCCTACCGGCCGCCTCTCGACCGGCTGATCCCCGATCCGGACATCCCCGGCGACGAGTGTCTCAACCTCAACGTCTGGACTCCGGCCGCCGGTGAGGACCGGCTGCCGGTGATGGTCTGGATCCACGGGGGCTCGATGCGCAACGGCTCGGCGAGCCTGCCGCTCTACGACGGGCGGGCCTTCGCGCGCGACGGCGTGGTCCTCGTCTCGATCAACTACCGGCTCGGGGTCGAGGGGTTCGGCGTCTTCCCCGACGCGCCAGACAACCGCGGCCTGCTCGACCAGATCGCGGCCCTGACCTGGGTCAGGGAGAACATCGCCGCCTTCGGCGGAGACCCGGGCAACGTCACCGTGTGCGGGGAGTCCGCCGGAGCCATCGCCATCGCGGCCCTGATGACCAGCCCGCGCGCGGCCGGCCTGTTCCACCGGGCGATCCTGCAGAGCGGCCCGCCGCACACGGTGCCGCGCGGCGAGGGCGCGAAGATCGTGAGATCGATGGCGAGGGCGCTGCGGGTGCCGGCCACGGCCGAGGCGTTCGCGGCGGTGGACCGCGAGCGGCTGCTGGACGTGCAGGCCACGGTGGTCGGCAGGGCCGACCCCATCGGCGGCGGGCCCGGCTTCCACATCGTGGTCGACGGCGACGTGGTGCCCGCCGACCCCCCGCCTCCCGAGGTCGACCTGCTGCTGGGCTCCAACCGGGAGGAGTACCGGCTGTGGTTCGTGCCGGACGGGACGGTGGACCGGATCAGCGGTCTCACCCTGCGGCTGGCGCTGCTGAGGTTCCGGATCCCGGGGCGGGTGGCGCGGCTGTACCGGGCCACCCGGCCGGGGGTCGGACCCGGGGAGATCCTCGGCGAGATGGCCACCGACCTGCTGCTGCGCGGCCCCCTCAACCGGCTCGCCGACTCCCGGCCGTCCCGGACGTTCGTCTACGAGTTCGCCTGGCGCTCACCCGTCATGGGGCTCGGCGCGTGCCACGCGCTGGAGATCGGTTTCGTCTTCGACACCCTGCGCGCCGGCGAGGAACTGGCCGGGCCCGGCGCCCCCCAGCCGCTGGCCGACGCCATGCACCGCGCCTGGGTGGCCTTCGCCACCTCGGGAGACCCCGGCTGGGCCGCCTGGGACGCGCGCCGGCCCGTCATGGTCTTCGACCATCCCGGCATGGGCGTGGTCCTCGCGCCGCGGGAGGAGGAACTGC
Organism: Streptosporangium sp. G12; assembly: GCF_052983175.1. Lineage (NCBI taxonomy): Bacteria > Bacillati > Actinomycetota > Actinomycetes > Streptosporangiales > Streptosporangiaceae > Streptosporangium > Streptosporangium sp. G12. The sequence continues at coordinate 45,826 of NZ_JBRIQO010000045.1, read as the reverse complement.
GCGTGTGGCTCTAGAGCCTGTTTCAAAGGCAGGTGAGCCAGTCGTCGATGGCGGCGGGATGGTGGCCTGGTAACGGACGGCGAGCTTGTCGTATCTGGTGGCGAGGGCGCGGTGGCGCTTGAGCCGGTTGACGCCGCGCTCCACGGTGTTGCGATCGCGGTGGTCGATCCGGTCGAAGGCCGGAGGCCGGCCACCGCGGCCACCGCGGCTGCCGCGTCGTAGCCGGCTTTGAACCCGGTCGGCCGGTTCGGGAATCGTGGCGCGGATACCGCGCCGGCGCAGGTGAGAACGGATGGCCTGGGAGGAGCAGGCCTTGCCCGCCCGCACCCGGGCCGGACGGGTGCGCGGCCGTCCCGGCCCTGAACGAAACATCCTGATGGCGGCCATGACCGCCTCGAACTGCGGCGCGTCCCCGCCCCGGCGAGGTGTGGGAGGTGGCGTTCCGCGCGGTCGATCCCGGCGTGTGGATGAACCACTGCCACAACCTCGCGCACGCCGACCAGGGGATGGCCCTGCATCTGCGGTACGAGGGCGTGACATCCCCCTTCCACGGCGGGCACGGCGGCTAGCACCGCGTGGAAGTTTCACGGCGGGGCGGGGCGTCCCGCCACCGGGCGGAAGTGGTCTTCGCAGGAGACGAGCGGGGACGGGCCGGCACGGAAGGATCATGCCGTGGGCAACCGGTTGCCCGGATTTTGCGGTTATATAAGGATTCTCGCGTGACTGATCGCGCGTCCGCCGGGCCGGTGGAGATCACGGAGCCGGAACCGGCCGACGCGGAACCCGGCGCACGTCCCGGCGAGACGACCGCCGAGACTTCCGGCGAAACTTCCAGCAAGGCGACCGGCGAGTCAACCGGTGAGGTGGCCGGGCGGCGGTGGGTGCCCAGGTTCCTGACCGACCCCGGCGACCGGCTGGCCCTGCTCCTCTGGGCGCTGTCGCACGTCGGTGTGCTGATCTACGCCTACCTGGCCGGCCCTGGCCGGACCACCGACCCCTTCCTCAACCGGTTCACCCGCTGGGACGCCGAGAACTTCATCGCCATCGCCCAGTTCGGCTACGACGGCCCCCCGGGCATGCAGGACGCCGGGAAGCTGCCGGCGTTCTTCCCCGGCATGGCGATACTGATCAAGATGATGCGGCCGGTCGTCGAGGACGGCCGGCTGGCCACGATGATCATCTCGCTGGTGGCCAGCGCGGTGCTCGCGGTGGCGCTGTCGCGGCTCGCCGAGACGTACGCGGCAGGCAGCGGCCGGTACGCGGTGGCGGCGCTGTTCCTCAGCCCGTTCGCCGTGTTCCTGTACTCCGGCTACTCGGAGGCGCTGTTCCTCGCCCTGGCCGTCTCGGCGTGGCTGCTCGCCAGGAACGGCCGTTGGGAGGACGCCGCGCTGTGCGCCACCGGAGCCGCCACGGTGCGCATCTCCGGCCTGTTCCTGGCCTTCGGGCTGCTCGTCATGTTCCTGGTGGCGGAGAACGGCCGCAAACGCCCGGGCGGGTGGCGCCTGCTGCCCTGGCTCGCGCTCCCCGGTGTGCCGCTCGTGCTGTACAGCGTCTACCAGTGGACCCGCACCGGCGACTGGCTGGCCTACAACTCGGTGCAGGACCGGTTCTGGGGCCGGCACGCCGTCTGGCCGTGGGAGGCGCTCGCCAACACCTGGAGCATGTCCGACGACGTCGCCTCGCTCACCACCTCCTACTACGAGGAGATCATCTCGGCCGCGGTGCTGCTGGTGCTGGCCGGCTGCCTCGCGGTACGGCGCAAGTGGCCGGAGTTCGCGTACATCGCCCCCCAGGTGCTGTCCTTCCTCACCCTGTCGTCGTTCTACATGTCGATCGGCCGGGGGTCGCTGACCTGGTTCCCCCTGTGGATCGCCATCGGCGTCGCGGGGGTGCGAAGACCCTGGGTGTGGCTGGTGAGCATGGCCATCATGATCCCGGTCATGGCGATCAACACCGGGAACTTCACCACCGGCGCGTGGATCGGCTGACACCGCCCGCGCCCGGCACTCCGCCCGCGCCCGGCGGTCCACCGGCGGGCGTCAGGGCGGGCGCGGGGCGGCGGGTGCCGTCAGGGCCAGGAGGAGTCCTGCTCGGGGTCGCCACCGTCGGACAGCAGCCGGACGTCCGCCTCGACCATCATGGCGACGAGCCCCTCGAACCCCACCGTCGGCTCCCAGCCGAGCTGCACCCTCGCCTTCTTCGGGTCGGCGCACAGCAGGTCCACCTCCGCCGGGCGGTGCAGCGACCGGTCGACCACGACGTACCGCTCCCCGTCGAGCTCGGCCGCCTCGAAGGCCGCGACGACCAGCTCGCGCACCGAGCGCGTCCGGCCGGTGCCGATGACGTAGTCCTCGGCGGTCCCTGCCCGCAGCATCAGGCGCATGGCCTTGACGTAGTCGCCGGCGTACCCCCAGTCGCGCCGGGCCTCCAGGTTGCCGAGCCGCAGGTCGGCGGCCGGGCCCAGCTTGATCCTCGCGGCGCCGAGCGTCACCTTGCGGGTGACGAACTCCGCTCCGCGCCGGGGCGACTCGTGGTTGAACAGGATGCCGGACACCGCGAACATCCCGTAGGACTCGCGGTAGTTCTGGGTGAGGAAGTGCCCGTAGGCCTTTAGTGATCGTGACACATCGCTACATACCGGACTTCGAAACAGGTCCTAGGCCCGCCATGCGAGCCGGACGAACTGAGGCGAACTAGGCGAGATCCCGGGAGATGAGCGCCGCCTGCAGCAACCGCGCCTCGGCGGGGACCGCCAGGTCCAACCCGGTCAGCGCGCGCACCCGGTGCAACCGGTAGTCCAGGGTGTTGCGGTGGATGCACAGCTCCAACGCGGTCCGGCGGCGGTTGTATCCGCGGTCGACGAACACGCGCAACGTCTCCAGCAGGTACGGATGCTCCTCCAGCGGGTCGAGCTTGGCCGCCAGCCGGACCAGCCCGTCACCCGGACGCGCGAGCTGGTACTCCAGCAGCACGTCGTCGAGGCGATAGCACCCGGGCGGGCGGCCGAGCCGCTGGACGAGTTCCAGCACGCGGCCCGCCTCCTCCGCCGCCGACGGGATGGCCGCCGGTTCGGCGGCCTGGGCGGCGGCGGCGAGAACGGGCTCTCCCACCTCCTCCGCGAGCCTGGCCACCAGGCCGGGCAGGTCGGACCCGCCGGGCAGCAGCGCGATCCCGGCGACGTGGTCCATCAGCACCGGGATGCCCGTATGGGCGTCGAGCGAGGACTGCACCAACCTGGCCGGCGGGTTCGACGCGAACGCGAACGCCACCACCTCGTGCTCGCCGGCCACCACGACCCGCGCCGCCTCCGCCGGTTCCTCGTACGGCCGGCCGGCCAGCAGGGCGGTCAGCAGGGCCCGCCGTATCCGCTTGTCCTCGCTGTGGATGTCCTCCTGGGCGTGCAGGTGGGCGAGCACGACGGCGGGCATGGCCGCGCGCAGGCAGGCGAGCAGGCTCGCACCCGCCCCGGCCAGTTCCCCGGGCTCCGCGACCTCGGTCAGTGCCTGCCACCACACGTCGGCGCCGATCAAATAGGCGGCGATCACCGCCTCCAGGGGCACGCGTTCCTCGGCTCGGCGCGCCGACCACTCGATGAGCCGGGTCAGGTCACCCGGGCCCATCGCGCCCTCGTCACGCAGTCCCCGCAGCAGCAGGCCGTGCACCGCAACGATCGACCGGGTCACCTCGCCGTCGAGGGTCTGGCGCGGCAGCGCCCCGTAGAACGGCACCTCCGCCGAGCAGCGCGCGACCACGGCCGCGGTGAGGTCACCGGCCAGGGAGGCCATCCGGGCGTGGAGATCGGGCATCGGCGAATCGTCACATCGCCCGAACCCCGCCGTCAACGCGTCATGACCGATCTTGGAAGCGTGGACCGGGCGATACTCTGGAGCGGGTGGCAACGCCCGCGGCCCCGCGGCCCCTCGGCGGCCGCGCGCCCGCCCCGTTTCCGGAGCCGGCCACGGATCGGAGGTCCTGATCGCCGCCGTCACCGACCTCGTGGATCCCGTTTCCGCCGTTCCGGCGAGCGGGACGGTCACCGCCGTCACGGCGGCGGGTGTCGCCGCGGCCTTCATCGGCGCCGGTCTGGTCGCCATCCGCGTACGGCCCCGCAACCGGGTCGGGCCGCTGATGATCATTATTGGCCTGTTCTGGCTCCTCGCCAGGTTCGCGCCCCTGCCGGCGACGGCGGGCGGTGTCCGTACGGCGCTGGCGGGCACGTGGGCGGCGGTGCTCGCGCATCTGGTGGTGGCGTTTCCCACCGGGCGCCTCGGCGCGCGGCTGCCGCGAGCCGTCGTCGGAACGGCGTACCTGAGCATGGCCGGTGTCGCGGTGCTGGGCACCACCGGGCTCGCGTCGAGCGCGGTGGTCCAGGGCGCCGCGACGGCCGGGGCCGTGCTGAGCGGCCTGGCCGTGATGGGCCTGCAGGTGAGCCGGTGGCGTGACAGCACCGTGACACGGCGCCGGTCGCTCAATCCCGTGTTCGCCGCCGCCGTGGTGGCGACGGCGCTGTTCGTGACGCTCAAGCCGGTGATGATCGCCGGTGTGGCGGTACAGGGTCTGACACCGGTGATGCAGGTGGCACTCGCCGCCGTCCCGCTGGCGTACGTGGGCGGTCTCCTGCGGCGGCGCATCGACCGCGGCGGGATCGCCGGGCTGGTCGTCCACCTTCGCGGCGTCTCACAGCCGGTGAGCATCCAGCGCGCCCTGGCCGGGGTCCTCCACGATCCGACCCTGCGGGTCGGGTACTGGACGCCGGAGTCGAGCCGGTACGTGGACGTCGACGGCCGGGCCCTGCCCCCGCCGGACGGCGGCGACCGCGTGGCGACCCGCGTCGACCACGACGGTGCCCCGCTCGCGCTGCTGGTGCACGATCCGGTGTTGCTGGACGATCCCGAGCTGGTCGAGGCCGCCTGTGCCGCGGCCGCGCTGGCCCTGTCGAACGAGCGGCTGACCGCCGAGCTGAGGGCACGGCTGCAGCAGCTCGCCGAGTCGCGCGGCCAGGTTCTGCGCGCGGCCGAGACGGAACGCCGGCGGCTGGAGCGAGACCTGCACGACGGCGTGCAGCAACGGCTCCTGTCCATCCCCATGACGCTCGGCCTGGCGGAGTCGAGGCTGACCACCCATCCGGACCAGGCGCGGGCGCTCGTCGGCGAGGCGAAGACCACCACGCTGGCCGTTCTCGACGAGTTGCGGGCCCTGTCGCAGGGCATCCACCCGCCGATGCTGACCGAGCGCGGCCTGCGCGGTGCCGTCCGGGAACTGGCCGCGCTCGCACCGGTGCCCCTGCGGCTGTCGTTCGAGATCCAGGCGCCGTTGCCGGTGGAGATCGAGACGACGGCGTACTACGTGGTCGCCGAGGCGGTGGCCAACATCACCAAGCACGCCGGCGCGCGGGAGGCACGGGTGCGGGTCGAGCACCGGGGAGGGCGGTTGCTGGTCGAGATATCCGACGACGGCCGCGGCGGGGCCGACCCGGCCCGCGGATCCGGGCTGCGCGGGCTCGCCGAGCGGGTGGCGGCCACCGGCGGAACCCTCAGGACGCACAGTCCCGCCGGCGACGGCACCCTGGTCCAGGCGGTGCTGCCATGCGGGTAGTCATCGCCGAGGACAACATGCTGCTGCGCGAAGGGCTCGCCCGGCTGCTGGCCGAGAGCGGCTTCGACGTCGTGTCGGCCGTCGCCGACTCCACGGCGCTGCTGACCGAGGTGGCGCGGCACCGCCCGGACGTGGCCATCGTCGACATCCGCCTGCCCCCCACCCGGACCGACGAGGGACTGCGGGCGGCCCGGGAGATCCGCCGGCGCCATCCCGGCGTCGGGGTGCTCGTCCTGTCCCAGTACGTCCGGGTCAGCTACACCGTCGAGCTGCTCGACGACGGCGCCCACGGTGTCGGCTACCTGCTCAAGGACAGGGTGTCCGACCTGGCGGGGTTCGCGGCGTCGGTCCGGCAGGTGGGCGGCGGCGGTTCGGCGTTCGACCCGATCGTCGTCGACCAGCTGGTCGGCCGCCGTGCTCGCGCCGACGACCCGTTGCGCGCGCTCACCGGCCGCGAGCGCGAGGTCCTCGCGCTGATGGCCGAGGGCCGCACCAACCAGGCCGTCGCGGAACGGATCGGCATCGCCGAACGGACCGTGGAGAAGCACTGCACGAGCATCTTCGCCAAGCTCGGACTGCCGGCGAGCGCCGACGACCACCGCCGGGTCCTCGCCGTCCTGCGCTACCTCGACACTTGACCTCCTCCCCGGCTTGAAGGGCCGGGGATTCTCCCGTCGCGTCGCGGTCAAGCGGCGCGCGGGCCTTCGCCCCCGGGCTGAAACCCGGAGCACCGGCCCGCGTTCCGGTAGCCGGCCGCACCCGTGGGGGACGGTCAACCGTCCCCCACGGGTGCGGCGAGCACGGCCCCGGACGGGTGCTGCCCGGCTTCCGGCGCCGGTGTCGCCGTCGCACACTCGGACGTCAGACGACTCGGACGTCCGAGGCCCACGGCCTCGGACGGGACGACGTCCGATCGCCCGGAGAAGAGGAGAGGACGGCGATGTCCGCCATGACGATGTCCGCCATGACGACGAGGAACGCGACGACGACGGCCCGGTGGTTGATCGTCGCGCTGACGGTGACGATGATCTACTACTTCGTCACCTCGAACGCGATACGCCCCGGGAACCCGTTCCTGGTGCCCGACATGATTCTCACGGTGCTGCTGCCCGTCTCGGCCGCTTTCCGGGGGCGGTTCGCCGTGCCGGCGATGATATTCGCCCTCGCCTGGTCGGCGGCCGTCTGGACCGTGTCGCTCTGCACGTACATCACGCGTGGAGCCTTCGCGGACGGAGCGAACCACCTCGCCCTGATCATTCCCAGCGTCGTGGCCGCCGGGCTGCTGGCGGTCAGCGCGAGACATCGCAACGACACATGACAAGCGCTGCAAGAACCTGAGAGGTGTCCGCAGCTATAAAGCAAGATTACGAAACTATTTCGCAGGAGCCTTGTGGAACGAGGCATCGGAGTCCTACTGTCACCTCACCCTCGTGGCGTTCGCTCCGCCCCGAGTGCCTTCAGGTGTTCACCCCCCGAGAGAAACGAGCATCCGATGTCACGGAGCATCACAGGAGCTGTGGCGAGATGGACCGGCAGGCCACCGCGAAGGGCGCCGGCGGTGGTCGCGGCGGTGGTCGCGGCCTCCGTCGGTCTCGGCGTCGTGCCCGGCGCCCCGGCCCTCGCCGGCACGGGCGGGGCACCGGCTCCCGTGGTGACGCGCGCCGCCCTCGACCCGTCGCTCGTCGCGGGCCGGGGCGCCGACGTCGCCTTCGCCGAGCAGGAGGCGGAGAACGCCACGACGAACGGCACGGTCATCGGCCCGGACCGCGCCGCGTACACGCTGGCGGGGGAGGCGTCCGGCCGCAAGGCGGTCAGGCTGACGCCGGGCCGGCACGTCGAGTTCACGCTGCCGAAGACGGCCAACGCGATCACCGTGCGCTACAGCATTCCGGACGCCCCCGACGGGGGCGGCATCACCGCGCCGCTCGACGTCACGGTGAACGGCGGGGGCAGGAAGGTGATGACCCTCACGTCGCAGTACTCGTGGCTGTACAACCAGTATCCGTTCACGAACGACCCGAACGCCGACCTGCTGCACCCCGACTGGTGGATCACCGAGTGCGCCTGCGTGCCCAGCGCCACGACGCCCGCCCCGACGATCACGAAGCCGTTCCGCCCGACCCACTTCTACGACGAGCAGCGTCTCCTGCTCGGCAGGACGTACCGCGCGGGTGACAAGGTGCGGCTCACGGTCCCGGCCGGGAGCAACGCGGCGTGGACGGTCATCGACCTGCTCGACTCGGAGCTCGTCGGCGCGCCGCACGTCAGGGTCGTCGCGGCGAACGTGCTGGCGTTCGGCGCCGACCCGCTCGGCCGGCGCGACTCCGCCGACGCGATCGACAGGGCGATCGCCTTCGCCAAGCGCAACCGCCTCAAGGTCTACATCCCGCCGGGCGTCTACCAGGTGAACCGCCACATCATCGTCGACAACGTGACGATCGAGGGCGCCGGCAACTGGTACACGATCATCAGGGGCAAGGAGGTCACCCTTCCCGCCCCGGCCCCCGACGGCTCGGTGCACACCGGTGTCGGCTTCTACGGCAAGGACGCGTCGGCCGGCGGAAGCAGGAACGTGCACCTGTCCGGCTTCGCGATCGAGGGCGACGTCCGCGAGCGCATCGACACCGACCAGGTGAACGGCATCGGCGGGGCGCTGAGCGACTCGACCGTCGACGGCCTCCACATCCACCGCACCAAGGTGGGCATGTGGTTCGACGGGCCGATGAGGAACCTGAAGATCACGAACAACATCATCGTCGACCAGATCGCCGACGCCCTCAACTTCCACGGCGGTGTCACGGACTCGGTCGTGTCGAACAACTTCACCCGCAACACCGGTGACGACGGCCTCGCCCTGTGGTCCGAGAAGATCGCCAACGCCCGCAACACGTTCGACCGCAACACCGTGCAGACGCCGACCCTCGCGAACGGCATCGCCGTCTACGGCGGCACGGACAACACCGTCTCGAACAACCTCGTCGCCGACCCGATCCGCGAGGGCAGCGGCATCCACGTCGGCTCCCGCTTCGGCGCCGAGGCGTTCGCCGGAAAACTGTCGATCAAGGACAACACCACGGTCCGGGCCGGCACGTACGAGCTGAACTGGAACATCGGCCTGGGGGCCATCTGGCTCTACGCGCTCGACAAGAACATCGAGGCGGACATCCAGGTGGTCGGGAACCACTTCCTCGACAACACCTACAACGCGATCATGCTGGTCAGTGACTGGGGCGTGAAGGACCTCTACTCGATCACGAACGTCCACTTCAAGGACATCAGGGTCGACGGCACCGGCACCTCCGTGGTCAGCGCCCGGGTGAAGGGGTCGGCCTCCTTCGAGAACGTGGACGCCCGCAACGTCGGCGCGGTCGGCGTCAACAACTGCGGCTCGTTCAACTTCCCGCCCACCGGTTCGGAGTTCTCGCTGACGGACCTCGGCGGCAACGACGGGGGCGGCACCACCGGAGCCTGGCTCGCCCCGTGGATGCTGCCGAACACCATCACCTGCGACGACCGTCCGCCGGTCGTCGCGCCGCCGGCGCCGTCCCCGTGGTGATCCCGTGGTGATCCTTCGCCGCGGCGCGTCTTCGGCGCCGTCGACCTGACCGGCAGGCCGCCCGGGGTTCCCGGGCGGCCTGCCGTTCCCCGTACCGGCCGAGGTGCGCGTCTCCACGGCGGGCGGCCGGGCCCATCGGTGACCGGTCAACGGGTGTCAGACGCCGCGGCGCATCGACCTGGTGCCGATCACCAGGCCCACCGCGGCGACGGCGCAGGCGCAGAGCGTCCCGTACAGCACCGACGTGTCCGCGAAACGGCCGGAGAACAGCGCCCGCTCCGCCTCGACGACGTAGGAGACAGGGTTCAGCGCGGCGACGGCTTGGAGCCACCCCGGGCCCGAGTCCACCGGCAGCAGCACCCCCGACAGCAGCATCAGCGGGAACATCACCAGCTGGGTGACCCCGTAGAACAGATCACCGCCCGGGCTGGACGCGATCGCGAGGGCGAAGGAGAGCGCGCCCAGGCCGATCCCGAACACGGCCAGCACCGCCAGGCCGGCCAGCACGCCCGTGGGGTGCGGGCGGAATCCCAGTGGCGTCGCGAGGACGATGATCAGCGCGGCCTGGGCCAGCAGGATGGCGAACTCCTTCATCGTCCGGCCGATCAGCATCGCCGTGCGGTTCAGCGGGGTGACCAGCATGCGCTCCATCGAGCCGCCGATCAGATCGATCAGCAGGGAGTATCCGGCCATCATCGGCCCGGACAGGCACATCATGATCAGGATGCCGGGCACGAACCACTGCCACGGCGAGCCCTGGCCCTCGAAGCCTCCCGTTCCCGCGAGCAGAGGGCCGAACAGGAACAGGAAGAGCAGCGGCTGGCCCATGGTGAAGAGGAGCCCGAGGGGTTCGCGCACCACGGGGGCGAACTCGCGGGAGAAGACGGTTCCGGTGTCACGGAAGAACTGCACGCTCACGGTGGGGCCTTTCCGGCCGGTGGGGGAGGGGACGGTCAAACACCGCTCGTGTCGTTCGGGAGCCCGCCGGCGTCGGCCGGGAGCTCGCCGGTCTCGTCGCTCTCGCGCAGGCTGCGGCCGGTCAGCGCGAGGAACACGTCGTCCAGCGTGGGGCGGGTGGTCTCGGCGGTGCCGACCTTCACCCCGGAGGACTCCAGCGACCGGAGATACTCCGGCAGTGCCACGCCCGCGTGGGGCACCCGCAGCCGCACCGTCGTCCCGTCGACGGTGACCGCGCCGGGACCGGCGATCCGCTCGGCGATGCCGGCGGCCCTCGCCGCCCCCGGCTCGTCGTGGACGGTGATCGTGACGCGGTCACCGGCCAGGTCGCTTTTCAGCCGCTCGGCCGTCCCGTCGGCGATGATCCGGCCGTGGTCGATGATCACCACCCGCTCGGCCATGCTGTCGGCCTCCTCCAGGTAGTGAGTGGTCAGGAAGAGGGTCGTGCCGTGCAGCTCGCGCAGCCGCAGGATGTGCTCCCAGATGTTGGCGCGGCTCTGCGGGTCGAGACCGGTCGAGGGCTCGTCCAGGAACAGCAGCTCGGGCCGGTGGATGAGCCCCAGGGCGACGTCGAGGCGGCGGCGCTGGCCGCCGGACAGGGTGCCGGGCTTGCGGGTGGCCAGCGGCTCCAGGTCCAGCAGGCCGAGGATCTCGTCGGCCCGCCGGCGCGCCTCCGGCCCGCGGAGGCCGTAGCAGCGCGCCTGGGTCACCAGCTCGTCGCGGACGCGGAAGTTCTCGCCCGAGCCGTTCTTCTGGCCGACGTACCCGATGCGGGCGCGAACCCCCGCCGGGTCCGACACGACGTCGCGGCCCGCGACGATCGCGGTTCCCGACGTCGGCGGGAGCAGGGAGGTCAGCATCCGCAGGCTGGTGGACTTCCCGGCACCGTTGGGGCCGAGAAAGGCCACCAGCTGGCCCGCCTCCACATCGATGTCGAGGCCGCGTACGGCGTCGACGCTTCCCTTTCTCACCTTGAATCGCCGGGTCAGCCCTCGGGCATGGATCATCGTCCCCTCCTCGGGGTGGGCACGGGCGGTGGGTGGCATGCCGAACAGACCCCTGGTCGGGGGCTCGGCCGGAGATGCTTCATCCTTGACCGGGCGATCCGGGTTTGGCAAACGTGAAAGATGTGTTCACGTTCTGCCTGACCTGCGGAAACGTGCTCCCGTGCGGCGTGCCGTACGGCCGTGTCGACCTTCGCCCCGAACCGGTCCACGCGCGCTGACGTGGGCTTTTCGTCAATCCCGCCGAAGAGATGAAAAAGATGCGGATTTCCGCCGTGAGCTCGCCGGACCCCGTGCGTTCCGGCGGTCAGTTCCCCCCGGAACGCACGGCGACATGGGCGGGACCGGGCTCCGGGGAGGCTTCCCGGTGGCGCTGGAGCAGGCTGTCGAGTGCCCACGGGCCCGCGCCCAGCACGGCGATGAGCAGGAACGACCAGCAGAACATCGCCGAAGGCTCACCGCCGTTGCGCAGCGGCAGGAGCTCCTGCGGCAGGTGCACCACGAAGAACGCGTACGCCATCGAACCGGACGCGAGGATCGCGGCGGGACGGGTGAGGAGTCCGGCGAGGACGAGACCGCCGCAGAGCACCTGGACGAGCGCGGCCCACCAGCCGGGCCAGACCGCGAAATCGACCGCCCGGCCGGTGGCGGGGTTACCGCCGAAGACGCCGAACATCGACGCCACGCCGTGGCAGAGGAAAAGGAAGCCCGTCACCATGCGGAAGAGCGAGAGCACCGGCCCGCCGAATCGGTCGATCTTCATCGATTCACCCCTGTTCTCGCGACGCGAGGCCGTCCCTCGTCCCAGCCTCGCATCGCCACCGCCCGGGAACGCGCCCGCGCGCGCGTCCTGGTGATCCCCTGTCAAGATTTGGCGTCGCCCGGGGACCCGGCACGGGAGAAGCGGTTGTCCCGGACGGGGCGAGGAGACGAGGGCGACTTTCACGGCTCGTGCGTGCGCTTGTCGCGGATCTTGACCACCCAGGTATCCCGTTGTTCATCCGGCCGTCACCATCTGATGGGGAGGTGGGTTTTGATCAACCTGCCCCTCGGCACGCCGCCGGCGGGCGAACACAGGCTCCGAGTCCTCCGCCGCCTTCTTCGACGCGTTGGGTGGCCAACTGGACGGGCGGGGCCCGAGCGTTCGCGACGACCTCTTCCACCTGGCCGGCGAGCGCGGCTGGGTGCAGCCCACGACCGCGCTGCGTGTGCTGCCGCCGGGTGACTCGATCACCCATGGCGTCGGCGGGAGTCCCGAGGGCGTCGGCTACCGCGCTCGCCTGTGGAGCGAACCGCAGGACGACACCAGCACGCTGGACTTCGTCGGCTCCGTGGACTCCGGGCAGCGGAGCGGGAAGAGATCGCGTTGTGCCGTGCTCAGAAGGTCGGCGTGCGCGAGATCGCGCGGCGTCTGGGGCGCTCGCCCTCGACGATCTCCCGCGAGATCCGGCGCAACGCCTCAGCGCGGACCCATGACGTGGAGTATCGCGCGACGGTCGCGCAATGGCACGCTGAACGTCGGGTCCGGCGACCGAAGACCGCGAAACTGGCCACCAACCAGCGGCTGCGTGAGTATGTGCAGGAGCGGCCGGCCGGACGGGTCCGCTACCCGGACGGCACGGCGGTGGCGGGGCCACGGACGGCGTCGTGGAAGGGGCCGGCTCACCCCCGGCAGCGCCCTCGCCGTCGTGCTGTGGATCGTCGCCTCCGCCGTTTCCGCTTCACCACCCTCCCGCCGCCGATCCCGCCACCCGGGGTTCGCGCCCGGATCAGCCCGGCGTTCACACCGCCACCGGGGCTTTGATGGCCGGATGATGCCGGTAGCCGAGCACCTCCACGTCGGAGTAGGCGTAGTCGAAAAGCGAGTCGGCCCGGCGTAGACGCAGCCCGGGGAACTCGAACGGGGTGCGCGAGAGCTGCTCGGTCACCTGCTCGACGTGGTTGTCGTAGATGTGGCAGTCGCCGCCGTTCCAGATGAAGTCGCCTGGTTCGAGGCCGGCCTGCTGCGCCACCATGTGCGTGAGCAGGGCGTAGCCGGCGATGTTGAACGGGACGCCGAGGAACAGGTCCGCGCTGCGTTGGTACAGCTGGCAGGAGAGCCTGCCGCCGGCGACGTGGAACTGGAAGAGGGCATGACATGGCGCGAGTGCCATTTCGGTCAGCCCGGCGACGTTCCAGGCCGAGACGACCATCCGGCGGGAGTCCGGATCGCGGCGCAGGGTGTCGAGAACGTCGCTGATCTGGTCGATGTGCCTGCCGTCCGGGGCGGGCCAAGAGCGCCACTGCGTGCCGTAGACCGGGCCGAGTTCGCCGTCCGCGTCGGCCCACTCGTCCCAGATGGTGATGCCGTGCTCGCGCAGCCAGCCGACGTTCGAGTCGCCACGCAGGAACCACAGCAGTTCGTACACGATGGGCCTGATGAGCACTTTCTTAGTGGTGATCAGCGGGTATCCCCGCGAGAGGTCGTAGCGCAGTTGGTGCCCGAAGACACTTCGGGTGCCGATGCCCGTCCGGTCGGCTTTGGCCGTCCCGGTGGTGAGCACCAGCCGCAACAGGTTTTCGTACTGGGCGTCCGCCACAGCCGTCGATCCTCCCAGCTCAAGGGCGTTTTTCCGGGTGAGGGGCCGGGTCGGCTCACATCGCCTGGAAGCCCGAGGCCAGGGCTCCCGGTTCGGCCTCGCCCGCGTCCAACCAGGTCCTGATCCCGGCCAGTGCGCCGGGGCCGAGGTCCGAGCCGACATCGTGGGCCAGATCGGTCACGGAGACGGAGCGAAGTGCCTCTCGCCAGGCCGTCTCGGCGCCGGCCATGGCGCGGGAGATGGGGCAGGGCGTGGTGCAGGCCTGTGGCGCGGCGGCCAGCGGGCCGCGTCGGCGGATCTCGGTGCAGACGAAGGGCGAGCCTGGCCCGTCGACGGCCTCGACGATGTCGAGCACCGTGATCAGCTCGGGCGAGCGGGTGAGGACGTAGCCGCCCGCCTTGCCCTGGACCGAGTGGACGAGTCCGGCGCGCGAGAGGGCTTGAAGGTGCTTGGCGAGGTAACTGGGCGAGACGTCGTGCAACCGCGCCAGCCGCGCGGCCGGCACCGGTTCTCGCACCGTGGTCAGGACGACACAGCAGTGCAGTGCCCACTCGACCCCGCTGGACATCTTCACATGTTCACCGTGTTCCGGTGATACGGCGGAACCCCTGGTCGGGGCAGGCCGAGGATCTCCCGTTCCCAGCCCGCGTCAAGAGGCCCCGGTTCGGCGCGCACACCCCGATGACCTTGGCGCCCTGCGCGCCCGACGCCGGGGCCGTGGGCGGGCCGTCAGGGTGTCGCACGGATGGGTGGGCACAGGGTTGGCCGTTCCCGGCCGCCGGTACGGACGCGAAAGCCGGCTCGATAGTGCCCGCCGCGATCGCCGAAAGCATCACATCGGCCGCGGCGACGCTCGGGTCAACCCTCTTCATGTTCTTCGGGGACATAGAACTGCTCCTCCCGTTCCCGTTCCCGTTGACGTGACGAGGCGGATCGATGCCCGGCGGTGGACGATCCTCCCCACGCTCTTACCCAACACGACGAGACAGGACGTCTTTGTGTGATGGTGCCGGCTGGACACCCGTGATCCGGTGCCGAGGCGCTCGCCATGGGGCGGCGATCCTGACGGGATCATCACAAAGCCCTGCCCTGTGTCGTCGTACCGGGCAAAGAGCGCGGGAGAGGGCGATGGAGCGCGGGGCCGAGCTCTCCGGCGGGGTGGAGGTCAGGGGCCGCCCACTCACCTCGATCGACCGTGAGGCCGTACGCGACCCGCGACGATCCAGGGCGGCTGCTCAACCCTCGTGCGCGACGAACAACATTTATCGAGAACGGTGCACTTTGTCAGGATTATTTATTGTCATTGATGGCCAATTACCGCGTCGGCGATCGAGGGGGAACACCTCCCGCCCCGCACAACCTGAAACGACATTCGATAAACCGATCTGTTGAGGTTTCAATGCATCCGATCGCCGACGGGCCCATGGCCGATGTTCGCGATATGTACATGGCACACACCGCGATGCGTCGCGAGTTCACGCTGCTCCCGAGGCTCGTCTCCGACGTCGCGCCGGGCGACGTCCGGCGTGCCGAGGTCGTCGGAGCCCACGCCGAGCTGATGTGCCGCGTCCTGCACCTGCACCACGAGGGCGAGGACCACGTGTTGTGGCCGAAGCTCCTCGATCGCGGCGGTGAGGAGACCGCGGCCATCGTGCCCGCGATGGAGGAGCAGCACCATGCCATCGAGAAGGCCCACGCGCGGGTAACGGCGCTGCTTCCCGGCTGGCGCGCCACCGGGCGGGGCGGCGCCGAACTCGCGGAGGCCCCGGGCCCGATCATCACCAGCACGTCCGGGCCGGCCCTGGTCAGGGTCTCGCGGAACGCCGCGACCCTGCGCGCCCACCGAGCCGTAACGGGATGAGGCCGCACACCTGCGAAGACGGTGCGACGGTGGCTCGTCGGCCCCGCCGAGCAACCGAGAGTTCCCCCTGCCCCGCTCCCCGTGAGTTGTCTCCTCCAAAACCTCGCCAGCTCGTGGGTTGTCTCTTCTGAGACCTCGCTAGCTCGTGGGTCGCCTCCTCCAAGACCCCGTTCGCTCGCGAGTTGTCCCCTCTAGGACGAGACGGCACGAGCTTGTGCGAGGTCGTTCGCGACGCCTCACCCATCACCTGGCGCTCAAGCGCCGTCCGGGGCCGACGCGGTCGTGTCCAGCCCTTATGGACGCCGGTCCGGCAGTAGTGACGCTTATCACCGTTGTCGACGCGCCATCACCGTCACAACCGTTGGCTCTGTTTCGTCGTGTGAGTAAGGCAAGGTTAGGGGCCCGAATGCTTTCCTTGACGGCCAGGCGCCGCTCATTTCAGTTCTCACACTGGTCATTCATGTTCGCGGAAATCGCCGTCTGGTCATTCGTCGTCCTGGTGGTGACCGGGGCGGTGCTGATGGTGTTCTACGACCCGGGCATGTCCCAGGTGACCTATGACGGCTCGTACGGCCCGCTACGCGGACTCCTCGTCAGCAAGGCCTTCGACTCGACCATGCATCTGAGCCTGGAGCTGCGCGGCGGCCTGCTCATCCGCCAGATCCACCACTGGGCGGCGCTCGTCTTCGTGGCGGCCGTCGTGTCGCAACTGCTGCGCATGTTCCTCACCGGCGCGTTCCGCCGCCCGCGCACCGGGCAGTGGCTGATCTGGGTGACGCTGCTGGCGCTGGGCATGGCCGCGGGCGAGACCGGCAACGTCCTCCCCGACGACATGCTGTCGGGTGGCAGCCTATGGCTGATCATGTCGGTGGCGCAGTCCATCCCCGTGGTCGGAACCTGGGCGCTGTCGCTGTTGTTCGGCCCCGATTTCCCCGGTGACCGGGTCGTTCCGGTCATGTACGGCGGGCACCTGCTGATCGCGGTCGTCATGGCCGCGCTGCTGATCGCCCGTGAACTGCTGGTGCGGCGGCACGGCCACTCCCGGTTCGTCGCCTCGCTGCCGGCGCGGCGGAGCGCACGCCCGACGATGGCGCTCGCGACGATCGGCATGCTGATCATCCTCGGATTCGGCTTCCAGATCGCCCCCATATGGCTGTACGGCCCGGCCAAGCCGACGCAGATCTCGGCGGGCTCGGTTCCCGGCTGGTACATGGGGTTCCTCGACGGTGCCCTGCGGATCATGCCCGGATGGGAATTCACCATCGGCGACCACACGCTCAGCCTCGCGGTCCTCGTCCCCGCACTGGTGATACCCGGGATCTTCTTCACCGCCCTGGCCGTCTACCCGACAGCTGAGCGCTTCCTTGTCTCGCGACGCGGCCGCCGCGACGCGCTGGGCCGGCCCAAGAGCGCAGGCCTCAAGGTCCGCGAGACGCTCGCGCACGACCTGCTCGACCGGCCGCGCGAGACGCCGGTGAGGACGGCCGTCGCGGCCGCCGGCGTCACGTTCTACGGCCTGCTGTGGGCGGCCGCGGCCAACGACCAGATCGCCCTCTGGTTCCACCTCACCGTCGAGGCCGTGACGATCTTCTTCAAGTTCGCCGTGGTCACCGGCCCCGTCATCGCCTTCGTCGTGACCCGGTGGATCTGCCTCGCGCTCCAGCAGGCGGATCACCACGTGGCCGAGCACGGCGTGGAGACCGGGATCATCACACGATCCCCAGATGGCGGGTACCACGAACGGCTGGCACCGGCGCGACAGGAGCGCCGGGAGCCGACGATCACCTCGGGGAGATGAGAGTGACACCGAACAGGCCACAGGTGGTGATCGTCGGAGCCGGGGTCGCCGGATACCAGGCGGCGCTGACCCTGTCCCGCGAGGTGGGCGGCGGCGTGGAGATCGTGCTGGTCAATCCGGCCGCCGTCACGCTGCCCCCGGAGTTGCTCCCGCAGCTGATGACGGGCGCCCTCGACCCGGGTCAGGTGAGCAGGCCGCTGGCCGCGATGCTGCCGCGGGTGCGGGTGGTGCTCGGCACGGTCACCCACATCGACACCCACGCCCGGCGCGTCCTTTACGAGCGCGGCGTGCTGGAGTACGACCGACTGATCATCTCGGCGGGAGGTGTGAGCGAGGTCGCTCACACCTCCACGATCTCGGCGCACAGCGTCGGCTTCCACAACGTCGGCCAGGCCCTCCATCTGCGCGATCACATCCACCGGCAGCTTTCCCTGGCGGCCGCGAGCACCGATCCCTTCGAGCGCGCGGCGTGCTGCACGTTCGTCGTGCTCGGCGCGGGATACGCGGGTACGGCGGCGGCCTCGGCTGGGCAGTCGCTGTCCCAGTCGATCGCCCGTCGCTGTTCGCGGTTGCGCCGGCAGCCGATTCGCTGGATCCTGGCCGATCCCGCCGAGCGACTGCTGCCCGACATGCGGCACCGCCTGTCCAGGACCACGGCGCGGGTGCTGCGGTCGCGGGGCGTGGAGGTCCGGACGCGGACCTCGATCGGCCAGCTCACCTCCCGGGGGCTGCGGCTCACCGACGGCGAGTTCATCCCCACTCGCACGATCGTGTGGAGTTTCGGGGTGCGTCCCGATCCGCTCGTGGTCACCCTCGGACTCGCGGCCGAGCAGGGCAGGATCAGGGTGGACGAGCACCTCGCCGTGCCCGGCGTTCCAAACGTCTACGCCTGCGGCGACGTGGCCGCCGTCCCCGACCCCACCAGGCGCGGCAGGATCGCCCCGATGAGCGGGCGGCATGCGCTGTGTCAAGGCAGGCTGGCGGGCGCCAACGTCGCGGCCTCCCTTGGCTACGGCTCGCGCCGGCCGTACCGGCACCGGATCCAGGACTCCATCGCGGGCCTGATCCGTACGCCGGAGCAGCCGCTGCGGGTGGCCTGAAGCGTGTGGCCCGGAGGCGGCGGCACGCTCCGGTTACGAGCCCGGAGGAAGGCCGCGTGTCGTTCGGTCGGCGCCCTGGCCGGTCCAGGCGCGCAGCTTGTCGGGGTTGACGACCATCCATATCCGGGTGAGCACCTCGCCGCGGGTGTCGGTCGCGATCACCGCCACGGCGACGCCGCCCCTGCGGATGACGGCGCCCGGCCGTCCGTTGACGTCCTCTTCACCGAGTTCCATGTCCGGTTGCTTGCGCAGCAGGCCGAGGAATAGACGGGCCACCTTCTGGGCGCCGACGACCGGGCGCAGAGCGGCGTGCACTTTGCCTCCGCCGTCGGAATGAACGACCACACCGTGATCCAGCGTGGCGACCAGAGCGTCGATGTCCCCGCCCTCGCAGGCCTGCCTGAACGCGGAGATGACCTCGCGGTGCCGCTCGGCGTCGTTCGCCGGGCGGGCCCGTTCCCCGGCCAGTCTGCGTCGGGCGCTGACGGCGAGCTGGCGGCAGGCCGCCGGGCTGCGGCCGGCCACCTCGGCTATCTCGGTGAACGGCATGCCGAAGACGTCGTGCAGCACGAACACGACACGTTCGGCGGGTGTGATCGTCTCCATCACCGTCAGCACGCCCATGCTGACGGAATCCTGCAGCATCATCTGGTCGGCGGGGTCGTCGGCCAGGTCGGCGGCGCTGGTCCAGGCGCCGTGGTCGCGCAGAGGCTCGGGTATCCACTCACCCACGTATTGTTCGCGCCGTGCTCTGGCCGACATCAGGTGATCCAGGCAGATCCGGCTCGTCACCTTGCTCAGCCACGCGATGGGCGACTTGATCTCGCGCCGCTCCCGCTCGGCCATCGTGTACCAGCGTGAATACGCCTCCTGCACGACGTCCTCGGCGTCGTGCGCGGAACCGAGCATCCGGTAGGCGAGCCCCAACAGGGTCCGGCGCTCGGCGAGAGCCGTGTTGTCAAGGATCCGCACCATCTGCCGTACTTCGTCTGTCATGCACCTATGACGATATTGCCGACGCGAATGTGAGGATCCGTACCCGCCCGCTGCCGTCCCCTCATCGGAGGGGGTTCCCTGGGGTGGCGCACACTGCCGTCCGATCGTCGCGCCGCCCGCTTCGGCCCGTCGTCGCCAGCGGGTTCGTGTCCCGGTGGTGGGGATCGACGTGCCGGGGCCCGGCTCGCGAGGCGGCCTTGCGCCGCCCATCCCGGCCGAAGTAAACAAAACTTTACATTGGCATGCGGAAATCGGCTGACGAATGTCCAGGCTGCGTCGTCAGGATGACATGCGAGCCATCACGCCGTCATCGGCGATCACGGTCCCTGTCCCTGCTCCCTACCTGGCCGGACTACCACGGCGAGCGCCCGGCCGTCCGCCGGCTCGGTGCAGCGCATGACGGTCGGCATCGACCACGCGACGATGGTCTTTCAGCGGCTGGAGGAGCGACCGGAGTACATGGTCATGACCCTGCACGGCCGGCGGACGTGGTCGGACACGGCCCGGACCGCCTTCTTCGCCGTCCCGGAGGTGTCGTGGAGCACCTTCACCGCCCGTGCCGGTCACACTGCCGGTCGCGGTGGTGCCGGCGGGGTGTCGTAGCGGTGACGACTCCGACGATCGCACTACTTGACGCCCATGGCATCGTGATCAGGTGGACGCAAGCCGCGGAAGACCTCCTCGGCTACCGCAGCGGCGACGTTCTCCATCGTCGAGGCGTGGACCTGCTCATGCCCGGGGATCGTGCGGCCCAGGTGTCCGCCTGGGCTCGCGGGTACGCTCACCAGAACCACTGGTCAGGCCTCGTCGAGGCCCGGCACCGCGACGGCCACCCGCTCCCGCTGCGCCTCGACGCCTGGCGGCTGGACCTGCTGGGCGGAGGTGTCGTCTGGCTCCTGCTGGCGACGCCGACGCACGCCGACCAGCCGGGGGGCCAGGTGCTGGAGCCCTTCTTCGGACCATCCCTCGCGGCCCTGTCACTCTGGGACGGCGACCTTCGGTGCGTCGGGCGCAACGAGACGGCACGACGCCTGCGGGCGCCCCTCCTCCCCAGCCGGGCCGCCGGCTCGCCGGAGGAGGTCGTGCCGGCAGCCGCGCTGCGACAGGTGCTCTCCGACGGCATTCCCCTGATCGCCAGAGAGTTTTCCCGGCCCCCGGCGGACGAGCGCAAGGGCCGCACCTTCTCCGTCTCGGTCTTTCGCCTTGACGACGAGGAGGGCCGATCGCCGGTCGTCTGCTCGCTGGTTCACGACATCACCCACACCACGGCGCGCCGGCGGTTGTCGCTGCTTCTCGAAGCGGGCGTCCGGATCGGCGCCACGCTCGACGTCAGCAAGACCGCGCAAGAGCTGGCCGATCTGGCCGTGCCGGTGCTGGCCGACTATGTCACGGTCGATCTCGCCGAATCGGTCCTGCCGGACGACGAACCTCTGCACAGGCTGGCCGCCTCGGACACGAGGATTCCCGTCTTCCGCCGCGCGGGCAAGGCGTCGAGCCACCCCGGACGCCGGGAGTCGCTGTGGGATCTCGGGGACGCCGTGTTCGTGCCTCCCCTGTCTCCCTTCATGAGGGTCATGTCCTCGCGCGCGTCGTATTTCGAACCCGTGCTGGACGCCTCGCCCGGCACCTGGCTCGACGCGGACCCGGACCGAGCCGAGATCATTCACAGCACCGGGGTACACAGTCTGATCATCGTTCCGCTCCTGGCTCGCGGTGACATCCTGGGCATCGTGGTGTTCGTCCGCACCGACAATCCCGAGACGTTCACCGTGGACGACCTCATGCTGGCCGAAGGGCTGGCCGCCCGCGCCGCGCTGAGCATCGACAACGCCCGCCGCTACACCCGTGAGCACACCGCCGCCCTGGCCCTGCAACGCCATCTGCTGCCACGTGCCCTGTGCGGCGGTGGCACGCTCGAGGTGGCCGCGAGTTACCGGCCCTCCGACATCCATGCGGGCGTCGGAGGAGACTGGTACGACGCGATTCCCCTTCCCACCGGTCACCTCGCCCTGGTCATCGGCGACGTGACCGGCCACGGCATCCCCGCCGCCGCCATGATGGGACGCCTGCGCACCGTCGTACGCACCCTCGCGCACCTGGGGCTTCCGCCGGAGGAGGTGCTCACCCACCTCGACCATGTGATCGCACAGATGATCGAGGAGGAGACCACGGCCGACGGCATCGGGCCCGACATCATGGCCGCCACCTGTCTGTACGCGGTTTACGACCCGGCGACCCGGCACTGCACGATGGCCGGCGCCGGTCACCCGCCCCCCGCCATCGTCGACCCAGCCGGCGACGTCACCTTCCCCCGCCTGCCGACCGGCACCCCGATCGGCCTCGGCCTGTGCTCCTACCGATCCCTCGACCTGTACCTCGCCGAAGGCAGCCTGATCGTTCTCTACACCGACGGCCTGATCGAGAGCCGCACGGACGACCTTGAGGCGGGAATGAAGCGACTGGGCGACGTCCTGGCCCGGACGACCCTCCCCGCGCCGGATCTGTGCACGGCGGTGCTCGATGCCCTGACGGGCGAGTCCTTCGAGGACGACGTCGCCCTTCTCATCGCCCGCACCCTTGGATGAGAACACTGTCCCGTTTCGGCAGGGCCGGGCGGGCGACACCGGGACAGCTCGGTCGCGGCGGCGGTAGAGCCGGGCCGGTCATCTTCAGCCGGCCCCCTCGACGGACTTGAGCACGGCGTCGGCGATCGAACGCGGGTCGACGCCGAAGTGCTCGCGCACGGACTCCCGGGTGCCGGAGAGGCCGAACCCGTCGGTGCCGATGGAGGTCCACGGCCGGTCGATCCACGGGCTGATCTGATCCGGCACGGCGCGCATCCAGTCACTGACCGCGATCACCGGGCCCTTGGTCCCGGCCAGGGCCTGCTGGAGGTAGGGCACCGCGGTGGAGGTCATCGCGTCGCGGCGCAGCTCGCTCCACGAGGTGACCGACCAGACGTCGACGCCCACGCCGTACTCCTCCTGGAGCAGCCGCTGCGCGGCCAGCGCCCAGTGAATCGCGGTGCCGCTGGCGAGCAGATGGGCCTGGCCGCCGCCGCGGGAGTACCGGTAGATGCCCTTGAGGATGCCCTCGCGCACGCCCTCGGGCATCGCGGGCTGGGGAAGCGGCTCGTTGTAGAGGGTGAGGTAGTAGAAGACGTCCTCGCCGTCGGGCCCGTACATGCGCCGGAGCCCTTCGCGCACGATCTCCGCGACCTCGTAGCCGAAGGCGGGGTCGTAGGCGAGACACGCGGGGTTGGTGGAGGCGATCAGCTGGGAGTGCCCGTCGCCGTGCTGCAGTCCCTCGCCCGTCATCGTGGTCCGTCCCGCGGTGGCGCCGATCAGGAATCCGCGGCCGAGTTGGTCGGCCAGCGCCCACATCTGGTCGCCGGTCCGCTGCCAGCCGAACATCGAGTAGAAGATGTAGAACGGGATCATGGCCTCGCCGTGGGTGGCGTAGCTGGAGGCGGCGGCCGTGAACGACGCCATCGATCCCGCCTCGGTGATGCCCTCGATCAGGAGCTGGCCGTCGACCGCCTCCTGATAGGACAGCAGCAGGTCCCGGTCGACCGATTCGTAACGCTGGCCCAGCGGCGAGTAGATCCTGGCGGTGGGGAACAGCGACTCCATGCCGAAGGTCCTGGCCTCGTCGGGCACGATGGGCACCCAGCGGCGCCCGGTCTCCGGCTCCTTCATGAGGTTCTTGACCAGGCGGACGAAGGCCATCGTGGTGGCCATCGGCTGCTTGGACCCCTTGTGCAGGGACTGGAACGGTCCCTCGGCCGGCGCCGGCAGCGGCCGGTGGGAGACGGTCCGGCGGGGGATGGGCCCGCCCAGTGCGCGGCGGCGCTCGGCCACGTAGCGGACCTCGGGCGAGTCGGCCCCGGGATGCAGGTACGGCGGCAGGTCCGCGTCGAGCGCCTCGTCCGGCACCGGCAGCCCAAGCCGGTCGCGCAGCGCCCGGAACTCGTCCTGGGTGAGTTTCTTCATCTGGTGGTTGGCGTTGCGCGCCTCCACGCCGGCCCCGAGCGTCCACCCCTTGACGGTCTGCACGAGGATCACCGTGGGCGCGCCCTGGTGGTCGAGGGCGCGGCGGTAGGCGGCGTGCACCTTGCGCGGCTCGTGGCCGGCCCGCGAGCCGCCGACGATGCGCCGCAGGTCCTCGTCGGAGTACGGCACGTCCAGCCCGCGGAACAGATGCTGCCTGATGTAGGCCCCGGTCGAGGCGGCGAAGGTCTGGAACTGCCCGTCCGGTATCTCGCCCAGCCGGGACACCAGCTCGTCCGAACCGAGCAGCCCGTCCCATTCGGCGCCCCACAATGCCTTGACGACGTGCCAGCCCGCGCCCCTGAAGACACCTTCGAGCTCCTGCACGATGCGGGTGTTGCCGCGCACCGGCCCGTCGAGCCGCTGCAGGTTGCAGTTGATCACGAAGGTCAGGTTGTCCAGTCCTTCGCGGGCGGCCAGGGTGAGGGCCGCCGTGGACTCCGGCTCGTCCATCTCGCCGTCGCCGAGGAAGGCCCATACGTGGCTGAGCGAGGTGTCCTTGATACCGCGGTTGTGCAGGTAGCGGTTGAACCTGGCCTGGTAGATCGCGTTGAGCGGTCCGAGGCCCATGGACACCGTGGGGAACTGCCAGAACCCGCGCATGCTCCGCGGGTGCGGGTACGACGGCAGCCCGCCCTCGGGCTCGCGCCGGAACAGGTCGAGCTGGCCCTCGGTCAGCCGTCCTTCCAGGAACGCGCGGGCGTAGATGCCCGGGGACGCGTGGCCCTGGAAGTACACCTGGTCGTGGCCGCCGTGGAAGAAGTGGTTGAATCCGACCTCGTACAGCCAGGCGGCCGAGGCATAGGTGGCCAGATGGCCGCCGAGCCCGAACCGGCTGCCCCTGGTGATCATCGCCGCCGCGTTCCACCGGTCGTAGGCCGCGATCCGCTCCTCCAGTTCGAGGTCACCGGGGTAGCCGGGCTCCTGCGACGTCGGCACGGTGTTGATGTACCGGCTGCTCGTGGCCAGCCGCTTCAGCAGGTACTCGGCCCGTTCCGGACCTGCCGCCCCGCGGACCGCCTCCAGCGATTCCAGCCATTCCGCGGTCTCCTGCGGGTCAACGTCCTTCTCCATGTCTCCATTAAACATCCTATGATTGGTCATCGGACATTTTCGCCGTCATTGTGTACCGGTGAAACCTGTCACACGACTCCCGCCCCATGATCGGATCCGGTGGCGTGACGATCTCGTTGAACGACCGGCCAGACGAGACGACCAGGACGATCCCCTCACGCCCTCCGCGATCGCGGCCCTGACCCGCACCGAGGTGCCGATCTCACCGGTGCCAGGCGGTGTGGCGATACGGCTTGAGCCGCTTGCCCCGCACGTGCGCGACCAGGTTGCGCCCCAGCAGCCGAGCCTGCCGCACCGCGTGCCGGGCGCTGGGCACGATGAACTCTCCCGGCCGGGTAAGGTCCGGCACTGCGGCGCCCTCACCGGCCGCGAACGCGTCGGGGACGCCCGCCACCGTCAGGTACTCGGTGGTGATGATCCGGCCGCCGCGGTCCACCGGCAGCACACCCTCGGCCACGTGCGAGCCCGGCGGCTCACCCGCGGCCCACACCAAGGTGCCCGCGTCGAGCCTCGTCCCGTCCGAGAGCACCGCCACCCCGTCAGCCGCCGATGTCAGCCGGGTGCCGAGCCGCACGTCCGCAGTGCGGCGGGCGAGGATCTCCCGCGGCCCGCGCAGGATGTCGTCACCGGCCTCGACCAGGGTCCAGCTCAGGTCGGTGAGATCGATCGTTTCGTGGTCGGTCAGGGCCTCCTCGGCCAGTACCTGCATCTCGGCCAGCGCCCTGACGCCGGAGAACCCGCCTCCCACCACCACGAACGTCAGCGCCCTGCGCCTCACCCGTTCGTCGTCGGTACGGGCGGCCGAGAGCTGGGCAAGCACGTGGTCGCGCAGGTGTACGGTCTCGAAGCCGTCCTTGCAGCCGATCGTGTGTTCCGCCAGACCCCGGATGGGCGGCCCTTCGGTGATCAGGTCGGCCGTGACGACGAGGATGTCGTACAGGATGGTCCTGGCCGTGCCCTGGGCCGGCCGGAACTCGGCGGTGCGGGCCTCGTGGGCCGTCGGCGTGACATGTCCGGTCAGCACCCGCACCTCCTCGGGCACCCCTGCGGGCGAGGCGGCCACGGAGCGCGGCTCGATCGTGCCGCCGACCACGTCGGCGAGGATCGACGGGTCGTTCGTGGAGCTACGCGGGTCCACCAGCGTGACGCTCGCTTCTCCGGAACGGATGATCTTACGCAGCCTCATGGCACTGTGCGTGCCGACGCACCCGCCGCCCACGATCAGAATGTGCTTTGCCACCGCCTGTCTCCTTTCGGGCTCTTCATCTAACGACGGGATGGCATGGCCGTGTATAAGGACGTGCGCGTGACCGGCGCGGGAAACAGGTCGGCGCGGACGTGGGAACGCGAGCCCTGGACGACGTCGTCCAGGGCTTACGTCGTCATGTTCGCGTCGCGCCCGCCGGAGGGTCCTCGTGCCCTCGAAACGCGCCGAGCTTGTCAGGGTTCATCACGATCCACACGTCCGAGACGAGACCCCCGCAGAGGTGCAGGACGACGACCGCGGCCGTGGTGCCGGCCACGCGGACGACGAGCCCCGGCCCGCCGTTGATCGACGCTTCCACAAGGGTCACATCGGCCTGCCCGCCGAACAGATCGAGGATGTAGCGCGCGGCCTGCTCGGTGCCGCTGACCGGCTGCAGCGGGACGCGGACCCGGCCGCCGCCATCGGTGATCACGACGACGTCAGGGGCGAGCAAGGCGGTCAAGGTGGCGACCCCGTCCATCCCCTCGCAGGCGTCTTTGAACACCTGGACGATGCGGTCACGCCGGTGGCCGGGCGCCAGGGGGTCCGCCGGTCGGCCACCGGCCGCGCCTTCCCCGGGACGCGGGCGCCCGGTCGCGTGCGGCGGGCCCGGACGTGCCCTGTTCAGCCGGTCACAGCACAGGCGGCTCGTGACGCTGACGAGCCAGGCGGTCGGCCAGCCGACCTCCTCCTGCATGTCCTCCGGCATCGCGTACCAGCGGGCATAGGTCTCCCGCACCACGTCCTCGGCGTCGCGCGCCGAACCGAGCAGACGCTCGGCGACCTCACCCAGCAGCCGCCGCTCCCCCACGATCGCGCTGATCCCCGCGTCGGCACAGCGCACGGGCCGGTGCGGCTCAGACATGACGCACACGACGACGGCGGACGTGCCGGTTGTCGATCTGGTCGCGCCGGGTGCCGAGTACGGTGCCGCAGGGCATGCCGCCGGCCGCCCGGATCGTTCCGGACAGGCGGTCCGGCACCGCGTCCGCGTGGCCGCCGCGCGGGGGGCGGGCTTTCCACAGTTGTGTGAGGCTCATGTCCTAACGACGACGCAGGGGCCCTCCGAGTGAGGTGAACACGCGGGGCTCAAGCGGAAGCCGACGAGATCTTCCGGCAGCACCTCAAAAATCATCACATAACGCCGCGCTGTCCCGTCGTACTGAGCGAGGAGCCGAGAGGAGGCGGGTGCGGACCGGTGCGGCATGGCGGGCGACCACGAAGTCGATCCCATGAACCGATCGACGACCGGTGGGTCGCGATCCGGGCGGCACCGCTCGTAGCACTCCGCTCGCCGGGCAGAGCCCGGCACCCGCACCGGGAACGAGCCCGTCCACGGGCTCGTGTGACGGCGGGGGCGGGCGGGTGGTCGAGCGCACATCTCGTGAGACCCATTACGCCGGCCTCGTCCTTTCCCGTCGACGGTGACGGCGACAACGACCCCGGATTCGCGGACAGCGACTGGACGAACGCAGGAGATGATCCGATGCAAGCCAGGATGTTCCGAGCCGCCGCGCTCGGCGTGGCCGTGGCCGCGACCCTGTCCGGGGGGATCGCGCCCCCGGCCCACGCCGGCGGCGGAAACGCCACGACCACGGTGCGGACGGTGGGCGGCTCCGAAGGCCCGGGGCGCCTGGTGTCGGCCAAGGCCATCGCCGGCCTTGACCCGGTGCTCGGCTCGGTGGCCGGGCGGGCGGATCGGATCACCTATCGATCCCGGTCGCTGAGCGGTGAGGACATCGTGGTCAGCGGAGCGCTTCTCAAGCCGAAGGGCAGGGCCCCCAAGGGAGGCTGGCCAGTTGTGTCATGGGCACACGGGTCCAGCGGCATCAGCGACCGGTGCGCCCCGTCCAGCGTGCCGAACAAGGACGGCAAGGTCGACCTGTACGGTTACGGCGCCCTGGTCGCGGAGCTGCTGAAGGCCGGTTACGCGGTGGCCGCGACCGACTACGAGGGTCTGGGCACCACCGGCGAGCATCCCTACATCGTGGCCGACAGCGAGGGCCGTGGCGTGATCGACGCCGTTCGCGCGGCGGTCCAGGCCGATTCGACCCTGTCGACCTCGTGGTTCGCCGTCGGGCACTCCCAGGGCGGGCAGGCCGCCATCGCCGCCGGGGAACTCTCCAAGAGCTGGGGCGAAGGCCTCGACTTCCGAGGCACGGTCGGGCTGGCACCGGTGACCGACGTCGGGCAGGCCTACAACTACGGCTCGCCCTCTCCAGTGGACCGCGGCTTCTACCTGCTGGCTCTGCACGGCCTGAAGACCGTGCACACCGGACTGCGGTACGAGCGGTTCCTCGGCGGCCAGGCGATGGACATGCTGCCCAAGGTGGAGACGGACTGCACCGCGAAGATCTGGGAGGACTTCTCGGCCGACCTCGGCGACAAGCTGAACGACTACCAGTTCACCCCGCAGACCCCTGAGGCGGCGCTGCGGCTGCAAGGTTGGCTGGACGCGCAGAGCGTGCCGCGCGGGAGGACTCCGGGCCCGATGCTGCTGCTCCAGGGCGATCGGGACCCGTCCATCAAGATCGCGGTGACCAGGCAGGCGGTCCGCAACGCTCGCGCGGCCGGCACCGCGGCCGAGTTCCGTCTCTACCGGGGCAAGGACCACTACTCCGTGCTGACGCCCCGCGACCAAGGCGGCGCGGCCACCGACGTCATCGACTGGCTCGACAGGCACAGGACCCGTTAGCGGCAGGCCGTACACAGATCGGAGTGAAAGTCATGTCGACGGTACGCGCCGCGAGCGCCAGCCCGTTCACCGCCGTCCGCGACGGTGAGCGTGACGCCATCTACGCCGAGCTCCTGAGCGAAGGACCCGCCCATCCGGTGGCGGGGCGCTCGGGACCGATCGGGTGGCTGATCACCGGGCACGAGGAGGTACGGTCGCTGCTGTCCGACCCACGGCTGGTCAAGGGCGGCTGGCGGTACGGGACGTACGCGGCCAGGTTGCCGCGGGAGCTGGCCCGCGGGGCCCGCATCGCCCTTGGCACACTGCTGACCCGCTATCCCCGCCTGCGACTCGACACCGGCCCCGGCGCCGTGACCCGCTACCCGTCCATGGTCATGAACGGGCTCAACGCCCTGCCCGTACACCTGCGCTGAGTCTGGACGGCGTCAAAGGCTCTTTGCCCGCGACGGGGGATAAACATGGCGCACAGCGGCATAAATCGGGCACTGGTACCCCCTTGGATCGTGAAGGAGTGCCGTGGTGCCACCTGACCGGGAGCAGGCCGTCCCCTCCCTGCGCCTGATCTTCGAGGGAAGCGGCACCGGCGTGCTCGACGAGCGCGTCACCTTGGTCAACATCGCGTTCAGGATGCTCGGCTCCGCCAACGACGCCGAGGACGTCGTGCAGGAGGCCTACGCGCGGTGGTTCGCCCTGTCCGACGAGGCGCGGCGCGAGATCCGGTCGCCGGCCGCCTGGCTGGTGCGGGTGACCTGCAGGATCTGCCTGGACCAGCTCGGTTCGGCCCGGGTACGCCGGGAGCGGTACGTGGGGGACTGGCTGCCCGAACCGCTCCCGGACGAGGCCCGGTGGACCAGCGCCGGGAAGTCCCGGCCGGGCGATCCCGCCGAGCAGGTGAGTCTCGACGACTCCGTCAGCATGGGCGTGCTCGTCATGCTGGAATCCGTCACCGCCGCCGAGCGGGTCGCCTTCGTCCTGCACGACGTCTTCGACCTGCCCCATACCGAGATCGCCGAGATCGTGGGGCGCAGCCCGGCGGCCTGCCGTCAGCTGGCCGCCTCGGCCCGGCGCCACCTGCGGTCCGACCGGCGCCGCGCCGTGACCGCCCACCAGCATCGCGGCATCGTCTCCGCGTTCAGGATCGCCTGCGAGCACGGCGACTTCGACGGCTTGATCAGCCTGCTCGACCCCGAGGTCCGCGTGCGCGCCGACGGCGGGGGAAAGGCCCGCGCGGCTCTGCGTCCGATCCTGGGCGCCGAGAAGACCGCGCGCTACTTCCTCGGCCTGTTCCACAAGCGATTCGCCCAGGAGATCGTCGAGGAGAACGTCAACGGCTGCCCCGGGCTGGTCGGCTACGCCGACGGCGAAGTCCACTCCGTCATGGCCATCGCCGTCCGGGACGGCCGCATCACCGACATCTGGCGGATCGTGAATCCCGACAAGCTCCACGCCTGGAACGGGCCGGGGCAAGGTCGCCGCGCGGCTGACCGGCGTTGACGGCGCCTGCCTCCGCTTCACCGAAGATCGTCAAGGCATACACCGAGAAGGCGCCCCGGGAGCTGACGCACGGGTCACGCCCGCGGCGAGACGATCGGATCCCGCGAGCGGCCGTCGCGTCCGGCACCCGCTCGATGGCCCTCACGGTAAATCTTTCCAGCCGTACCCCGAACGTCATCACAATCGACGGTCCTGTTCCGTCGAAGAGGAGGAGACCGATGGAGACGGGGTGATGAGGAGAGCGCACAGTGCTCATGGGTGACGATGTGGACGATATGTCGGCACGTGAGCACGACAGGGCGACGTGGCGGCGCGTGCGCCGACCCGGTTCGGCACCGTCCCGTGCTCTCGGTCCGACGGCCGTGACGCCAGGGACAGGTTCACGGGCCGACCCGTCGCACCGCCGGAGCCGGGAGTGCGCGTGCCCGAGGACGAAGTCGTCTCGCGGCGGCCCCTTGATCGCCTCCCTCCTTGGACCACTTCCCGGTACACGAGAGAACGGGGACGGCCATATGACGAATCGTGGGATCGAGCAGCAGCTCAGAGCGGGTCTTTCCGGTCCGGGGGACATCGGTGAGCCGATGGCGCGGCGCATCGCCGAGGATCTCGGCGGGACCTGCCGTTCCGTCGACGTCGACGTCAGCGGACCGCACGGCATCGCGGTGCGGGCCGGAACGCGGGAGAGTCGTCGTGCCGCCTGACCGGGAGCAGGCCCCCTCCTCCCCGCACCCGATCTTCGACGAGCGCGCCGCCGTGATGGTGGATGAGCGCGTCACCCTGGTCAACATCGCGTTCAGGATGCTGGGCTGCGCGCATGAGGCCGAAGACGTCGTACAGGACGCCTTCGCACGATGGTTCGCCCTGTCCGACGAGGCGCGGCGCGAGATCCGGTCGCCGGCCGCCTGGCTGGTGCGGGTGACCTGCAGGATCTGCCTGGACCAGCTCGGTTCGGCCCGGGCGCGCCGGGAGCGGTACGTGGGGGACTGGCTGCCCGAACCGCTGCCCGACGACTCCCGGTGGGCCAGCACCGGCAGGAACAGGGTCGGCGATCCCGCCGAGCGGGTGACTCTCGACGACTCCGTCAGCATGGGCATGCTCGTCATGCTGGAATCCGTCACCCCCGCCGAGCGGGTCGCCTTCATCCTGCACGACGTCTTCGACCTGCCCCACACGGAGATCGCCGGCATCGTCGGGCGTACCGCGGAGTCCAGCCGTCAGCTGGCCGCCTCGGCCCGGCGCCACCTGCGGTCCGACCGGCGCCGCGCCGTGACCGCCCACCAGCATCGCGGCATCGTCTCCGCCTTCAAGAACGCCTGCGAGCAGGGTGACCTCGACACCCTGATCAGCCTGCTCGACCCCCAGGTCACCGTGCGCGCCGACGGCGGGGGGAAGGCCACGGCGGCCCGGCGCGCGATCCTCGGTGCCGGGAAGACGGCGCGTTACTTCCTCGGCCTGCTTCGGAACAGGTTCGCCCAGGAGCTCACCGAGGAGAACGTCAACGGCTGCCCCGGGCTGGTCAGCCATGTCGGCGGCGAGGTCAACGGCATCGTGGCCTTCGCCGTCCGCGGCGGCCTCATCACCCAGATCTGGGTGATCGTGAACCCGGACAAACTCCATGCCTGGAAGGAGTCCGGCCTCTGAGGGCCACGCCCCTCCGCGGGCCGCCGGCGCCGGCGGCCCGAGCCTCGGCACGATCGAACGCCCGGATCCTCATCACATTCGCCCGGCTCATTTCGTCTTGTTGGCAAGGCGTAGCCAAGGCAAAGGTGGAACGACGATGAGAGCCGACTCGCTGGCGCGAGCACTCGACGAGCGGGTCGGCGGGGCCGGCTTCGTAAATGGCGGCGCATGCGGAAGGGGGTATATCTCTGACGATTCAGCGGGCGGAAATGTGAGGTCCGGAAGGTATGAGATATGACCTACTGACCGACTGAGGGAAATGGTCAGTCATTTCCTATACTGAAGACATGAACAATGAAAACAATCGGCGCGCACTAATCGTCGGAATGGGAATCAGCGGTATGGCGACGGCGATCCGGCTGCGTCAGATCGGCTGGGAGCCCGTCATCGTCGAACGAGCGCCGCGGCGCCGAAAGGGCGGCTATTTCGTGCTGCTGTGGGGAGCGGGACGCGCCAGCGCCGAGCGGCTGGGCCTGGGATCCGGCGTGGCGGACCACACCTCTCCCAATACCATTCACTACGAAGTCGACCGGCACGGTAACAGGACCAGCATGGCCATTCTCGGTAATCTCCCGGACGGTCCGCGCATGATGCGCCGGGGCGAGGTCGAGGACGCCGCGTTCGAGGCGCTGCCCGACGACGTCGAGATTCGCTTCTCCACCGTCCCGACCGAGATCGAGCAGGACGACGACGGCGTCGACGTGACCCTGCACAACACCTTGAGTGACGAGACCGTGATCGAACGGTTCGGCCTGGTCGTCGGCGCGGACGGGCTGCGGTCGACCGTACGCAGGCTGGTGTTCGGCCCGCACGAGCGGTACATGCACCGGATGGGCGGGATCACCTGCGCGTTCCAGCTGTCGAAACCCCTGCCCGGCCTCGCGCAGGAAGACACCGCCGTGCAGCTCGAACCGGACCGTGGCCGCGCGATGTGGGTGTTCGGGTTCCAGGACATCATCCCCACGGTGATGCTCACGTACCGCACCGATGACATCGACGCCGAGTTCCGGCTGCCCCCGGCGAAGCGACTGCGCCAGGTCTTCGGTGACCGGCCGACGGGCAAGCTGCTCGGCGCCGTCCTCGACGAGGCCGACACCGTGCAGGACATCCTCTTCGACTCGGCCGAACAGGTGCGGATGGATTCCTGGCACCGGGGCCGGGTGGTCCTGATCGGTGACTCGGCATGGTGCGTCACCCTCTACGCCGGGATGGGCGTCTCGGCGGGGCTGGCCGGATCGGACCTGCTCGGCACCATGCTGCGGCGGCATCCGGACGACCTCGCAACAGCGATGACCGAGTGGGAGCGCAAGCTACGGCCGGCCGTCACCGAGTGGCAGGGCTCGGCCGAACCGATGCGGCAGTGGTTCAATCCCTTTGGCCGCCGCGAGGCTCTCGTGCGCCATTTCTGGACCCGAGGCGAGGATTGGCCGGTCATCGGGCATTATGTCCGGCAGTTCTTCATGCGCGGCAGGGTCGCGAAGAACGCGGACATCGCGGCGGCCTGAGCCTGAAGGAGTCGCGGTGACCGAGCTCGTGCGGCACGACCCGGCCAAGGTCGCGCGCATCCTGAAGGTGACGCGGGAGCTGGTGCTCCGCCACGGAGTGCGGAGCATCAGCGTCTCGGAGATCACCCGGTTGGCGCACATCGGGAAGGGGACGCTCTACCTGTACTGGCGGACGAAGGAAGACCTGATCGCCGAGCTGATCGTCCGTGACTTCCTCGACGCGGCCGAGTACCTCCCCGACCTCGGCGCCGACGTCGACGCCGTGTGGCCGCACCGGCTGTGCTGGGAGATGCTCCGGACCACCCTGCTGGGTCACCCGTTCGTGCGCGCGGTGCAGGAGGCCGACGTGCACATGATCGGACTGCTCACGGAGCGGGAGGAGACCCGGCGCCTGCTCGACCTGCTCGGGCCCGGTGTCCTGTCCCGTGACCTGCTCAAGGTGTGGCGCACCCACGGCCTGGCCAGGGACGACTGGACCTTCGCGCATCAGACGTACGCCATGCGTGCGCTGGTGGGCGGCTTCTTCGGGCTGATGACAGGGGCCGGCGCGGAGGCGCTCGACGATCGGCGGGCGGTGTTCGAGGCGAGCGTACGCGCTCTGCTCCACCCACCCGACCGGACCGGGGCCGATGCCGCCGATGTCGCCGATGTCCGGGCCGCGGCGGCCGCGGCGCTCACGCTGCTGAACGAGCGCCGCGCCTTCGTACGGCGCCTGCTGCCCCCTGACCGGTGACGCGTGACGACCGTGCCGATGCGGGCCGCCGCCGGAGAGGGGGTGGATCAGGCCAGTGGCGCGCGCCGTCCAGCGGGCCCGATCCGGCGTGACGTCCGGGACCTGTACGAGGTCCGGATCGGACGGTCGGCCACGGCCACCCGGCCGGCGGATCGCTGTGGCGACAATCACATCGCGGTTCTATCACAAACGGAAGCCCGATTTCTTCGTATTCATGACGCACCAACCCCGACGACAAGGGACGGCCGATGACGAACACCCAGACTGCGCTGCTTCGTGACCTGCACAGATCCGGTGACCCGCTGATCCTGCCGAACGTGTGGGACGTGGCCTCCGCCACCATCGTGGCCGAGGCGGGAAACCCCGCCCTGGCGACCGCCAGCGCGTCCATCGCGGCCATGCTGGGGTACGACGACCACGAGGGCGCGCCCGTTGACGAGATGCTGGACATCGCGGCCAAGATCATCCGTGCGGTGGACGTACCGGTGACCGTGGACGCCGAGGCCGGATACGGCCTGCCGCCCGCGGAGCTCGTCGAGCGGCTCATCGCCATCGGCGCGGCCGGGTTCAACCTCGAGGAGAGCGACCATCGCGCGGGCGGCCTGCTCGACGTGGACACGCAGGCCGCCCGCATCGCGGCGCTGCGGGCGGCGAGCCCTGACCTGGTGATCAACGCCAGGATCGATCTCTTCCTGACCGGTTCGCCCTCGGTGGAGGAGGTCGCCGAACGCGGCCGCCGCTATCTCGAGGCCGGCGCCGACTGCGTCTTCCCCATCCTGGCTCCCTCGGAGGAGGTAATCGCCGACCTCGTCAAGGCCATCGCAGGACCGGTCAACGTGACCTTCCTGCCCGGCATGGACCTGGGCAGGCTGGCCGCGCTCGGCGTGGCACGGGTGTCCTTCGGTCCCATGACCTACTTGACGGCTCTGGAGGCCCTCAAGTCCATGACCGGCCGGATCCTCTCGGGCCAGGACCCCTACAACGCCTGACAGTCGTACAGGACACCCGCGCGGACACGGCCCGGGCTCGGCCGGTCGCCTGTTCGGGCGGAACCATGAGGTGAGAGGGACGCGTGGCGGCGAGTATGCGGCCCCCCGCGGTTTCGAGCCCGGTGCGCCCTCACGGGGCGGGAAGAGGACGGCGGCCGCCCCTTCCGCCGGGTCGCGCCTCCGCGCATACGTGATGACGAGGCCGCACGGCGGCGCCCGTCCGGTGAACTCAGCCGAGGATCCTGCGAGCCACCGCGGTGATGTGCAGTTCGTCGGGGCCGTCGAGGAGGCGGGCCATCCGGCCGGTGCGGAACAGCGCGGGCAGCGGGGTGTCGGGGCCCAGCCCGGCCGCGCCGTGGACCTGGATGGCCGCGTCGGTGACCTGGTGCAGCATCCGGGCGGCGGCCACCTTCGCCAGGCCGGTCTCGACTCTGGCGTCCAGTCCCGCCTCCACCAGGGCCACGGCCTCGAACACCAGCGGGTGGATGGTCCTGATCGCGAGCAGGGCGTCGAAGACAAGCGCCTGGACGAGCTGGAGGTCGGCGAGTCGTCCTGAGGATGCCGGCCGTGAGCGGGCCCGCTCGCGCATGAGGGTGAAGGCGCGTTCGGCCTGGCCGAGCCAGCGTAGGCAGCGCAGCAGGCGGCCGAGCCGTACCCGTTCGGCGATAACCCGCAGTCCTCGCCCGGCCTCCCCGGGGAGGTGGCCGGGTGGGACGGTGACGAACCACTTGCGCCCGTGAACCGTCCGGGAGCCGTCGGACTCCTGGACGGCCCGGGTGGTGGTGAGGCCGGGTTCGGAGCCGGGCGCGTACGGTTCGGTCATGGCGTTGCACATGGTCAGCTGCCCGCTCGCCACCCGGGGCAGGTAGAGGTCTCGGACGGCGGGCTCGGCGTGTCCGGTCAGGGCGGTCACGTCCAGCACCGCCGTGGAACCGAGCACACCTGGGCCGAGATCGCCCTACGGGAGGAGGTGAGCGACGAGGCCACCGCGCAGGCCGCGACCGGGGTCGCCCACGTGCACGGCCGCCGCGACGGCGAGCCGCGTGGCCTGGCCGCCGACTACCTGACGACCGCGTGCTCGGTACTGGCCGTCCAAGCACTCCTGGCCGCTCTGATCGGCCGGGCCCGCGGCTGCGCGGTCGAGACCGTGCGGACCGGGGTGGACCTGGCCGGGCTGCTCGTCGTCGGCCAGTATCTGGCCGCCGCCACGGCCGAGGACGAGGAGGCGGTGCCGTTCTCGCCCGGCGGGCCGCCCTTCACCACGGCCGACGGCGTGTGCTTCGAGGTCGAGACCCTCGACCCGGCTGTGTGGACGACGTTCTGGCGGGCACTGGGCTTGGCCGAGCGCCTCGCCGGATCGGCGTGGAAGTCCTTCCAGTTCCGCTACGCCACCGCCTGCTGCCCGCTCCCCGAGGAACCGCACGCGCGGGCTCGCGCGGCGAACTGGGAGGGGGTACGGCACGCCGCGAAGGAGTCGGGAGCCTCGGTGTGCGCGCTGCGCTCCCTCGCCGACCGGCTGACCGAATCCCGCCCGGCGGCGCCCTGGCGGCTGTCGCCGCTTCTCTCGGTCTCCCGGCCACCCTCGCGGGACGCGACAGCCGCGACCGCCCGGCCGCTGGCCGGGCTCATGGTCCTGGAGGCCGGGCGGCGGATCCAGGCGCCGCTCACCTGCTGGGGGCGGGCGTGGTGCGGATCGAACCGCCCGGCGGGGATCCGCTGCGCGGCATGCCGCCCATGTGCGGTGACCTGTCGGCCCGGTGGCTCGCGCTCAACCGGGGCAAACGCGCGGTGGAGATCGACATCAAGTCGGCCGCGGGCCGGGCCGAGCTGCGCGACCTGGTCGCCGGCGCGGACGTCTTCGTGCACAACTGGGCGCCGGGCACGGCCGAGCGCCTCGGCCTGGACGACCGCGACCTGTCGGCGGTCAGCCCCGCCCTGGTCTACGCCTACACCAGCGGCTGGGCCGATCGGCTGGCCGACGTGCCGCTGGACTCGATGAGGCAGCCGCCGCCGTTGGCCGGGGATCGCAGCGCTGCTGGATCCCCAGCCATGATCACGGGCCATTTTCCCTGAAAAGGGGCCGGGTATCGAGAAAGTCTCACGTCCGCCATCTATCGTTCACAGCCGCCGACTACAGATCACCGGCACAGAAGTCTCAGGTGCGGCGTGTGCGGGTCAGAGGTCTTTCCAGGAGAGGGCGAGCGTGGTGTGGCGCTTGCGGATGAGCAGCCCGCCGTCGGGCGGGTCACCCCGGTAGGCGTCGATGCGAAGCCCCGAGGTCATGGGCCTGTCCGCCATGTCCCACGCCTGGATGTGGGCGACCAACTCGCTCGCCAGCCGCATCCTGTCCGGACCGTGGCCGCGCGCGATCAGAGTCCCGTCCGGTGACGGCTCCAGCAGGCAGAGGTTGTCGCGCTCGACGATGCCGACGGCCATCCTGAAGCCCGTCATGTCGAGCGGGGGCGAGGCCAGCCACCCGGGCCGCGCCTCCGAGATCGTGCACCAGCGGGGCTCGTGCACCGCGAGCCACAGGCTCAACCCGTCGAGGAGCTGGGAGAGGCTGGCGCTGATCTCGGTGGACAGCTCGACCACGGGTCCGTCGAGCGCCCCCAGCACGTCGCCGATCTCGCTCGTCTCGGGCAGCGAGATCGCCAGGTCGGACTCCCGGTCCAGCACCAGCGTCGTCTCCGGACCGGCGAAGGGGCCGCGCATCCGCATGAACCCGCAGGGCAGCACCGAGCGGCTCGTCCAGTGCCCGTTGTCCCGCTCCATCGCCACCGAGCGCTGCACCCCCCGCAGGTCCAGCGGGGCGACGAGGCGCCCGCCGGGCGCGAGCTGATCCAGCCACGCCGGGGCGAGATCCCACACGCCGACGGTGGCGATCACCCGGTCGTAGGGCGCCTCCGGGGAGAACCCCTCGGCGCCGTCGCCGCACACCAGCCTCACCTCGGGGTGGCCCGCGGCCGCCAGGTGCTCGCCGGCCGCCGCCACCAGATCGGGGTCGATGTCGACGCTCACGACCAGGCCCTCCGGTCCCACCAGATGGGCGAGCAGGGCGGCGTTGTAGCCCGTTCCCGTCCCGATCTCCAGCACCCGCTGTCCCGGCCGCACGTCGAGCTGGTCGAGCATCAGGGCCATGATCGCCGGCTGGGAGGAGGAACTGATCGGGCGGCCCTCCGCGTCGCGCTTGGTCACGATCGCGTCGTCCTGGTAGACGGCCTCCGCCGCGAGCCGCGGCAGGAACACATGGCGCGGCACCACCCGCAACGCGTCGGCCACGACCTTGCTGATGCCCCGCGCGCGTACCCGCGAGACCAGCTCTTCCCGTAACGCGTGCCACTCAGTCATCGCCGACCTCCGTGCCGTATGCGTAGTGCCCTGAGTTATATGCCCCCGCACATGTGGAACGTCCCCGTGGTACGCCGTCTCCCGGCGCCCGTGCTGGAATCGGGAGGGAAAGCGCACGGGTCCGGGCGCCGTGACGGTACCCCTCATACAGGTGCCGCGCAACGCCCACGCGGGCGCGAGATTTCTATGCCCGACTGGCTGAGAACGTAAGGGAACGGCTTTAACATCCCAGCATGAACAGCGATTTCGACTTCCTGCACGGCACCTGGGACATAGACAACCGCAGGCTCCTCAAACCGCTGAGCGGAGAAGACGAGTGGGAGGAGTTTCCCAGCGTCGCCGTCTGCCGCGGTTTTTTCGACGGCGCCGGCGTCTTCGACGAGATCACCTTCCCCACGAAGGGCTTCAAGGGGGCGTCGATACGAACCTTCGACGTCGAACGCGAACTGTGGGCGATCTACTGGATCGACAGCAAGACCGGAGTCATGCACAGTCCCGTCTTCGGCAGGTTCGCCGACGGGAAGGGCGTGTTCCACGGCGACGAGACCCGCGAAGGCACGCCCATCCGGATGCGGTACACCTGGTCGGAGATCACGCCAACCTCGGCCCTGTGGGAGCAGGCGTTCTCCGCGGACGGGGAGAAGACCTGGGAGACCAACTGGACGATGAGGCACACCCGCCGCGCGTGACACGGCACGGGGCCCAGGTGGGTGGAGGGCGGAATCGGCCGCCCTCCACCTTCGGCCCTGGGAGCGTGGACCGCTGTCCGGCATTCGGGGGACGGAGCCGGACAGCGATGAATCTATGCGTCCACCAGCGCGATGTATGCGTAGAAATGCATGCCTACTGCAGGCAGAACTCGTTGCCCTCGGGATCGGTCATGACCGTCCAGTACTCGCCGTGCTCCTCCACCGTCCGCACCTCGACGGCCCCCAGGGCGGCGAGCCGTCCCACCTCCGCCTCCACGAGCTTGCGGCGCTCCTCCAGCGGCGTGCCGGGCGGACCGCCCACGTTGACGTCCAGGTGGAGGCGGTTCTTGGCGGTCTTGCCCTCGGGCACACGCTGGAAGTAGAAGCGGGGCCGCCCCTCGTCCGGGTCCACGATGGCGGACCGGTCGGAGTGCTGCTCCTCGGGGATGCCCTGGGCGTTCGCCCACGCCTCCCAGCTGTCGAACCCCTCGGGAGGCGGCTGGAGGCGGTAACCGAGGGCCTCCGCCCAGAAGGCGGCGAGCGACGGCGGATCGTCGGCGTCGAAAGTGAGCTGGATGTCCATGAAGCCCCTATGCCCACTCGGCGAGGATTCTGGCCTCCTTCTCCGGATCGATGCCGTGCCCGCGGAACGACCGCTCCGCCGGAGGGATCTCGCGGAGCCACGCCCAGGTGTCGCGTACGGTCTCGGCGGCCGGACGGCAGTTCAGCCCGGCCGCGAGGGCCTTCGCCGACGACGTCAGCCAGACCGCGGCGAACTCGGGACCGTCCGGCGCCCAGACGGGGAACTCCGTCCACGGCCGCACCTCCCGGTCGAGCAGGAACCGGTCGTCGACCCAGACGAACTCGGCGTCGGAGCCGGTCACCGCGCGGCACTCGGCCAGCCAGCCGCCGTAGGTGACGTTGCCCGGCACCCCGCCGGCGAGGAACCGGTCGGCCTTCCCGGCCTCGGTGCGGTCGAGGACGAACGAGGCGAGGTCACGCACGTCGATGACCTGCATCGCGCGGTCAGGGTCGCCAGGTGCCAGGACCCGTCCGCCCCGGGAGATCCGGTCCAGCCACCAGGGCAGGCGGCCCACGTCCTCGTGCGGGCCGAGGATGAGACCCGGCTGGATGATCAGAGCGTTGCCCTCGAAGCCCTCCTCCACCGCCCGCTCGCACCCCGCCTTGAGCATGCCGTACTCGCCGTCCTCCGGTCCCGCGTCCGGCGCGCACTCGTATCGCGGCGAGCTCTCGTCGCACTCCTTCGCGGGGAAGTCGACGAGCGCCGAGATGCTGGAGATGTACGTGTAGACGCCCGCCCGGCCGCTGAGCCGGCGCACCGACTCGCCGACCACCCTCGGGATCCTGCCCATGACGTCGATGACGGCGTCCCACTCCCGGCCCTCCACCAGGCGGTCCAGGTCGGCCGGCACCTCGCGGTCGCCCCTGACCGCCTCCACGCCCGGCAGGTCCACCCCGCTGCGCCCCCGGTTGAACGTCGTGACCTCGTGCCCGCGCCGCAGCGCCTCTTCCGTGATCGCCCGGCCGACGAAGACCGAGCCACCGATGATCAGCATTCTCATGGCGCCTCATCCTGGGCGCCCGGCCGGTGCGTGACCACAGGCTTTCACCCGTGGCGCAAGGCATCCGCTCAGAGCGGACGGCTCGCGGTCGGAGGATGCTCCAGCAGGTGCACCCGGGCGGTGCCGATGTCGAAGTACATGCCGAC
Source organism: Streptosporangium sp. G12 (assembly GCF_052983175.1). Taxonomy (NCBI): domain Bacteria; kingdom Bacillati; phylum Actinomycetota; class Actinomycetes; order Streptosporangiales; family Streptosporangiaceae; genus Streptosporangium; species Streptosporangium sp. G12. The sequence goes on along the minus strand of NZ_JBRIQO010000045.1, from coordinate 5,149 downwards.
CAACTCCAGGTGCCCGGCCCGGAACAGCCGGTCCACCTGCGGGTAGGTCCGCAGGTTCTCCAGCTGCTGGATCACGTTGACCCGGCAGAGGCGGTCCAGCGGCCCGTCGTCCTCACCGGCGCTCTCGCCCGAGATGAACCGCGCCAGGGTGTGGTTGCCGTGGCGCATCCAGCGGCCGAACGCGGGCAGGCCCGCCGCCTTCTCGCCCCCGCTGAGCAGCGCGGCCATCGCCCCGCAGCCCGAGTGCCCGCAGACCGTGATGGTGCGGACGTTGAGCGCGCCCGTGGCGTACTCGATCGCCGCCGCCACCGAGTCGTCCGCAGGCACCGACCCCAGCCGGGGCACCAGGTTGCCGAGGTTGCGGACGGTGAACAGGTCGCCGGGACCGCTGGCGGTGATCAGGTTCGGCACGATGCGGGAGTCGGCGCAGGTGATGAAGAGGTGCGAGGGCTCCTGCCCGCGGGCCATGTCGTGCAGGAGGGGGCGGACCAGCGGAGCCGTCCGCCGGTGGAACTCCCGCGCCCCGGCCAGCAGGTCGGGCACGGCGGGACTCTCCTCGCGGGGCGCGTGCCGGGCGGCGAGCAGCGGCTGACGGTTCGTCCGCTGCCCGTTCCTCCGGTGGGACCAGGGCAGCCACCACCGGTCGGGAGCACGGGGCGGCGTCTTGGCGGGGAACACCCGGACCCCGCTGGCCGCCATGGCGTACCACTCGTCGTGGATCTCGTCGATGTTCACGGTCCCGCCGGCGCGCTCGTACTCGTTCCGCCAGTCGTGGATGGCCTCGAAGGCCGCGTTGTCCATGAAGTCGATGTTCAGGTCGAGGTCGACCGCGGCCCCCGCGGGGATGGCCCGCAGTTCCGAGGTGAGCGTGGGCACCCCCAGGAAGGTCAGCGAGCCGGCGATCACCACGTGCCAGCGGCCGTCGGGCTCGGCCATGGCCCGCACGGTCACCCGGGTGAGGCGGCGCAACGCGAACAGCGCGGCGAGACCGAGGCCGACCAGCACGCCCTCGGCGAGACCGAGCAGCACCACCCCGGCCATCGTGACGACGTACACCGGGACCTCGCTGTGGCCGCGCAGGTTGCGCAGATGCCCCATGTTGACCATCTGCACGCCGATGAAGACCAGGAGAGCGGCCAGCGCCTCCATCGGGATCAGCGCGATCATCCACCCCAGCCCGACCGCGAACAGCAGGATCCAGATCCCATGCATGATCGTGGACCACGGACTGCGGGCCCCGGCGCGGACGTTGGTGGTGCTGCGGACGATGACCCCGGCCACGGGCAGCCCGCCCAGCGCGCCGGTCACCATGTTGGCCACGCCCTGGCCGGTGAGCTCCCTGTCGAGGTCGGAGCGCCTGCCGTCGTGCAGTTTGTCGACGGCCACCGAGCAGAGCAGCGACTCCACTCCGGCGAGCAGGGCCACGAGCAGCACCGCCCCGATGATCCCGTGCCAGTCGCCCTGGGGCCAGACGGGGCCGGCCCAGGAGTCCAGGCTGGCCGACAGGTCGATCCGGGTGACCTCCCAGCCGAGAGCCCAGGCGGTCACCGAGGCGACGAGCAGGGCCGCCAGCGGCGCCGGGAGGTTCCGCAGCTGCTGCGGCAGGCGGGTCCAGGCGATCAGGACCGCGATGGTCAGCAGACCGGCGAAGACCGCGTGCGTGTGATTGTGGATGATCTGGTGGGGCAGCTCGATCAGATTCTCGATCGCGGAGCGCTGCGGGCTTCCGCCGAGCACCACGTGCAACTGGGCGAGGGCGATCACCACGCCCACCCCGGCCAGCATGCCGTGCACCACGGCGGGGGAGACCGCCAGCGCCGAGCGGGCGACCCGGCAGACGCCCAGCAGCAGCTGCAGGGCGCCCGCGAGCAGAGTGATCATGCAGGTGGCCCGCCAGCCGTACGTGATCACGAGATCGGCCACCACCAGGGAGAGCCCGGCCGCCGGCCCGCTCACCTGGACGACGGAGCCGCCCAGGAAACCCGCCACGACGCCGCCCACCACACCGGCGATGAGTCCCGCCGCCAGTGGCGCTCCCGAGGCGACCGCGATGCCCAGGGAGAGGGGTACGGCCACCAGGAAGACCACCAGGGAGGCGGGCAGGTCATGTCGCAGCACGGGGGCGAGGCCACCCGCTGTCAGAACACCGTCGCTCTTCGTGTCCGTCTCCATGGGGCAGACCTTACGGTGCTGCCCCTCACCATCCGGGTGTTTACCCGAGGCCTTTACGGAGGGCGGAAAGAATCAGCGGTAATAGTCGGGGTAGTCGGGCTCCTGTGCCCGGTGGTGGTTGCCCCGCGAGCTTGCCCGGCCTCGTGCGTCGGAACCGGTGGCCGCGGCCTCGGGGGCCGGCGCCGTGCCGTAGAGCTCGCCGTAGCTCGGCCAGCTCGCCGCGTCACTCCCGTTGGGAGTGCCGGGCTCCGGCCAGGCGGCCGGGCTGGCCGGGCTGGCCTGCCGGGGCTCGTAGCCGTATCCACCCGACGGGCCGCCCGTCGCCGCCCCGCCCCGCGGGTCGGCCGGACGGTCCGGGGTGGAGGAGAAGGTCCGGGAAGGACCGGTCGAGGTGGAGACCGCCGGGCTCGGGCCGGTGATCGCGTCGTCCTCGATGGTGGCCCAGCCCGAGCTGACCTCGTACGAGCCGGCGGGCGGAGCGCTGTAGACCGGCGTCTGGTAGGAGGAGTAGGACGGGCCGGGGTCGTCGAGGATGTCGGCGGTGTTCGCCGCCGGCCAGCCCCCCGACGAGGGGTTCGTGGCCTGAGCCCACGGGTTGTCCGCCGGGTTACCGGTCTTGGGCGGCTGCGACGGGGTGCGGTAGGAGGCGGCGAGCGGGTCGGGCACGGCCGCGGCGGGGAAGCCGCCGCTGGTCGTGGGCCCCATGGGGGGCATCGGGGCACTGCCGCCGGGACCGGCGCCGGGCCGGCCGCCGGCCGGGCCGGGCCGGGCGCCGGGAGCGCCGTTGCCGGCCGCCGGGGAGGCGGCGCCGCTGGGCCGGGAGCCCGCGCCGTTCGCCGCGGAGCCCGCGCCGCGGCGGGAGTAGGAGCCGCCGAGCGGGTCGTTCAGCGGGTCGGGCCGGGACGGGCCGCCCTGGGCGGACCGGGGCGAGCCGCCGTTGCCCTGGGCGGCCGGCTGCGAGGACGCCCTGTTGCCGCCGCGACGGGAGCTCGCCCGGGAGGGGCGGGCCTCGCCGAAGGCGCCGGGAGTGGGAGCCGCGAAGGTCACGGTCTTCTGCTCGGCGAGCGAGGCGGCGGTGGGAGCCGGGTTCGGCTGGACCGGGGCCACCAGGTCGGAGAGACCGGAGGGCAGCGAGGCGGAGGCGATGGCCGGTTCGGCGGCGGGCCTGGCCGGTGGGGCCGAGGGGCGTTGCGGGGTGCCGCGGGACGGCTGGGGCCTGGTCGGCAGCGGAGCCTGCACGGTCACCGCGTCGGCGTCGACCTTCTGGTCGTCCTGCTCGACGGGACGGCTCGCGCCCATCCGAGCCGCCAAGGACCCTCCGAAACCGCCCTCGTCGGCCTGGAGCCGCGTCCAGTAGTCGTCGTCGTAGTCGTCCACCTGGCCGAACTCGTTCAGCCCGCGCTTGCCCCGCGAGCTCGGCGGCCGCGGCTGGCGTGGCGGCTTCGGCTCGTCGAACGGGGTCAGGTCGGGGGTGAAATGGTTCATCTTCGGTTCTCTGGTGGCGAAGTCGTCGCTGGACATGGTCGGAGTCAGCGCCTCCTTCTCCGCCATCTCCCGCAGACGCTCCGCGGGGAGTGCGCTCTCCCTGCGGTTCATCGACCGCATTCCCAGTGCCACGACGACGAGCACGAGGAGCACGACGGCGACCAGGCTTACTACGACCGCGATCATTGCACCACCCTCAAGGCCATGGCCTTACAGCGGCGCCGGTGAGGTCGCGCGGCCATCGACGCGACCTGCCCCCATGCATCACCTGCGCTTGGACATTGGATCTGATTGTGTCGGACCACTATGAGCGTTGTCACACCCTAAGTGAAGAATCGGTAACCATTACTACCTCCGGTGTTTGACCAGTCACTCGATGTGCGCCGCGGTGAGCCGTCCCCAGGCGATCGTCTTGTCCGCGATGCTCTTCAAGGTCTTGTCAAGGAGGGATCCCTTACGAAGCTCGACCTTGCCGTTCAGCGCGTAGACAGTGAAACGATAGTTCTCCTGGGTGTCGCACGGAGGGCTATAGCCCACCTTGCCACTCGTCGTGCTCCCTTCGACGGCTCCCACCGGGACGCTACCCTCCGGTAGCTCGTTAGTCCGCGGATCGATGCCGAAAACGACCCAGTTCACCTCGCCGCCGGTCCGTGAGTTGTTGTCCACCACGATCGCGACGGACTCCGTTCCCTCCGGCACGCGAGACCAGCGGAGCGGCGGGTTACCGGCCGAACCCTTGCACGAGTAGTCGGACGGCAGGGGGCCGCCGTCTCTGACCTGAGGGCTGGAGACGGCGATCGGCTCCAGCTGCAACCGTTCCGTCGAGGCCATGCCGTTGGCCATCCCGCAGCCCGAGGACATGACGACGAGCGCCGCGGCCACCGTCACCTTCGAGATGTGCCGCAGGCGGCGCGTAGACGTTTTCGGCTGCCCCATGCCCGATGATGCTACGCGGGTCTGGAAGATGTGCAGACCGGATCGCGAGGTTCTGCTGCGGGGAAAAAGCCGGAAATATGGGAAAATCGAGGGACGGAAGGGGTTGGAGTGACTTCCAAAACGAGTTTCGCCCGCCCGCCGGACCGCCGGGTCCGGGCCTCAGTCACCGCCCAGCTCCCGGTAGGGCTTCCTGAGCAGATCGACCAGAGGGATGTGCCGCACCTTCACCGCGGGCGGTTCAAGAGCCCGCAGCAGCAGGTCGGCCGGGGCTCCGGTGACGTCGGGCCGGGGCCGCAGGCGGATCAGGGAGACGGCGGGGGAGTAGAAGTCCCCGATCCGCTCCTCGAAGGTCTGTTCCTCGAAGGTTCGTTTCCCGGAGGCCCGCTCGTCGGCGGTCCGTTCTTCGGAGGCCCGCCCGTCCAACGGCCTGCCGCCGGATCCGGTGTCGTCCATCAGATTCTCCCGAGGGGGCCGTCGCTTTTAGGCGACGGGGGAATCGGGAGCGGGAGGGCCGTCAAGGCCCGAGCGTGCCCTGGCCGGTCAGGTCTGCGCATGT
>NZ_JBRIQO010000044.1:0-62794 GCF_052983175.1 Streptosporangium sp. G12 | reverse complement strand
CCCGTGTCCACGCCCAGGCGTTCGGCCAGGTCGGCGCACGGCACGGCACGCAGCAGGCCGGCCGCCAGCTCGATCGCGACCGCGCCATCGGCCGGCTGCTGTTCTATTCAGGCGTCCGGATCGCCGAGCTCGTCGCCTTGGACGACGACGACGTCCCGGAAGGCTCCCCTCTATGGAACAAGATCCATTGTTAGGGGTGTCCTCACCTCAGGGCGGCCAAGCGACTCGGATGGTGTCTGCAGCGAATCAGACCAGCCTCGAAGGCGCAGCCGATCGGGTGCGGTAGACGTGCAGGGGTGAGTGAACCTCGCCGGGATCGATGGTCATCCCGGCGTACAGCGCTGCGGCGGCCGCCAGGTTGAACGATGACTCGGGGGCGCACGTGACATCGGAGGCCACCAGGTTCCCGGCCGCGGCACGCTCCGCAAAAGTGTCTGCGGCAGCCGCTGCGTCGGCGGCGTGCTGGCTCACGCCCCCGGGAGCCGGCTTACCTGCGCCCGAGACAAAGGCCTCCCACACGAAGAGCTCTGCGTCAGCGACGAGCCATCGCTCAGCATTGGTCGTGCATCGCAGACCAGGCGCCCCGGCTGCCACGCGCTCGAGAACCCAAGCCAACTGCACAAGCCCAGTGGCCAACGCGCCGCTGCCGGGGCCGGCCGACCACGGTCGAGAGCATCCGTCCACGGACTCGCCCTGACGGGCCCGGCCGAGCGTGGCCCAGCCGTCGGGCACACCGACGGGGCTAACCGGGACCACCAGCGGGGCTTCGAAACCCAGCGCCACAGGCAGCCCGGCAGCCACCGCCTCCAGGACGACCCTCGCGGCGCCCTCCGGGTGGCTGCCCCCGGCGCCGACCGGTTTCCGGGCCGGGAGATCGAGGGCGGCCCAGGCGAAGTTCCTCCGCACCGAGCCGACGTCGACGGCGACTACTCGGCTCCGACGACGGGCGGTCGGCGCAGGGTTCGTGGCATCCATCACGAGCTCAGGTTCACCTACTAGCAGGCCCATGTCACCTGTGTTCTCTTGGAGGCCTACATCTCACCTCGATGGTCATCTTGGGTTGTTGGCCTCTTCTCCCAGGTCACAGTGAGATGATCTTGTCAGATGCGTCAGGCACGTAGACCAGCCATGACGGCATGTTGCATCGAAGGCGTGACGGGGTGTTCGATCGGACCGCCTTGGCGGAGCTGGTCTCCATCTACCCCCTCCACCATCCGCAGGGACGCCGGGTGCACACCCCGGCCGCGCGGCTGCATGACCAAGCCTCCGTCATCGCCTGGCAGGACGAGCTGAGCCAGCGATGGATCCGCCTGCTGGCTCGCCTGGCCCGAATCCGTAACGCGATCACCCACGGCGGCCCCGTCACCCTGGCGGCGGTGGAGACCGTCTTCGGCTTCAGCGATCAGCTGGCCGGACAAGGCGTGTCGCTGGCGTTGAAAGCCGCCATGGACGGCTCCCCCCTCACCGCTGTCCACGTGGCCTTCCGCACAACCTCCGATGCCCTGTTCGACGACCTGCGCACGGTAAGTGATCCCGCGTCATTGCTCCACTTCTGAGGCCTCCGTCCGGCAGAGCTCGTTCAGTGGTCGGTGATGAGCGCCTCCAAGGCGGCGGCGCGGTCGGCCGAGGTGGGCAGGGTGTATTGGCGGGTGGTGTCGAGGCGCTCGTGGCCCATGAGCTCGGCGACCAGGATGAGGTCTTTGCCGGCGCTCACGAGCTGGGTGCCGAAGGTGTGGCGCAACACGTGCGGGCCGAACGGCTCGGCCGCATCGTCGTTGATGCCGGCCGCGGCGCCCAGGCGGGTGATGATGTCGCGGGCGGCCCGGTCGCTCAGGCGGCCGCCGCGGACGTTGAGCAACAACGCCGCGGTGGTGGCGGCGCCGGGCCAGGTGGCGCGCTCCTGCAGTCAAGCCTGCAACGCGGTGCGCAGGTCCGGGTGGAGGTCGACGGTGCGGATCTTGCCGCCGCCGTGGCCCTTGCCGAGCACCCGCAGCTCGCCCTTGCGCGCTGAGAGGCGCACGTCGGCCACCTCCAGGGCGACGACCTCGCCGATGCGCAGGCCCGCCAGGTAGGGCAGCAACGCGATCACCGCATCCCGGGCGGAGGCGTTCTTCTCCGCCTCGCGCAGGTAGCGGCGCACCCGGCGCTCGTCCAAGGCCTTGGGCGCGGTGCGCCGGATGGCGCGCTCGCGCCGCGCGGGGGTGACGGCCAGAGCCGCGCGGGCGTGGAAGTCGTCGACGGCCGCCAGCACGTTGTCGATCGTGGTGGGCGCGCGGCGGCCGTTCTTCAAATGGCGGCGATAGTCGCGCACCGCCGACCCCGCGGCCGCGGGGTCGGCGAGCGGGTCACCGTCCAGCATGCCGTCGGCCGATGCCTCGGCGACGAAGGCGAGGAACCCGCGCACCCGCGACAGGTACTTGGCCCGGCTGGAGTCGGCCAGCGGCGAGCCCTCCAGCGCGGCGCCGTAGTCGGCCAGCGCCCGGTCGTAGGGCGGCGGGAGTTGAGCGGGGCGGCGGCCCCGCAATCGTGGCTGCGTGTTTCCGGAAGTCGTTTCGAGCTCTTGCGCTACCGGCTTCTGCGCGTTTCCGGAAGTCATACCCGGAGCCTACTTCCGGAATTGAGTAATTCCGGAAGGGTGCTGCAACGATCGGCTTAACGCTAGCGCTGACATGGTGGAACCGACCCGCCGTATCGCCGAGCAAGCGGATGTGCCAACGCCACGTTCGTGTGCGGCGTGCTTGAGGTGATCTTGCTGGGTTGCGCCCAACCGCCGGACACGGGGCTGGTGGAAGCGTGGCCGGATGTGGCCATGGGTGGCGCTGGTTACGGATGCCCCTTCCGTTCCCGAAGGGACGGCATCAGTGCCGGATGTCCCGTTTTACCTGGGGTTGGGCTGGCGAGGCCGGACACTTTCCGTCTCGGACCTGGAAGTTTCGTGCCAGGTAGAAAAAACGGTGAGGATGTCTTTGGTTGCAGCTGGGGAGAAGTAGGAAGGTAATGAACAGTCCACAACCTAAAAGGAGTATTCGTCCGGTTTATTTCGGTCCGACCTGACTTGTTGCGGTAATTGTATGTATCGACACGACTGCTTAGCGTTATTCGGCGTGGGCCCTCCGGGCCCGGCCGGGAGGCGTGCGATGGGGTTTTTGCGCAGTAGGACCACAGGATTCTCCGCGGTCGTCACGACGACGCTGAACCAACCATGGACGTTGTGGTTCCTGCGCGGGGAGGAGGCCGCACTGAGCGACACGAAGGCTCTGCAGTGGCGCAAGCCGCTGGCACAGGCGTTCGACGGGGCGTTCGCCACTCTGCCCGAGCCGTTCGCCAGCTGCAGCGACGGCGTCATACGCCTGAGCTCCGCCTCCACGCTCTTCCTGGCCGGCGACCAGTGCCTGGAGCAGGACTGGTACAAAAAAGTCCTCTACCAGGGGCCGATCACCAGCCATCCGGGTTTCGGGCCCTACATCCCGGCCGCGTTCCGCAGCGACCTCGACGTCGCCGTGCAGTTGCCCAACCTCTACGACATACGCCGCACCATGCTGATCAAGGGTGATCAGTGCGTGGTCATCAAGTGGGGCCAGGGCGTGGGCTATCAGGGCCCGCTGTCGGGCATGGAGGGCGCCGGGTGGAAGATGCTGCCCGAGGACATGAGCGGCGACTTCGATCACGCCGCCATGTGCCTGCCCGGCGGGGCACATCGAACCTTGTTCATCAAGGGCGACAAGGCGATGGACTTCGACTGGGACACCGGCCCCGTAGCCGTGGGCACCTGGGGTGAGGTGATGGCCGGCCTGGCCGCCCTGCCCGCCGACTTCCAAAAGCCCCGCCTGCCGGCCGCGGGGCGCTTCTCCGGCATCACCGACGGCGTGCGCATCGATCTGCGCGTCGATCTGGAGGGCGAGCTGCCGGTGGTCTCCGCTGACCTGTTCGACGCCGCCGACGGCGCCTACTTCACCTCCTTCGTGCTGGAGGGCGACGAAGCCGTCGAACTGCCCGCCGTCATCGCCGGCACCGCCACATTCCCCTCCCCCAACAGCAGACCACTGATTTCGGTGCAGGTGGACCGGCTGGCTCCCGGCGGCACCGCCACCCTCACCCGCAGCGCGCCCGACGGCAGCAAGGTCACCGTCTTCGACTGCTCTTACGTCTCGCGGTTCCTGCGGACCATCGACTGGGAGATCGACGCCATGGCCGGCACCAGGCCGGCCGCCCAGTACGCCACCACCACCGATCCCCGCCCGCCCGGCCTGGCCAAGAAGATCATCACCGTCCAGTCGGCCTACGCCGAGGCCGGGGTCGAACTACGCCTTTCCGGCACCGCCAACGAGGTTCCCGTCGCCGAGGCCGGGGAGGACCTGAAATGGTCCGACGCCGAGCTGCACGCCGCGATGCTCACCAACTTCAGCGGCCACCGCGAGACCGAGCAGTGGAAACTGTGGAGCTTCATCGCCACCCGCCACGCCGAGGTCGCCGGCAGCCGGGGCGTCATGTTCGACAGCGAGGGCGAGTTCCAACGGCAAGGGATGGCCCTGTTCCATTCCACCCTGACCGATCACGGATACGCCGGAACGCGCAAGGAGATCCGCACCTACGTCCACGAGATCGGCCACGCCCTCAACCTGTCGCACTCCTTCGAAAAGCACCTGAACCGTCCCCCGCAGCCGCTCGGGCCGCGCGAGGGCAAGGGCGACCTGTCGTTCATGCAGTACGTCGACGTCTACGAAGGCCCCGACGGCGAAGAAGGCGAGGACGCCTTCTGGGAGGCCTTCGCCTGGCAGTTCACCCCCAGCGAGCTGCGCCACATCCGCCACGGCTTCTTCTACGACGTCGTCATGGGCGGCACCCCGATGGGAACGAACGCCGCCGAACGCCCGGCCCTTGAGCAGGTCGACCTGCCCCCGCCCAGCCGGTCGGGGCTGCGGCTGGAACTGACCGGACGCGAATCCTTCTCCCACGGCGAACCCGTCACCGCCGAGATCAAGCTGTCGCTGGACGGCAGCACCCCCAGGCCGAGGCCTTCCCCAACCTCAGCCCCCGCGGCGAGACCCTGACCATCCTGGTCACCGACCCGGCCGGAGACACCCGGCCCTTCCGGCCGATCGCCCGCGCCTGCGGCAGCCCCAACCACCGCGTCACCCTCGACGCCGACACCCCCGCCCTGTACGACAGCGCCTACATCGGCTACGGCGCCGACGGCCTCACCTTCCCCACACCCGGCACCTACCGGCTGCGCGCCCTGTACCGGGCCCCCGACGGCTCCACCGTCACCTCCCCCGAACACTCCATCGAGGTCAACGCGCCGCGCGATGAGGAGGACCGCAAAGCGGGCGATCTGCTGATGGGCTCCCAGCAGGGCACCCTGCTGGCCCTGCTCGGCTCTGATGCCCCGCAACTGCAAGAGGGCAACGACGCCCTGGAGGAACTCATCGCCTCCCACCCCGACCACCCGCTGGCCGTGTACGCGCACATGGTCAAGGGCACCAACGCCGGACGCCACTTCCTCACCCTCACCGAGGGCGGCGTCGAGGTGCGGCCCGCCGACACCACCACCAGCATCGAACAGCTCGAAGCGGTCGTGGCCACCACCCTGGACCCGAACACCGACGCCGGCGTCGACAACATCACCCTCAACGAGACCATGCGCCGCCTGGCCCGCGCCCACGCCCGCGCCGGCGACCTCGACCAGGCCGACACCGTCTTGGACCAGCTTGTGGACACCTTCCGCGACGAGGTCCCCGCACCGGTACTGGCCACCATCGTCGAACAGGCCGAAACCACCCGTACCGAGCTGCACGACCAGGCCTGACCAAGCCCAGCCTGCGCTGTCGCCCCCGGGGGCGATGCAGGCCAACGTGCCAGGTGGGTAACACCAAGAAGCCCCTGCTCGTCTCCAACGAGACCGGCGGGGGCTTCCCCGCGCTCACCCTGTCAAAAGATGTGACAGTAACCCAGGCTCATCGGTCCGTTCCTACTGGCCCCCGAGGTTGGCGCTGACCGTGTTGGGGGTCACACCGAGCAGCTCGGCGATCTCGGAGGGCGTGAAGTCGCTCATCGTCCAAGCCAAAATCTGGCGCTGTCGAGGCGGCAGGCTCCGGAGCGTCTCCAGCGCGTCGTGACGGGCCTCCCATTCTGCGGCGGCGTCCGGGCGACTACGGCAAGGGCCGAAAACGTGTCACGCGGTACGCGGACTCTCCCTCGCGTTCACCAGCGCCGAGGAGTGGTACACGATGACCGGCAGCCCCGTCCCGCTCGCCGGCCGCACCGCACGCACCATCAAGACCGCAATCGTGCGCGCCGTCCGCGAAGGGCTCCCCGAAGGTCTTTCCGACAAGCCCGGTAAGGAGCGGCTCGGCTGAGGACGACGACGTCGACCCCCAGCCCAGCGCTGGAGTGGCGTCGACACGGCGAGCACCGGCACACTATGACCTTTTGAGGAGGTCGGGATGCAAGCCGCCCACATCAAGGCCTGGGACCCCGGCGACTTCGCGCCCGGCCGCGTCAGCCGCAGCCGCTGTACCTGGGGCGGAAACGGCCCCGACGACCCCTGCACCGAAGAGATCAAATACACCGTCACCGACCGCATCAACCGTCGATGGTCCAGCTGCGAACACCACCTGAACGCCTACAACAACTCCCGGCCAACCCCCTGAACAGAGCACCCGCCCGGCCCGGCGACAACCTCACCGGCCCTCCTTACCTAGCGCGGCCAGTGCGACGCGTGGCCGCAACAGGACGAACGGGGAGGTGCTTATCGGTACCGCGCCTTCTTATCCGCTGAGTCCCGTCTCGGGTTCTCGCCGCTCCGAGACAGCGCCCCGACCCGGGCGCGGGTCGCGGGTTCGGACCATGGCTGATGGGCCGCCTGTGTGACGAGTTCACCATCACCCAGACCGGCGCGAGCTCGCGCGTGCGGCTGCGGATGTACCTGCGCCCCACCCCGCCACCGGCCCAGTAAGCACCGCACATCCCGAGAACGACGGTGACACCAGGAGGCGGCCGATGCGCTCGACAGCACCGGCCGCCCAAGGGTGGCTCTCCGTCGGAGGAGAACAGCCTCACGCTACCTCGTAGGGATCTTCGCGCCCGGGAGCAGCGCCGCGAGGACGGGGGGCCGTACTCCTCGCGCGCCTGCGCGTAGGGGGTGCCACCGGAATACGGCAGAAACGGGCCACGAGGTGAGATGGCCGCTGGTCAAGGGGCGGCCGGAATGCGGCAGAAAGACACCGCGGGCAGATCGGCGTAGGCAACCGGGCAATTCCAGACGTCTGGCCGCAGGCTCGCGTACGGATCGGAGATCGTGCTCTGCCGCCGGCGGCGCCGATACCGTCCGGCCAGGCCGAGCGTGCGCATCAGCCGGGCCACCCGCCGCCTGCCACATCGCTGCCCGTCCTGCTGCAACTGCGTGTGCACCCGCGGTGCGCCGTAGCTGCCCCGCGAGCGCACGTGCACCTCGGCGATGCGCTCGGCCAGCTCCGCATCACGCACCGCGCGCGGACCGGGCAGCGCGCTGCGGCGCGAGCAGAAGGCGGCACGGGAGACTCCCCGCAGCTCACACGCCCGTTTGACGCTGTGGCCGCCCTGCTTCTCCGCCTCGATGAACGGGTGCACGCTCACCGGGTCTCCCGCACGAAGAAAGCCGTCGCCCGCTTGAGCACGTCGACGTCTTGGCGAAGCCGCTGGTTCTCCCGCCGCAACGCCTGCAGCTCCTGCCGTTCGCTGCTGGTCAGCCCGTCCCTGTCGCCGGCATCGACCTCGGCCTGGCGGACCCATTGCCGCACCGCGGTCTCGGTCAGATCGAAGTCCTTGGCCACCTGCCCGACCGGGCGGTCACCGCGCCGGCACAGCTCGACGATCTCAGCTTTGAACTCCGGCGTGAACGAGCGGCGAGGACGCGGCTTCTTCTTCCCCCTACTCTCCATCATGGATATCCTTCCGGAGACGAGCCCCTGATCTCGAATGTCCGTCAAACCGGATCAAGCCCACAGGGAGATCCGGCGGGAGCGAGACGGCGGGCGGCAGGTCGGTCCGGCACCCGGGCGCCCGGGTGCCTGAGCACGGGCCTGCTCGCGCCGGGAAGCCTTCCATGTGAAGTACCGGTGTGTTGCCGGGTGGTGGTGTTTCAGCGAGTTTCGGTACCGGTGTTGGGGAAGTGCTGGCGGGTGGTCCAGGCGACGCTGTCGGTGCTGTAGCGGATCAGGAGGCGGGCGAACTGGACGCGTTCGTCGGGATCCCAGTTCGCGGTGATCTCTTCGAACACGTGTCGCTGGGAGGCGGCGAAGCGGTGGCGCTCGGCTCGTCCGGCATCGGTGAGTTCGAGCACAGTGCGCCGGCCGTCCTGCTGGGACACGGCCCGGCGCATCAGGCCGTCGTCGATGGCGGCCGCAACGGAGCGGCTGGCGACCGGCTGGCTGACGTTCATCTCGCCGGCCAGCGCGCCCACGGTGATCTCGCCGTCGTGGTCGCCGACGATGTTCAGCACCAGGTTCCGGGTGAGGCCGCCCGGTTCGCTCATGGTGCGGCGGCGCATCCGGGAGATCGCCGGTCCTACCTCGTCGAAAACGGAGCGCTCGGGCGGGACGGGTGTACTGGTCATGACAATAGCATACCCAACACAGATGCATGTCGTAGGTATTTGCATATCAACTGATATACGATTGGGTGGCGAGAACCAACCATGAGCGAGGTACTTCATGACTGTAACCGCCATCACCGGGGCCAAGGTGTTCGACGGGATCGACACCCACGCGCCGACCACGGTGCTCATCGACGGCAGGCAGATCGTCTCCGTCGGCGGCCCGGTCCCCGGGGGAGCCGATGTGGTCGACGGATCGGGCGGCACCCTGTTGCCCGGTCTGATCGACGCCCATGTCCATACCAACGCCGGCGCGCTCGCGCTGGCCCTGACCTTCGGCGTGACGACCGAGCTGGAGATGCAGGGCACCAACACCCGCGACAACCGTCGGCACATCAGCGACAACGACGCCCTGGCCGATGTGCGCTCCTCCGGGTTCGGCATCACCCCGCCCGGTGGGCATCCCAGCGAACTGTTCCCCGAGGGCTCCCGCCCCGGCCCGCCGCCCGGTGCCAGGCCCGCCGGCGAGCCGCCGCTCATGCCCTTCTCCACCACTCCGGAGGAAGCGGTCGCGTTCATTCCCCAGCTGATCGAGCGCGGCTCGGACTACATCAAGTTCATGGTCGACGACGGCAGCGTCGAAGGACACCCCGGCCTGCCCATGCTCGACCAGGCCACCCTGAACGCGGGCGTGGCCGAGGCCAAACGGCACGGCATGCTCACCGTCGCCCACACCCTCACCCTGGACGCCACCCGCATGGCCATCGAGGCGGGCATCGACGGCCTGGCCCACGTCTTCATGGACCAGCCGCACACCGATGAGATCATCTCCCTGCTCAAGGACTCCGACACCTTCGTCGTCCCCTGCATCGTCCTGAACGCCTCCATGATGGGCATCACCGGCGACGAACTCGCCGACGACCCCCGAGTCGCCTCCCGCCTGGACGACGACTGGATGACCACACTGCGCTCCAGCTTCGGCCACTACCCCCAGGGCAAGATCTCCCACGTCCTGGACACCGTGCGCGCCCTGCACGACGCAGGCGTCGACATCCTCGCCGGAACCGACGTCTCCGTCCCTCTACCCTTCCTCGGCGGCCTCGCCCACGGCGCCAGCATCCACCACGAACTCCACTACCTCACCCGCGCCGGCCTGAGCCCACTCCAGGCCCTGCGCGCAGCCACCTCCACCACCGCACGCCGCTTCAACCTCACCGACCGAGGCCGCATCGCCGAAGGCCTGCGCGCCGACCTTCTCCTCGTCGACGGCGACCCCACCACTACCATCACCGACACCCTCAACACCCGCGCCATCTGGCGCCGCGGCACCCTCCTCAAAGCCTAATGGGAGCTACCGGTTCTGCTGTTCGGGCAGACTCGGTGCCTGGTAGCCACTGGTGAGTGAGCACTCTCATCGCCTGGGCCTTGAGTCCTGGGGTCAGATCGTGCCCTCGGGGTTGGGGAACCTGCGGACAGCCGTTGGCGCTGAGAACGATCACGATCCTTGGCGCTGGCGGGCTGAGGGCGGAACCGCGCTGTCAGTCGAAGATCTCAGCGACCCCGACCTTGATCCGGTGGGCGTTGGTGTCGACGAGATACCAATAGTCGTCGTAGGGGACCTCCAGGACGACAGGGCTGACGTTGCAGAAGCCGTCGTGGTAGTTGTACGCGTTCCCGTCGAGATATACCTGGTAGTCGTCGACATCCATGAGACACACCCGGGCGGCCGAACCGCGCAGCTCCACCTCAAAGCAGGCGCCGCCCGCGCACGATCCGATGTCCCAGTAGAGATGGTCCACACGTCATTGGTAGCCGCTCGCGCGGTGAGCGGGAAGCCGTCCCCGGGGATGGCTCTCTGTCCAGCTAGGGCCTCGTCGACCGCGCGGGGCACCGGGGAGCGGCGCGGTCATCGTGAGCGGCGGCCGACGTGGCGCTGCAGGTGCCCCATGCCGCCGGGGTAGGCCTCGCCGAGCGCGGCCGCGACGTCGGTCAGGCGCCGGTACAGCTTCTCGTGGTGCCAGTGCGGCCCAGCTCGCCTTCGCGCAGCTGCTCGGCGAGCTCCTGCAGCAGCGCCATCCACCCGGCCGCAGTCGAGACGGCCGGTGCGCTCCGCTCGGCAGGCGAAGGAGCCGGGCGGGTCTGCGCGACGGTCTGGCGGATCACCTCGCGTACCGGCTCGCTGCGCGCGGCGCCGACGGCGATGTCGCGCTGCAGCCGGGCCTCGGCCGAACGCACCTCCCAGGCGCGGTTGCGGCACGATTTGGAGCAATAGTCGAAGTCGTGATAGCCGTAGACATCGCGGATCATCCACGCGTGCTCATAGACCGTCTTCGGCCGCTCCCCGTATCGTTTCACCTGCGAGGGGTCCCCGATGCCC
The DNA here is from genome assembly GCF_052983175.1 of Streptosporangium sp. G12. Taxonomy (NCBI): domain Bacteria; kingdom Bacillati; phylum Actinomycetota; class Actinomycetes; order Streptosporangiales; family Streptosporangiaceae; genus Streptosporangium; species Streptosporangium sp. G12. The sequence goes on along the minus strand of NZ_JBRIQO010000044.1, from coordinate 51,845 downwards.
AACTGTTCGGCCAGGTAGTCCACCACCGGCCACGGCACCGCCGGGGGGTCCTCCAGGAACAAGCCCTTGTGCCGGGCCGTCCCGATCTGGATCGCCACGCCGAGGCGGTGTGAATCCTGGCGTGAGCGCGCGATCACTTCCCGGTCGAAGGCGTCCAGGAAGAAGAACTTCTCCATGTCCGGCAGCGACGGCATCTCACTGAGGGTCGCGTACGCCGACCTCTGCTCATCAGACAGAAACTCTGCGGGCATGACCGACGACCGTAGGCACACCACCCAGCGCCCGGTAACAACCGGAAGCACACCACACGTCCAGATCTTGAACGGAAATGATCACCCGCAGGACGACCTGCCGGAGCGTCCACCTAAGTTACTCGCGGGTACCGCCAACGGCTGTCCGCAGGTTCCTCAACCCCGATGTCCGCGCCGACCGTTATCTGGGGTTCTCAAGCGAAGTAGCTGGTCAACGGCTTGAAGGTCGATAAGGCACGTAAGGCAAGTAGGCCACCGCGGCTGCCCGCCAGTGGGCCGGGAGGAGCGGGTGATGCAGCGTCCGCGGGCGAAGCCGAGGGCCAACGGTCTTGACTTGCGAAGTCCGCGACCAGATGCAGGAGCTGCGAGAACAGTGTAAAAGCAGGCTCGTGCCGACACGATCCTCTTCCGCTCCGCGCGGCTGAGGTTCGTCGCCGCTCGAACTTCGCAGGTGACAACTGCAGGACGAATGTTGTCGCCAGGGCTGGTTTCGTGTCAGGAGGTTGGGGGGTGCGGTGCCTGCTGGGCATGGTGGTCCAGTAGGCGGGTGAGCAACTGCACGAACTGGTCGCGTTCGGCAAAGGTCAGCGGGGCGAGCAGTTCGTCGTGGAGGTCGTCCAGGACCTTGTCGAGGCGACGCAGGTGCCGGCGGCCTTGGGCGGTGATCGTGATGACGTTGCGGCGGCGGTCGTCGGGATCCGGTGCCCGCCCGACGAGGCCGCGCTCGGCCAGTTCGTTGAGGACGCCGACCATGTCGCTGCGGTAGATGCCGGTGCGTCGGCTCAGCGTCGCCTGGCTGCCCGGACCGTGCTCCTGCAACGAAGCCAGCACGGCGTAGTGCCACTTGCGGGCGTCAACCTGGGCCAGTCCCTCGTTTATCAGCCGGTCCGACTGCGCGGTCATGCTTGACAGCAGGCGGCTGGCCCGTCGGCGCAGTCTGTCCGGCGTCTTCGTCTCGCCGTGGTGGGTCATGTCCGCGGCTTCGGCTCTGCTGGTCATGAAACCGATCCTACCGGGTTGCGTTAGTCGGACTAACGATGTAATTTCGTTCGTGGGAGAAACGTTAGTGGACTAAACGTTAGTTACGGAAACGGATTGGAAGGTCATCGTGACGACCGCAGCCCAGACCTTCAGTACCGCTCTCATCGGCCAGACCGAGAAGGCGCTCAACGCGATCCTGGACCGGCAGCTCGCCGGGACCGGCATCACCGAGCCCCAGTGGGTGACCCTCACGCTGACCGTGATCGGCGGCGGGACCATCGACCGGGCCGAGCTCATCCACCGGGTCAGCGGCGCCACGCAGTTCAGCCAGACGTCGGTGGCCGAACGCATCGCCGAACTGACCGCCGCAGGATTCCTGCGCGACGGAGGGGATGGCCGCGTCCAGGTCACCGACGAAGGGCACAGGCGCTGGACGCAGGTCCGCGCCGCGATCGGCCCGATCACCCAGGAACTGTGGGGCGACCTGCGGACCGAGGACCTGGCCGCCGCAGGCCGCGTCCTGAGCACCATCCTGGGCAGGGCCAACGCGGTGCTGGCCGCCCCCTGAACCCCTTACTCCTCGAAACCCGCCACCCGGCACGAAGACAACATCGCCACCCTGCAGAAAGAAAGAGGAAGTCATGTCCACGGACATTCTGATCGCCGACCGTATCGAAATCGCCGACCTGCTCACCCGCTTCGCGCTCCTGCTCGACGAGAAGCGGTGGGAGGACGCGGGCACCGTCTTCGCCGACGATGTGGCCGTGCACTCCCCCCGCGGGGGCGAACTCCACGGGATCGACAAGGTTGTCGACTTCATGCGCCAGAGCGAGGTCGAGGGGCAGGACACCCAGCACACGACCACCGACCTCTTGGTGGACGTCAACGGCGATCAGGCGGCCGTCTCGGCGAACTCGACCGTGTACTACTACCGCGATGGCCAGGCACCCCACTTCACCGGCGGCCTGCGACAGCACTTCACCGCAGCCCGGACGCCGGCAGGCTGGCGTCTGCGCGAGGTGCGGATCACGCCCGCCTGGACACGTGAGAACTGATCTCTTCCAGGAGGTTGTGGACGTCGCGGCGTGTGGCACATGTCTGACTACAAAGAGTCATCCAAGATAGCCTCATGTCCCCTGACGTGACCTACTTGCCTGACAACCCCAGATAACGACCGCGCCGACCGCGGCACCCTTACCGCCAATGATCGTGCTCGGCCGCCTGATTGTGTACAGAACCGCGTTCCGTCCCTGGTACTGGTCGCACGTCCGCTCGCGGCCCGCTGCTCGCGTTTCGTCGCCCGGGCCGCGCGTGGGCCGACACAATGGCCCGGCGCTCGGGTCGGTGTCACCAGGGGCAAAGTAGCTCAGCGTGAGGTCTGACCGGACAGGACGTTAGCTCTGTCCGGTCTTCCGAAACGCATCCGCCCAGCTCAGCGCCCTAGTATCAGTTCTCATTAGAATCAGTCATTTGTCTCCGGTGAACGCCTGGGCGAACGTGTCCGGCGTCGAGAGGACGGTCACCCGGGATAGGGGCCACCAGATCGCCACGGCGCGGCCGGTCACATCGTCCTGCGCGATCGTCCCACCGCCTTCCTGCTCCTTGTGGTCGCGGGAGTCCCGGGAGGCCGAACGACGGTCGCCCATGACCCACAGACGACCCTCGGGAACGACCTTCTCGAACTCTTCCTTCGAGGGGAAGTCGTCGGGATGGAGGTGGTTTCTCTCGTCGAGCGGGATCCCGTTCACGGTGATTCTCTTCTTGGCGTCGCAGCACGTGACGGTGTCACCGCCGACCGCCATGACTCGCTTGATGGTGTCCTCTCCGTCCCAGCCCTTGAAGACCACCACATCACCACGCTCGGCCGCGCCATGCAGCTTGTTGACGACCACACCGTCGCCCTCGCGCAGGGTGTTCTCCATCGACTCCGACGGGATCCAAAACAGCCGAAAGACGAACACCTGCAGCAGCATCGCCACCATGACACTGCAGACCAGCAGAAACAGGCTCTCGCGCACGCGCCCCTTGCGGAACGGCTTTTTCTGCTTGTTCTCAGACCCGGCCGTCATGAGACGCCTCCATCGCGGGTTCGATCCCGGAGCGGGCGGCGGTGAGGGTCTTGTGGACGACGCCGATCGAGACCTTCACCCCGGCGGCGATGGTGCGGATGGATTCGCCACGCTGGTGGCGGGCGAGGATCGCGGCGCGCTTGTCGTCGTCGACCACGGGGCGGCGGCCGCCGACGCGGCCGCGCTTGCGGGAAAACGAACGGCCGGATGAACACTTTGACAAGATACGGCGGCTCGCTTGGACGTACTTCCGCCGACGTGCATCAAACGACCGTTAAATGAACGCCCCAACAGGCCGTCAGCCCGCCTCCCGAGCGGGAAACGGGCCGGTGGCCAAGGCATACCGCGTCGCGGGCATCAAGGGGCCGAAAACCCCTGCCGGCCTTCTTGCCGGGGCTTGACGAGCATCGGAACGGAAATCCGCGCCAGCGAACCGTCGTGACTGACGTTGGCGTGACTTTTCGTTCGGATGCGTCTGAGGCCGCTATGAGGTGGTCGGCGTCCTGTGTTTCAGGGGCGTGCGTCGAATTGGGTGCGGGCTTCGAAGACGCGGTCCATGTGCGTCTCCGCCCAGTCCTTGATCGCGATCATGACCGGGAACAGTTCATGGCCGAGCGGGGTGAGCGCGTAGTCGACGCGGACCGGTACCGAGGCGGTGACCGTGCGGGTGACCAGTCCGTCGCGCTCCAGCGTCCGCAGGGTCTGGGTGAGCATCTTCTGGCTGACGCCGGCGATGCGGTGGGCGAGCTCGCCGTGCCGCTGCGGGCCGCCGGCGAGCGCCGGGATCACCAGCGCGACCCACTTGTCGGTGAGTCTGCTCAGCAGCTCACGGGTCGGACAGCCTGCCAGGAACGCGTCGTAGTCGCGTTTGGCCTGTTCACGGCGTTGTGCCGCGGTCGTCGTCGCCATTTTCCCTCCTGCGGTGCCCTAGGCACTTTACGGTGCCTACTTTCTCACAGTTCCTTTGATTCGTACGGTCGTGTGATCACGAGGTCCCACGAAGGAGACGGCGATGCGCGCAGTCAGCTATTCACAGTTCGGAGGGCCGGAGGTCCTGCACGTGGCCGACGTGCCGGTGCCTGAGCCCGGGCCGGGGCAGGTGCGGGTGCGGGTCGCCGCGTCCGTTGTGCACCCGGTCGACCTGATGGTCCGCTCCGGCCGGTTCCCGGCTCCGCTGCCGACCGGTTTGCCGTACACGCCCGGCTGGGACGTGGCCGGCACCGTCGACGCTGTCGGCCCATCGGTTGAGGAGTTCGCGATCGGCGACGAGGTCATCGGCTTCTCGCCATGGCTGCAAACCACGGTCGGTGCCCACGCGGAGTACGTGGTGCTCGATGCCGCCTGGCTGGCCTCCGCACCCACCGGCGTCCCCGCCACCGAGGCGGCGACTCTGCCGACCAACGGCCTCGCCGCCGCCCAGGCGCTCAACCTGCTGGCGCTCCCGGCGGGTTCGACCGTGCTCGTCACCGGCGCCGCCGGGCAGGTCGGCGGGTTCGTCCTGGCGCTGGCCCGGGCGAGCGGCCTGCACGCCACGGGACTCGCCGGAGCCGACGACCGTGAGTTCGTCGAGGCGCTGGGCGCGGCTTTCCTGCCGCGCTCCGGCGATCCGATGGGGACGTTCGACGCGGTCATCGACCTGGCGGTGATCGGCCCCTCGCTGCTGGACGTCATCCGCGACGGCGGCGGCTACGTGGCCGCGTCACCCCCGCTTCGCCCGGAATCGGTGCGGGGAATCCGGACGTTCGCGCTGGAGGTGCGACCCGACGGATGCCGGCTGAGCGAACTGGTCAAACTCGTCACCAGCGGCGACATCCCGCTCCGGGTTGCTGGCGTGTACCCCTTCGCTGACGCGGCGGCCGCCCACGACCGGCTGGCCCAAGGCGGCGTGCGCGGCGGCGTGGTGATCGTCCCCTGACCCGCAGCGAAGTCAGGCCGTCGTGATCATGCTCGCGGACCGCCCGAGCACCTGAATTACGACACAGTCCAATACGACAGGGCACCAGACTGGGGTTGCGCAGGCCCGTCCGGACGGAGGCCGGCGGTGTGGTCGGCCCCGTCTTCGTTCACGAGGACTCTTCCTGTTCGGCGGCGGTCTCGGCGGGGTCGGCAGGGTCGACCAGGGTCGACCAGGGTCAGCGCCTGATCGAGCATGCGCCTGGTCTCGGCGGCCAGGGCGGCGCGGACGGGGTGGCCGGCGGGCAGGAACTCAAGCACCTCGTCCTCGATCCTTGCGGAGAGGCCGTTGAGCAGCCCAGCGGTGCCGCGTAGGGCGTCAGCGATGCGGTTGTGGCCCTGGAGTTCGAGGCCCGGAACGAATCCCTCCCATCCGTCAGGGTAGGCGGGCCCGGCCGCCCACTCGATCGGGTCGAGATGGACGCTCATGTCGCGGGGCAGCGCGGCCAGCAGGTCGGCGAGCTAGCCGTTGTGGCTCGGTGGCACGCCGACGACGAAGGAGTTGGCGTGGCGTCGATCGCCGTCGACCGTCACAGCGAGCACCGAAGTGGCGATCGCAGACGGTTCCACCCCCTACGCACCCGCCGACAAATCCCCTGGCGCCTGGCATCGGCAGGGCGTCATCACCAGCGTGCGGGTGCTCTCGTCCAGGTGGGCCACCGTCTTCGATCCCAGGCAGTAGCGGCATCCCAGGACGGCGGCGGCCGCCGAGTCGGACCAGATGCGGTGCTCCCAGGCCGGTGGTGGCTCAGCGGGCGATGGGGGAGGTTCGGCGGGCTCGTGCTCGGCACCGGCCCAGCCCCGGCCGTGGCAGAACCGGCACGCGATGCGCAGCCGGCCCAGCCGCCGGCCGCCTTCGCCCTCGCATTCGGGGCAGGTGATCGGGTCGCTCATCGCCGCCCCGCCCCGGCGCACACGGTACACGCCACCCAGACGCTCTGCTTGGGGCCGCTGCCGTTGCCATCATTTGGCTCAGCGCAGCGCCCCGCCCAAAACGAGCAGGCTCCAGACCGGTTACCTCATCCGCTCCGGCCCTCCCTGCGCTCTAGTTGACCTGGGACGACGCGAAATTAGGCCCGGTACTCCCGAAGCTGCCACCAATTGACAAGTAACTCTCTGCAACAAGCTCACGCAGACTAGAAGCCTGGTCTGACCTGGGGTGTCCTCGAACAGGCGCATGCACCTCGCGCAGGACACGACGATGGGGTCGATCTCGGTGTCGGCAGGCTGCTCGATGGTCGCCGCGGCCGCGATTGGCGCCCGGGACCTCCTTCGGCGGCCTCGGCCGAAGAAGGAGGTCCGCTCCTGGAGCTGGAACAGGCCGTGTGGCTGAGCGTGAGTCAGCCGATCAGGCCAGGGTGTCCTCGATCTTGATCTGGCCGCCGTCGATCACGAACTTCTGGTTGTTGTTGTTCTGGCATTGATACAGGTAGACCTTGGTGTCGTTGGTCCTGACGTTGCTGACGTCCAGGCATATCGGGGTGGCGGAGGCGAGGGTGTCCTTGAGGACGATCTCGCCCTTCCTGATGACCCAGAGCTGATTGTTGTTGTTGTTCTGGCATTCATACAGGTAGACCTTGGTGAGATTGGCTCGGGCGTTGCTGGCGTCCAGGCACATCGGGGTGGCGGAGGCGAGGGTGTCCTTGACCTTGATCTGGCCGCCGTCGATCACGAACTTCTGGTTGGTGTGGTCCATGCACTGCCACAGACGCACCCCGGTGAGATTGGCTCGGGCGTTGCTGGCGTCCAGGCACACCGGGGTGCCGGCGAGAGCAGCGGGGGTAGCCGACTGTTGGGCGGCGGCCGTGGCGGGCAGGGCGGTGGCCGCACTCACGACGATGGCGGCGGCCAGTAGATGGCGTGCAAGCAGCATGGTGCCTCCTGTGCAGGTTGATCAGAACCTGAACACCATCTCGCAACCAACCGTACGCGATCAATTACCGTCGGTTAGAGTCTGGTTATTTGCGAACTCGCTCTCACAGCGGAGTTCGTTGCCGGGCGAGTCGGCCCAGTACTCCCGAAGCTACGGCCAAGTGACCAGCAACTTTCTGTAGTGATCCGGCCTCGGGGAACAATGGGGCAGCCAATAGCGCTAAACGGCGTTAGACCTGGTCAGGGGACCTTCGGATCCGACGTTCCCACTCGCGATAACCGTGCTTATCGCGGGCCAGAAAGCCCTTCCGAACGAGACTGCCAGAGCCTCACGATTCGTAACCGCCTCCTGCTGTCGCTCGCGCGGAGGGCTACTTGTCACTTGGCCGTAGCTTCGGGAGCACCGGGCCAATTAAGGGGGGCGCGCCCCCCTGTGCGCCTCCCGTGCGCGCCCCCCTTGGGCCGCGACGACCATGCCCTGACCGACGCGCCCGCAGCAGGCTTCGAACGCTCCGCCACGTCCGTCGCTCGACTTACCTGCCGAACCCCTGGCTGGGGCCCTTGGTGGTGGGTGGCCGGTGAGAAGGTGTCCGGCTGGCGGCCCAGGCGGCGGCCACCTTGCGCGCGTGCGGGTGCGTCTCCTCATAGGTGAGGCCGTGTTCGGCCGGCAGCTCTTTGATCTGGCCGTCGCGTTTGGAAAAGCGGGTGCGCATCGCCTCGTCGATGCCGACGATTTTCCACGCGTCGGTGTGCGCGTCGCGCTCCCAGCGCAGCCTGAGGTCGACGGTCGACGGTCGACCGGCGCCGGAGGCGGGCCTTGAGGAAGGCGTCGGCGGCGTGGGCGTGGCGGTGCAGGTCCTTGCCACCGGCCGCGACGGCCAACCGTTTCCCGTCACCTCCGCGCACCAGGTTGGCGATCGAGATGTGGGCGTGCAGGTGCGGATCAGACACCTGCCCGTCGACGGGGCGGGCTGTGGCCGGGGGCCGACCGACCGGCTCGGTCTTGCTGTTCAGCTCTCGACGTTGCCGTGGCTGGGGTTCGTGCCGGATGACGTGGTGTCGGCGCCGCCGGTGGCGGTGGCCCGGCTGGCGGAGCAGCTGCGGCTGAATCCTGGGGACCTGGAGGGGTACGGGCAGCGGTCGCACACGCGGTCGGATCATCTCGGAGGTGGGCGTCCCGTTCGAGGGGGGACGTCAGGCAGGTCGGTGACGGTCAGCGGAAGTCGGCGAGGTGGTCGCGGGCCCATTCGGCGTAGCTGCGCGGGGGGCGTCCGGTGGCCTGCTCCACGTCCGGCCAGACCCGCATCAGCGCCGACCAGTCCTGGTCGGCGTAGCCGTCGTCGCCGGTGGCGGCGTCGCCGCCGTACTCGACGAAGCCCAGCATCAGGTCGGCCGACTCGGCGGCGAACCCTCCCTGTGCCTTCATCAGCTCACGGGCGCGCTCGCGGCTGACCTCCTCGTAGCGGACCGGTTCGCCGAGCGCTTCGCCGATGGCCGTCACCTGCTCGCGCACGGTGACCAACCCCGGCCCGGTCAAGGTGTACGCCCTGCCATGGTGGCCGTCCTGCAGCAGCGCGGCGACGGCGACCGCGGCGATGTCGGCCTCGTGGATCAGGTTCATCGGCTCGTCCGCGTACGGGTAGCGGACCACCCGCTCGGCCCGGATGGACGGCGCCCAGATCTGCAGCATGTTCGCCATGAACCCGCACGGCCGTACGTGCGTCCATTCCAGCCCGGATTCCTCAGCCGCCCGCTCCACCCCGTTGGTGTGCAGGCCGGCGGTGACCGACGCCGCCGACAGCACCACGACGCGCTTCACTCCCGCCTGCTTGGCCAGCTCGAGGACCTCGCGGGCACCCTCCTCCACCGAAAACAGGTACATCCGTTCCACGCCGTCCAGCGCGGCGGCCACGCTCGCGGGTGCGGTCAGGTCGCCCTTGACCACCTCAACCTGGGGCGGCAGCTTGGCCGCCGCGGGGTTACGGGTCAGCGCCCGCACGTTCACGCCCGCTTGTACGAGCTGGTCCACCACGTGGCGGCCGACGATTCCCGTCGCCCCGGTCACCAAGATGTTCATGTGCGTTCCTTCCGCTGTGTCGTTCACGAAAGCAACACTGGAGGAAATTCCGGTCAGTTCCTGGCCGGAATGTGAGGGAGTCTGGAATCATGGCGAACACGAGCTCACGCACGCTGCGATTGCCGTCCCTGCTGCAGACCCACCGGTACTGGCCCGGCCTCGAACTGGCCGACCAGTTCGCCGGGAGCGAGCGCACCCTGCGCCGCGACATCGACCGGCTCCGCGAGCCGGGTTACCCGGTCGACGCCAACTGCGGCGTCGCCGGCGGCGGCTACCAGCTGCGATCCGGTACGGCGATGCCGCCCCTGCTGCTCGACGACGAGGAGCCGTCGCCATCGCGGTCAGCCTGCGCACCGCCGCCGGCGGCACCGTCGAAGGCATCCAGGAGACCTCGCTGCGCGCTCTGACCAAAGTCGTCCAGGTGATGCCCCTCACCTGCGCCGCCGCGTGGACGCCCTCCGCGCCTACACGGTCACCGCCCCGGCGGACGGCCCTCAGGTGAACGCCGCCACGCTCACCGTGATCGCTCAGGCGTGCCGCGACGACGAACGGCTCGTCTTCACCTATGCCACCCCATCCGGTGAGCCGGCCGCCAGGCTGGTCGAGCCGCACCGGCTCGTCTCGCTCAAGCGCCGCTGGTACCTGGTCGCCTGAGACCTCGACCGCGCCGACTGGCGCGTCTTCCGCCTCGACCGCCTCACCGATCCGGCCGCCACCGGAGCCCGCTTCCGTTCGCGCGACCTGCCCGCCGCCGACGCCGCCTTCGTCGCCGACCGGCTCGGCTCCCGCCCCACCCGGCACGACATCACCGTCTTCCTCCACGCACCGGCCGACGCGGTCGAGCAGGTCGTCGCCGTCACCGGCGGCCGGGTCGAGCCCGTCGACGACCATTCCTGCCACCTGCGCCTGCAAGTGGACGCCTTCGACTGGCCGGTGCTCATCCTCGCCGCGGTGGGCGCGGAATTCGACGTCATCGATTCCCCCGAGTTCCGCCACCACCTTCGCGACCCAGGCGGGCTCTTCATCGTTCTGTTCCTACTGGACCTCCAGCATCTCCAGGGCAATGCCGTGCGCGGTGAGGTGGTCGGCCAGCGCGGTCAGCTCGGCCGAGTCCCGGCCCAGCCGCTTCATCTCGTACACGGTGAGGATGACTCGGCAGTGCGGGGCGTGCGCCTTGATCTCGCGGCAGGCCTGCAGGGCGGCTTCGAACTTCGGGCGGACCCGCACGCGGGTGGATACCTTCTCGGCGAAGATCTTCTCGCGCGGGATGCCGTGCGCGGCCAGCGCGACCAGCTGGGACTGAAGTTCCTGGGTGAGGTGGGAGCAGCGGGCATAGGCGACGCGGATGTCCGTGGCCGGGGTGTCGGCGGGGATCGACGCCGGCGGCGGGGTGCCTGGCCGCCACAGCCGCCTCGGCCCGCGGTCGGTCGGGGTCGGCACGCGCAGCAGCTTCGCCAGCCGAGGGACTTTGGTGAACCGCCCGGTGTGATAGGTGCCGGAGCGCGACCGACACGGCCCTCCGCTCGGGTCGCTGCCAGCAGCCGCAAAGGAGCGCAGAGCAATAAGTGTCACGCTGTGTGATCGCGAGGGTCGATCATCTCCTGTTCCACTGGGGCCAGCGGACCTGGTGCAATGATCAGCATGGCTGGTAAACCCCTGCTTCTCCGCGCAGCCCTCACGCTGGCCGCGCTCCTCACATCGGCCGCGGCCGGAGCCGCCCTCGCCTCCTCGACCAGGAGGCGGACACCGCCCTTACCCCCACCGGCGGAGCCAGAACCAGCACGGCCGTCCGACGACCTCCCACTCCCCGCGCCGCCGCGCCGCAGGTGGAGGCGGCGCGGGCTGTGGCTGGTCCCGCTCTTGGCATTGATCGCCGCCTGCGCCTGTGCCGCGATCATGTGGACAGGAGGACCAAGTTGGGCGCGCTGGGTCTTAGGCGGCGTTGCGGTTGTGCTGGCGGCCTGCCTCGCGCTCGCAGCCCTCATCGGGCCGGCCGCCCGATGCAACGCGATCCTGACCGGCGCGGAGCCGATGGAAGTGATCCTGACCGGCGCAATCCTGATTGGCGCGGACCTGACCGAGGCGTACCTGTACGGGGCGAACCTGACTGGCGCGACCCTGACCGGCGCGGACCTGACCAAGGCGGACCTGACCGAGGCGTACCTGTACGGCGCGGACCTGGCTGGCGCGACCCTGATCGATGCGAACCTGCGCAACGCGAACCTGACCGGCACGGACCTGACTGGCGCGATCCTGACCGGCGCGGACCTGATTGGCGCGGATTTGAGGGGTGTGCGCGGGATAACTGAGCAGCAGGTGCGGGCGGTGGCCAAGGTTGACTCGGACACGAAGTTCGGGCCGCTGAAGTAGCTCACCACGAGGCTCGGGGGCTCGTCCTGCTCCCCGCGGGAGAGATGGAGCGGGTTGCCCCGCTAACAAGCTGTCCGGGAACACCCGGTTACTCTCAGCTACTTTGCGCCTGGTGGCGGCGACCCGAGCGGAGGGCCTTGAGGACCTGCGTTGGCCGGGTCAACGGCTGTCTCAACTAGACCTACTCCCGCCTCAGCGCGGGGAGTCTCATGACCCCGGGTGCATGGGTGGGAGGCCGAACTTGGCGACCAGGTCGGCGCCGCCGTCGAAGACGAGGATACGGGCGATGCCCGAGTCGGTGACGGTGAGGACGCCGAGTCCGTAAGCGCGGTGGTTCCCGTGGCCGTCGCGGAGGTAGGCGGCAGCAGCGGGCTGTGCGTTGGCGGTGATGGGAGTCATCCGCCAGTCGCCGGGGGATCCGACCGCGTGGGTGAGGTAGCGCAGGCAGGTCAGGCGGCCGGAGAACCAGGTGCGGGTGCCGACCATTTCTATCGCGGCGTCGGCGCGCAGGGCCCGTTCCAGGGCTGTTGTGTCGGCGTTCTGGAAGCCGACGATGTATTGGTCGAGCAGGGCCCGGGCGTGCGGCTCGGTGGGGTCGGTGAGGTGGTTGCGTTCCGGTGCCACCTCGTCGAGGCGGGCGCGGGCCCGCTGTAGGGCGCTCTTGACCGCCGCGGTCGAGGTGCCGAGCATCGCCGCGACCTCGGTGGCGGGGAAACCGAGGACCTCTCGGAGGATGAGTACAGCCCGCTGCCGTGTCGGTAGGTACTGCAGGCTCGCGATGAGCGCGAGCCGGAGACTCTCGCGTGTCTCGACGATCATCGCGGGGTCTGCTGACGGCGGGGTTACCAGCGTGTCCGCGATCGGCTGCAGCCACGCCACGCTGGTGTCGGGCGGATCCGGGGCGGCGTCGGGGTCGTCGGCCGGACCGCCCAGACCGGACGGCAACGCCCGCCGACCGCCCTGCTGCAGCGCGGTCAGGCAGGCGTTGGTGGCGATGCGGTACAGCCAGACCCGCAGCGACGACCGGCCCTCGAAGGTGCCGTAGGACCGCCACGCCCGCAGGTAGGTTTCCTGGACGAGGTCCTCGGCCTCGTCCGCCGACCCGAGCATTCGGTAGCAGTGCGCCAGCAACTCGCGCCGGTACTGCTCGGTTCGGCGGGCGAACTCGCCGGCCTCGGCGACGGCACCCGCTCTGTCCGCCATCACCGCCTCCTGTCCCCCGCCCAGCCAATCACAGGCCGATCCTGGGGCAGACCCAGTGGGCCATCCTACGGATCGCCTCGTCGGCCTCTGGCGCTCGGCCGGCGGCCATTTGGAAGGTGTGCTGCATGCCGGGGAAGACGTCGAGCCGGACGTCGACGCCGGCCCGGCGGGCGTGTTCGGTCAGTCGGCGGGCGTCGTCGAGCAGGACCTCGTCTCCTCCCGCCTGGATGTAGACCGGGCCGAGACCGGACAGGTCGGCACACAGCGGACTGACCAGCGGGTCGCTGGGGTCGCCGCCCTCACCCAGGAAGGTGCCGGCCAACTCACGCACGACTTCGGCGGAGAAGAACGCATCCCGGTCTCGATTGGTCTTGTACGACTCGCCGGTAGCCCGCATGTCCACCCACGGTGAGAAAAGCATCGCCGCAGCCGGCAGGGGCAGTCCTTGTTCGCGGGCCCGCAGCTGGGTGGTGATCGACAGTCCGCCGCCGCAGGAATCACCGGTGAACGCCACGTGGTCGGCGCTGATCCCCCGGTCGTGCAGCAGCCACCGGTAGACAGCGGTCGCGTCATCGACCTGCGTGGGGTGGAGATGGTGGGGGGCGAGGTGGTAGTCGAAGATCAGCGCCCGCGCCCCGGTCGCCTTGGCCAAGTGGCCGAACAGTTTGCGGTGTGTGTAGATCGAGCCGCTGATGAACCCTCCGCCGTGCATGCACAGCAGTACCCGATCCTCGGCCGCTCGTTTCGGTACCGCCCACATCGCGGGCAAACCACCCGCTTCGGTCTCGATGTAGTCCACGTCGCGTGGTTCGGCTGTCAGGTTGCCCCACGACTCGTCGTCGGGCTGCTCCGCGTCCGGCCGCTCACTGGCTGCTCGGATCGCCGCCCAGTGCCTCTTGACGGCTTCGGACTGCTTGCTCGGCATCGCCATGTCTGCCTCCTCGCCTCAGGCGGCGTGTTCGGGACAGTTGTGAAAGGCCTGCACACGCCAGGTGCCGTCCTGTTTGGCCAGCACCCACGTCTCCAGCGCCCGGTTCGCGCCGTCCGGCTCGCTCTGGCCGGCCAGCAGCACGGCCCCCTTGCTGATCACGACGGCGACGTCAGCGCCGACGAACCGGATGCTCTGCACCTCGTGGACGCCCTTGGAGCCCTGGAGCTCACCGGCAAAGAGCGCCGCCATGGTGGCGTGGATCGCGTCTCGGCTGCGCAGGTACGTACCCGGCAGGATCGCGGTGGCATTCTCGGCGTACGGCGCGACGAAGGCAGTCGCGTCGTTGTCGGCCCAGGCGGCATAGACCTCGTCGAGCACGGTGTGTACTTCCTGGTCGGCTTCGACGAGCGAAGCGCTGTCGTGGCTCATGGCAGTCCCTTTCGGTGTCGTGCGTCGGATCGCTTCGCCGCGGCTGATGGATGGTCGCCGTACCGCGAAGCCTTCGACAATGCAGACCCCCGCCAGCCGAAAAGGAATCGCTCGCCCCGACGGCTCTGCCGGCGCACGAGGTGACCGCGCCGCCTACCCGGGCTGCCTCCCGCGCACTGAGGACGATCTTGGAGCCGCGGCCGATCACAAGGCCACAGAGGAACTCATCAACGCGCTGGCGGCGGCGCTGAAGGAGTACGGCGCGCTGCGCCGCACCATCTACGCCGCCCGCTACCTGGCCGACCCCGCCTACCGGCGCAAGATCTGCCGCCAGCTCAACAAGGGCGAGTCGCTGCACGCGCTCAAACGCGACCTGCCGTACGCCCATGAGGGCACCATCCGCGGCCGCCATCTGGAACAGCAGAGTGAACAGGCGTGGTGCCTGACCCTGGTCACCAACGACGGGCGACGAGGCCCGAAGCACCGGCCACCTGCTGGGCGGGTAGTGAAATGATCTTGGGGTGGTGGCCGGCCTGGTCGGGGCCGGGAGCAGATGCGATCACGATTCGGTTGTTCACTCGCGTTGATCTATCCGCAGCGGAATGATGACGTTATGTCACCGCGTGGAGCGAGGTGGGCCGGTGGAGTTGTGGCTGCTGTGGCCGTGGCCGGCCTGGTGGGCGCGCAGCCGTGCGCCAGGCCTGGGAATGGGCGGCTCCCATTAAGGCGTAGCCGACAATCCCGATACCCGGGGTGGGGCAGGGAACTCGTCGTCATGTGAAAGGCCCGTCACTATCTCTGCTCCGGAGTCAGGACGTGTCGGGTCCGGTCCCCGATCCAGGCCGCTTCGAGGATCGCGGTCAGGCTGGCGGTGTCGGTCGGGCCTGGATGGTTCTGGATCAAGCGGGTGACGCCACTGGCCATCTCCGCGAAGCGCGGGAGGTCGGCGCGTGCCACGCCGATGTCCGCCAAGGTGGTAGGGATGCCGATGTCGGCAAGGAGCCCGTCGAGCCAGGTGAGGAACGTATCTGCGGCCTCGGCATCCGAGGCGTCGGTCACGTCGAGCCCGCACACCCCGGCGAGGATGGCCAACCGGTCGCCGATGGCATCCCTGGCCGCGTCCAGCGCGTAGGGCAGCAGCAGCCCGACGCCCAGGCCGTGCGGTGTGTGGGTGGCTGCGCCGATGGGGTACTGGAGGGCGTGCGGAGCCGCGTTGCCCGCGTGGGAAAACGCGAGCCCGGCCAGCATGGACCCATAGGACATGTCCGCGCGCGCGTCCTTGTCGCCTCCGTCCCTGACGACACGGGGCAAGCTGCGGGCGATCCGCTCCGCGGCCAGGAGCGCGTAGTGATCGGTGATCGGGTTGCGGCCGAGGAAGACCTGCTCCACCGGGTCGCGCGGTCCGTGGGCCCGAGGTCGCGCGGTGTAGCTCTCCACCGCGTGACAAAACGCGTCGATGCCGGAGTGGGCAGTGACGGTCGCAGGGCAGGTGTAGGTGAGCTCGGGGTCGACGATGGCGAAGTCGGGCACGATGTGGACGCTGGAGACCCCCACCTTCAGCTCGCGGTCCGGGTCGGTCAACACCGAGACGGGTGTGAGCTCGGAGCCGGTGCCTGACGTCGTCGGGACCGCGACGAGAGGAATCGTCGGCCCCGGCACCTTCGACTCGCCGTAGAAGTCGCGCGGCGTCCCACCGTGGCGCCGGATGACGCCGACGATTTTGGCGAGGTCGATCACCGTGCCACCCCCGATGGCGAGGATCACGTCGGCGTCCACCTCTGCGGCGACCGAGACGGCCAGGGCGACATCGGTGAGTGGCACGTCCGGAGTCGCGTCGGCGAACACCCCGACGACTTCGACCTTCTCCCGCACGGCGGCCACGATCTCGGCCACGCCCGGCTGCCCCAGAAGAACCCGGTCGGTCACGATGAGGACTCGCGAGCCACACTCGGCCACCACTCGTGGGATGTTCTGCGCGACCCCTTCGCCCACTATCAGCTGGCGTGGTCCGCGGACGGTCTCAAGCATGTCGGTGCCTCTCTGGAACGTCGGCGGTGATTTGCTGGGCGGACGTCCAGGTCACCTGCGAGACCGGGACGGCGTCGGCAAGGTTGGCTGCCGGGTGGCGCAGGCGCGCGCCGGGCTCCCGGACTCGGTCGTGCCCGGGCGCCCTCAGGTCCATCGCGATGAAGACCTCGCCCTTGGTGGGCGGGTCAGTCGGGCCGAGGGTCCCGCGGACATCGTCGCCAAGGGCGGTACGAGTCAAGGTCGCGACCAGCACCTCGATCATGAGCCCGAGGGCGTGGCCTTTGGGACCGCCGAAAGGGCTGATCGCCCCATCCACCGCCGCGGCCGCGTCTGTGGCGCGCGCACCGGCGGAGCCGACGGCGTCCCCGGGTGCCGGCGGATTCGTGCCGACCATGGCCCGGGGCCCGCCCCACGGGTGGAGGCCGGTCAGGCCATGTGTGCACAGGACGCGGTGATCCTCGGCGGGCACCCGGAGCGGCGGGCCGGTCACGGTAGGTCGATCGCCGCGTAGGTGACGTCGAGGTACTCAAGGATGCCCTCGTGCGACCCCTCCTTGCCGATCCCGGACTGCTTCACGCCTCCGAACGGAGCCGACGGGTCCGAGATCAGACCACGGTTGATGCCGACCATCCCCGTCTCCAGCCCCTCGGTGAACCGGAGCGCCCGCTGGAGGTCACGGGTGAAGACGTATCCGACCAGGCCGTGCTCGGTGTCGTTGGCCTTCGCCATTACCTCGTCGTCGGACGTGAACGAGATGATCGGCGCCACCGGGCCGAAGATTTCCGCCTCCAGTATCCGCGCCTCTTCGGGCACGTCGACGAGGACCGTAGGCGGGTAGAAGTGGCCCGGCCCCTCCGGACGCTCGCCGCCCACCAGGACACGGGCGCCGCGATTGACCGCGTCGGCGACGAGCTCGTCGATCTTGGTGACCGAGGCCTCGTCGATCAACGCCCCGACGTCCACGCCGTCGTCGAGACCATGGCCCACCGAGAGCGCGCCCATCCGCTTGGCGAAGCGCGCCGTGAACTCCTCGCGCACCGGCTCCTCAACGTAGATTCGGTTGGCCGCGATGCAGGACTCCCCGATGTTGCGCATCTTGGCCACCATGGCACCGTCGAGCGCGACGTCCAGGTCCGCGTCGGCACACACGATCAAGGCCGCGTTGCCGCCCAGTTCCATGGAGGTGCGCAGCACGTTGTCCGCCGCCTGTCGTAGCAGCACGCGCCCGACCTCGGTCGACCCGGTGAACGAAAGCTTGCGGGTCCGACGGTCGGCCAGCAGTGCTGAGACCACCTCGCCGGCACGCTTGGTTGTCACGACGTTGACGACGCCCGGGGGAACGCCGACCTCCTCCATGATGCGGGCCAGGAACAGCATGGTGAGTGGCGTCTGGGCTGCCGGCTTGGTGATCGTCGTGCAGCCCGCCGCCAGCGCAGGAGCGATCTTGCGGGCACCCATGGCCAACGGAAAGTTCCAGGGCGTCACGAAGACGCACGGTCCGACCGGCTTCGGCACGGTGAGGATGCGATATCCACCGGCGGGAGCGGTGTTGTAGCGCCCCTCGACGCGCACCGCCTCCTCGGCGAACCAACGGAAGAACTCGGCGCCGTAGGCCACCTCTCCCCGAGCCTCGGCGAGCGGCTTGCCCATCTCGAGCGTTATCAGCCGGGCGACCTCCTCGGATCGCTCGGTCAGTGCCCGGTACGTCGCGGTCAACAACTCCGACCGTTTTCGCGGCGGGGTCGCCGCCCACTCCGCCATTGCCTTGCTCGCCACGTCCAGAGCGGCGAGCCCGTCAACGACGCCGGCGTCCGCCACCTCGGCGATGGTCTCGCCGGTGGCCGGGTCCTCGACGACAAAGGTGGCTCCGCCGGCGGCGTCGCGCCAGGTGTCGCCGATCCGGAGCCGCCGGTGCTCGGGGGCCAGGACGTTCATCGGGTCACTCATCGCGTCGCCTCCTGTGATGTTCTTGGTGATGTCCAGCGTGACCTCGGCGATCGCGCCACGCGCGTTGACGAACGGGTCACACGGCCTCGTCGGGGCCGAGGTTGCCGAGCGGGTCGAACGTGGCCGTTGGCCCTGGGGCCCTGGCTGCAGGGCGACGCCCCGCGCCACCGATCGCCTTCTCGGGCCATGGCTGTTTCAGCGTCGTCAGGCCGTGCTCACCGGTGACGGTCCGCCGAGGCTCGATCGCCACGTGCGGGCGCATGTTGACGTCGCCGCCCTGCGCGGTTACCTCCCGGCCTCGGACAGCGCCAGCCCGGTGCCCGCGTCGAACAGGTGCGCACGGTCCAGGTCGACCGTGACAAGCAGCCGCTCGCCCGGCGTACCGGTGACGGTGGGTCGTGCCTTGACCTTGAGGATCTCCGTCCCCACTTGGACGTCGACCACCGTTCGGTCACCGAGCGGCTCAAGGCCGTAGAGCTCGCCCGACAACGACGCGTCCCCACGCTGCTCGACGGACAGGTCCTCCGCGCGCAGGCCCAGCAGCAGCGGACGACCGTCCTCAGCCGTGGTCCAGCGGGGCCGCGGCAGCGTCCAGCCTTCCGCACCGACCAGACGATCTCCCTCGGCGTGGCAGGCGAGCAGGCTGATCGGCGGGCTCCCGACGAATCCCGCGACCCACTGGTTGGCTGGACGCTCGTACACCTCGGCCGGCGTTCCGACCTGTTGCACCTTCCCCTCCTTGAGGACCGCGACCTGGTCGGCCATGGACAGGGCCTCGACCTGGTCGTTGGTCACGTAGACGAAGGTTGCCCCGAGGCTCCGGTGGATGCGGGTGAGCTCGGTGCGCATCTCGACGCGGAGCTTGAGGTCGAGGTTCGTCAGCGGCTCGTCCATGAGAAACGCGCGCGGGCGACGGACCAGCGCCCGGGCCAGGGCGACACGCTGCATCTCACCGCCCGACAACTGCGCGGGACGACGCTGCAGCAGACGTTCGATGTGCAGCAGGCTCGACATCTGCTCGACGGCAGCGGCGATCTCGCTCGAAGAACAGCGGCGTGCCCGCAGCGGCGAAGCGATGTTCTCGTACACCGTGTGTCGCGGGTAGAGGGCGTAGCTCTGGAAGACCATGGCCAGGTCGCGTGCGGCCGGGGTGTCACCGGTCGCGTCCTTCCCGTCCAGATGCACCGACCCGGCGTCAAGCTTCTCAAGGCCGGCGATCGCTCGCAGGGTCGTCGTCTTGCCTGCCCCGGAGGGCCCGAGCACGACGAAGAACGAGCCGTCCGGCACGTCCAGCGTCACCCCGTCCAGGGCCTGGACCTTACCGAAGGACTTGCACAGCCCGTGCACCGCCACGGTTCCCATCAGGCCACCAGCTCTTCCGTGCTCACGTCGTAGACCGGCGGGGGCCCGCCGGTGTGCCGCAGCCCGACCGGTGCGTCAGCGGCGAAACGGACAGTCGGTGGCATCCGAACCCGTACGTCGCGCTGGCCGCCGTGGTCAACCACGTAGATGATTTCGTCGCCCAGCCACTCCGCCGAGACCACGCGGGCCGGGACCGAACGTTCCGCCCCTGGTTCTGTGACTTCCAGCGCCTCCGGCCGGACCCCTGCGACCAGGGAACGGTCGCGCGGCAGGTTTTGCGGTGGCGTGAGGACCAGTCCGCTCTTACTGCGCAGTTTCCCGTCGGCCACCTCCACCTCAATCAGGTTCATCGGCGGGGAGCCGATGAATGCGGCGCAGAAAAGACTCGCCGGACGGTCGTAGACCTCCAGCGGCGTGCCGATCTGCTCGACGCGGCCCTTGTTGAGGATGGCGATTCTGTGACCGAGCGACATCGCCTCGACCTGGTCGTGGGTGACGTAGACCATCGTCGTCCCCAGCTCCCCCTGCAGGTGCTTGATCTCCGTGCGCATGTCCGCCCTCAGCTCCGCGTCCAGATTGGTGAGAGGTTCGTCCATGAGGAACGCGCGCGGTCGTCGCACCAGGGCGCGAGCAAGCGCGACGCGCTGCTGCTCCCCGCCGGACAGCCGGTGCGGTCGCCGGTCCAGGAGCGGACCGAGCCGCATCAGCCGGGCGGCCTCGTCGACCCGCTCCTGCACCTCCGGCTTGGGCAGTCCCTCGGCCCGCAGCGGGAACGCCAGGTTGTCGCGGGTTCTCAGATGCGGGTAGAGGGCGTAGAACTGGAACACCATGGCGATGTCGCGCTCGGCGGGCGGCAGGTCGTTGACCAGCGTGTCGCCGATGCGGATGTCGCCCGTCGTCTGCCTCTCCAGGCCGGCTATGGCCCGCAGCGTGGTCGTCTTGCCGCACCCCGAAGGGCCGAGCATCACGAACAGCTCACCGTCGGCGATGGACAGGTCCACGTGATCAACTGCGACCGTCCCGTCCGGGTAGCGCTTGTGCAGGGCGGTCACCTCGATGCCCGCCATCAGCGTCGCACCGCCCCGAGCGTCACACCGGCGACGAGGTGCTTGCGCACCAGGTAGGCGAAGACGAGCACCGGCAGGGCGAAAACCACGGAGGCGGCGGCCACGAGACCCCAGTCCACGGTGGTTCCACCGATGAGGCCGGCGATGGCGGGTGGGGCCGTCCGCACGGTGTCGCTGGAGGTAAGGAAGATGGCGAACACGAACTCGTTCCACGAGAAGATGAGGGCGAAGACCGCCGTCGCGGCGATACCGGGCAGGAGCAGGGGAAGGGTGAATTTCCAGAACGCCTGCAGGCGGGTGTAGCCGTCGAGCATGGCGGCATCCTCGTACTCTGCGGGCACCTCGTCGACGAACCCCTTCATCATCCAGATCGTGAACGGGACGTTGAACGCGGTGTAGATGAGGATCAGGCCGAGCTTGGTGTCGATGAGCCCGAGTTGGCGGTACATGAGGAAGATCGGGATCACGACCACCACGGGCGGCATGAAGCGGGTGGACAGGATGAAGAACAGCTGGTCCTTCTTGGCCTTCACGGCGAAGCGTGAGTAGGCCCAGGCCGCCGGGACCCCCAGCACGGTGGCCAGCGCCGTGGAGACCCCGGCGACCACGACGGAGTTGAGGAACGCGACGGACAAGGTCGAACGACCGCCGCCGGAGGCGACGAACACGTCCTTGTAATGGTCCAGGGTGACCTTGAAGTCGAAGAACTTGGCCGGGATGGCGTAGACGTCCCGGTTCTCCTTGATGGACGTCTCGATCATCCACAGCACCGGGAAGAGCATCACGACGGCCAGCACGGTCAGCAGCGCGACCTCCAGCACGGCGCGGCCCCGGCCGCCGAAGCGGCGCGCGGGGGGCGTGTGATCCCGGACAGGACCTGCGGACACGGCCTCGTCGACGGAGACGGCCATCAGTCCTCCTTGAGCTTGTTCAAGTAGCGCAGGTAGAGCTGCGTGAGGACGATGACGACGAGGACCATGAGGATCCCGTATGCCGAGGCGGTTCCGGTGTTGAAGCCCAGGAACGCGACCTTGTAGACGTGGAACGACAACGTCTCGGTGGAGACCCCCGGACCTCCGCTGGTGAGGATGTAGACGAGGTCGAACAGCCGGAAGGCCTCGATGGCCCTGAACAACACGGCGATGAGGAGCAGCGGCCACACCAGCGGAAGAGTGATGGTGCGGAACCGGAACCACTCGGACGCCCGGTCGATCGAGGCGGCCTCGTACAAGTACTTGGGGACCGCGGTAAGGCCCGCGAGTGCGATGAGCATGATGAACGGCGTCCATTGCCAGGTGTCGACCACGATCAGGGAGATCAGTGCCGTTCGCTGCCGGGTGAGCCACTCCACCTGTCCCAGGCCGAGCGAGCCGAGCATGCTGTTGATCACGCCGAACTGCGCGTCGAGCATGAATTTCCAGAACAGCCCGACCACGACCTGCGACAGCATCATCGGAACCAGGAACAGAGTGGTCAGCAGTCCTCGCCCGTGCGTGCGCCGTGAGATCAGGTAGGCGATGGTGAAACCGAGCACGGTCTGCAGGGTGACCGCGCCGACCACGTAGATCAACGTCGTGAAGGCCCTCAGGTGGACCTGCGCCGACGTCAGGATGGCGGTGTAGTTCTCGAACCAGACGAAATCGGCGGGCCCCCCGCGGGTGGCCGAGTAGTCGGTGAAGGACAGGTACAACGCCCACAGCAACGGGAACACCGACATGGCGAGCAACAGCAGCAGCGCCGGGGAGATGAAGGCCACGGTGAGCCAGCGGTCGCTCAACCGGCGGGACCGACCCGGTGCAGGCGGCGTCGCGGACGCCACCTGCCCGGGGCGGTCGGTCGTCAGAGGGGCGGGGTCACTCACAGTCCGCCGCCGCCCTTGCGGTTGCCGGAGTCGAGCACGCCCTGCTGCTCCTTGGCGATGTCGTTGAGCGCGTCCTTCGGCGTCTTCGCGCCGTTGAGAGCCGCGTTCACGTTGGTGTTCTCAATGTCGACGAGGCGCGCGTACTCGGGCACGTTCCACATGTCCCGCATCCGCGAAACCGAGTCGGTGTACACCTGGTTGAACGGCCCGGCGTTGAGGAACTCGGGCGACTCCAGGGCGTCCGTACGCGATGGCACGCCACCGGCGGCGGCCCACTTCTTCTGGATGTCGGCCTGCTCGAACCACTTCATGAAGTTCAGGGCCTCCGCCTGGTTCGCCTCGGGGGAGTAGGCCGACACGTGCATCCCCATGCCGCCGAGAGGCACCAGGTTCGTCTTCTGGCTCGGCAGGGTGGCAAAACCCAGCTTGTCGAGAATCTCCTCCCGCGTGGTGCCGAGCGTCGACTGCTTCGGGTCAAGCAGGCCGCCGCTCGCGGCGATCCAGTTGAACGCGATGCATGCCTTGCCCTGGGCGACCGCCGCGTTCACCTCGTCGATGAACCAGTTGCCGGAGCCCTTGGCGGTCAGCGGCTTCATCTTGTTGACCAGGACGTCCATCGCCTCCTGGCCCGCAGCGTCGTTGATGACGCCGTCGATCTTGCGCGTCTTGGAGTTCCAGAGGTTGCCGCCGTAGACGCCGTTGACCGTGTTGTAGGTTACGGCCGCGGCGTCGGAGCCGTTGGCCTGGTGGAAAGCCAGCCCGCTGACGCCAGGGTTGTCCGCCTGGCACTTCTCGGCGACTGAGATCATCTCGTCCCACGTCTGCGGTGGCTTGTCGCCGATCAGGTCCTTGCGGTAGATCATCGTCCAGGTGTCGCCGAGCAGCGGCAGTCCGTACAGGCTGGCGTTTTCGTCGCGCTTGCCGGTCTCCGCCTGGGGGTACTGGCCGTAGGCCGCCAGGAGGTACGGGTTGTAGGCCTTGACGTCGATGTTCTTCTTGACGAAGTCGGTGAGGTCGAGGATGTTGCCGTTCGTCACGGCCTCGCCGATGTGCTGCGAGTCCAGGATCGGGATGTCGAAGTCGGTCTTGTGCGCTGCGAACTGGGTGAACATCGCGTCGTGCCAGTTCGCGTTCGGCACGGTGTTGACCTTGATGGTCACGTTCGACCGCTCCTTGGTGTACTCCGCGTTCGCGAAGTCTTCCAGCGCGTGGGCGGGGGGCCAGTCGAACCAGATGAAGCTGAGGGTCAGCGGGTCCTTGGTGAGCTCCGGGATGGTCGCCGGTGCCTTGGGGGCGCTCGCCTCGTCCTGGCCGCCGCCGCAAGCCGCCACGGTCGTGGCCACTAACATGGCCGCCGTCGCCAGCTGCACCTTTCGACGGGGAACGGACAGTCGTCCTACTCGCTGCGGATACCGCATCTTCTTGCCTGCTTTCTGGGGGGGACCTCTGGAGCCTTGCTGCGTGCTTCGCCGAGCAGTTGCTGGGTTGTTCAGGCGTGCTGCCGGCTGTCGCAGGGGCTGACCCGCAGACCGGCGTCACGAGTACGCCGCGACGTAATGGGGCTTCAAGCAGTCGAGAGAAGTCCTTCGGTCCTTGTGCGGCCCGGTGGCGAATCGAGTAGGACGTCGAGCATGCTCATGGGAGCTCCAACTGATCGAAGCGGAGCGATGGCGGGCGGTTCCCCGACGGGTGAAGGATGGGTGGCATCCGTCACCTTTCCTATACGATCCGAGTAGGGGCGTCAATATCCCGCAGCATTGCGACCGATGTCAACAAGTTCTCGAAGACGCAGGAAAGGACCTCACGTCACGATGGACGACGAAGTGATGATCGTGCGGCGCCGTGGGGCCATGACGGGCGGAACGCCGCCGGGAAGATCTCGCGGCCGGCTTGCCGACGAGGTGTACGACACGCTGCTCGGACAGCTGATGTCGCTACGGATCGAGCCTGGCTCCCGCGTCACGATCGACGCCCTGGCGCGAGAGCTGGGGGTCTCGCAGACGCCGATCCGAGACGCTCTGAACCGCATGGAGGCCGAGGGCCTGGTCGTGCGTGTGCCCCATGCCGGCTATCGCATTCCCCCCCAGATCACCCGTGACCGATTCGAGGACATGCTTGAGATCCGCCTGCTCCTCGAGCCGGCAGCGGCGCGCAGATCCGCCGAACGCGCATCCTCGAAGCAGGTGGCCGGTCTGCGACGAATGCTGGAGGAGATGGCGGAGCTGGAGGGGGGCGACGGGCCCATGGCCTATGGCGCCTTCGGGCTGCGCGACGCCGCTTTTCACGATCTCGTCGCCCTGAGCGCGGGGAACCAGGTCATCCGCGAAGCGCTCGCTCGCCTGCACACGCACGTGCACCTGTTCCGGCTTCTCCACGACACCCAGGTCACTCACTTGGCCATGGCCGAGCACGAAGAAGTTCTGGCCGCGATCGCCGCGCGCGACCCCGACGCCGCCGCCTACGCCATGCGTCGGCACATCCTGCTGTCCGGCGAGCGGTTCCGGCGATTGTTCGACGAGGCCGAGGGCGCGGACGGAATGGCGGTAAAGGCTTGACGGGCGGTCTGGGCCGAGGAATGCTAACCCAATCGGATCGGATTGGATCGGATTGGATCCACTTCACCCGCCCCAGATGCGAGGAGAAGCAGGTGCCCAGAGCACTGCTCCTGACCGGCGACGCCGCCGAGGAGCTCGACACCATGTATCCCTACTATCGCGTGCAGGAGGGCGGCTGGGACGTTGACGTCTCGTCACGGACGATGCGTGACGTTCAGCTGGTCATCCACGAGTTCGACCCCAACTCCGACGCCTACGTGGAGAAGAACGGCCGAAAGTTGCCGGTCGACGTGCCCTGGGCCGAGGTCGACGTCGAGCGCTATGACGCCCTCATCATCCCTGGGGGACGTGCCCCCGAGTGGATCCGGGTCGACGCCGACGTCAGGCGCATCACCGAGCACTTCTTCGCGCGCGACCTCCCGATCGCGCTGGTGTGCCACGGCGCGCAGGTGCCGGCTGTGTACGGGCTGCTGAAGGGTCGAAAGACGGCGTGCTTCCCCCCCATCACCGGTGACATGGAGAACGCGGGCGCGACGGTCATCGACGCTCCCGACGTCGTGGACGGCAACCTCGTCTCCTGCCGGGGGTGGCCCGACATGCCGCAATTCGGCAGGGCGATGATGGAGCTCTTTTCGAAGTCCATCAACTCCGCATCGGCATGAGCACACCGGACCTGTCTCGGTGACGGCACTTCGGACCGTCACCGTCGACGGCTCCCCCGTCCACGTCCTGGAGAGCGGCACCGGGCCCGCGGTGCTGATGCTGCACGGCTCCGGACCCGGTACGACCGGATCCGGCGCCTGGGCAACGACGGCACAGGCGCTGGGCACGTCCTGGCACCTGGTGGCTCCTGACCAGGCGGGGTTCGGCCGTACACCAATCCCGGCAGGCTCCAGGGGTGGGCTCCGGCTGTGGACGGAGCAGGCCGCGGGCCTGATGGATGCTCTCGGTGTCGAGCACTACGCCGTGGTGGGCCACTCCATGGGCGGTGCCGTGGCGCTGGCGCTGGCGGCCGCGCGCCCCCAGCAGGTCACCCGTGTCGTGGCGGTCTCGACGATGGGCGCCCCCGGGGCGCCGCTGTCCGCCGAACTCGACGCGATCTGGGCCGCCCCCGCCGGCCCGCTCGGGGCACGAGACATGTTGAGTCGCCTCGTCCTCGACCAAGCGCTCGTGACCGAGTCGGCCGTCGCCGCCCGTGCAGCCGCGATGCGAGCGGGGGCGGCCGCATTCGCGTCGTTGTTCCCTCCACCCAGGGCACGTTGGGCCGACGAGCTCACCCTCTCGGCGCAAACGCTGGCAGGGATCCGCGCGCCCGTGCTGCTCGTCCACGGCGCCGAGGACCGAGTCACCCCGCTCGGGACGGCAGCCCTGCCCCTGCTCGAACACCTGGCCGATGTCCGTCTGCACGTGCTCGGCCGATGCGGGCACGTGCCGGCGCTCGAGCACCCGCACGACTTCAGGCGACTCCTGTCGTGCTTCCTCGGCCGGGAACGAGGTCACTGATTGCTGCGACAGGTCCGCAGCCCGTGCTCAAGCAGATGAGCGCTACGGCCCCTGGCAAACCATCTACCAGCGCTTTCGCCGCTGGTCAGCCGACGGCACCTTCACCCGGCTCCTGCAGCACGTCCAGGTTCACGACGACGCCGTCGGCCAGGTCGACCGGTCGGCCATCTGCGTGGACTCCACCATCGTGCGCGCTCACCAACACGCGGCCGGAGCCCGTAAAAAGGGACCCACCACAGGACATACGGACAGCAACCCGGTCAGAGCGATCAGGACCGACAGGCGCTCGGGCGCTCGCGCGGCGGACTGACCACCAAGATCCACCTGGCCGTCGACGGACGCGGCCTGCCTCTGACATGCATCCTCACCGGCGGCAACGTCAACGACTGCACCCAGTTCACCGCCGTGATGGAGGCCATCCGCGTGCCCCGCACACGGCCCGACCATGTGATCGCCGACAAGGGCTACAGCTCCCGCACCATCCGCACCTACCTGCGCCGACGCGGCATTGGTACCACCATCTCGGCCGTGACCATCGCCTGCCCACTGCTCTTCCACAAAACAGGTCCTAGCGCCCTTCCCCGCGACCCGAGCCATGACGAGGCAGTGGCCGAGGTCATCGCTCGACATGGTCGCATCGACATCCTCGTGAACAACGCTGGACGTAGCCACGTCGGCGCCGTGGAGGAAACCGGCGAGGCCGGGCACCGGGCCCTGTTCGAGGTCCGCTTCTTCGGCCCCGCCGCGCTGACCCGCGCCGCCCTCCCCCACCTGCGGGCACGGCGGTCCGACGCGATCGTGCAGGTCAGCAGCGTGGGAGGACGATTGTCGTTCGCGGGAATCTCCGCCTACAGCGCGACGAAGTTCGCGCTCGAAGGCTTCTCCGAAGCGCTACGGGCCGAGGCCGCCCATTGGGCGTAACCGTGTTCATCGTCGAGCCGGGCAACTTCCGCACCGGACTGCTCGCCGCGTCCGGCGAGAGATTGAATGAGACCGAGGGTCGCGCGCGGCGCCGGCGGGCAGCTCGCTGTCCTTGAACTGGGCCACGCCTGGCCTGGCGTGACATCGGATCATCCCGGCGACGTGGGCGTGTACGACCCTGTTGCCTAATTCTGGTCGCGTCGGCGTGTTCGCATGAGTGGCCGAGCTGAGGCAGTCCTTCCGGCTGGATCGCGCGGCGCTTGGCGCGCTGGCCGGCAAACGCCGCCCGGACACCCGCTTGGGGTGGGCGGTGCAGTGGGGCACGGTGCGTGTGCTCGGGGTGTTTCTGACCGAGGCCCCCGCTGAGGTCCCGGGAGCGGTGAGGTTCGTCGCTGAGCAGCTGGAACTCGATCCCAGGTGCTCGGCCGGCGGCAGCAGACGGCGTACGAGCACGCCTGGGAGATCCGGGAACTGCTGGGGGCTATCGGCCTTGGCTCTCAGCAGCTGGCCGCACGTGAGGCGTTCCACCTGGCCGCTGACTTTCCGGGTGGTGGTGCCGATACCAGTTCAGTGTTGCGGATACGGCCTGGTCGTGGGGGGTGACGTTGACGGGTCCGAAGGCATTGCGGAAGGCGGAGTCGTCGGAGATGAATGGCCGGTCGCGCTGATACCAGGTCTCACCGAGTTCGCGGACGATGGGGTTGAACAGCCCGATGAGGCGCTGTGTGGTCCGACCGAGCCCGGCGATCCTGGGGGTGTCGCCGATCGCGGACCACACGTGGTCGAGGAATTGGCGTCCGGTGATCGCCTCGGCGGCTGGTAGGTGCCAGGCGCGCCCGTCGGCCTGTTGGTGTTCCCCGAGGGTGACCAGTGCAGCGGCGATGTCGGGGAGGTAGTTGAGGGTGTGGGGCTGGTCGAGGTCGCCGACCCAGCGGGCGGTCTTTCCTTTCAGTGCGGCGGCGAAGATGGTCGGGCCGAGGACGGTGTTGACGCCGCCGGGCCCGTAGTAGTCCGATGCCCGGCCTAAGGTGGCGCGGACCCGGCCGGATCGGTGAGCGTCGAGGATGAGCTTGTCCACCTCAGCGCGGGCGCGGCCTTTTGGGAAGCCCGCGGTGTGGGGCAGGTCCTCGGTCATCGGGCCCTCGACCGGCCCATAGACGTAGAGGTTGTCGGCCATCACCAGTTTGGCGCCGGCGGCCTCGACTCCGGCGAGCACGGTTCGGGTGAGGGCGGGGAAGTTCTTGGGCCAGCGCGTGTAGCCGGGTTGTGCGCATTGGTAGACGACGGCGGCGCCGTCGCAGGCGGCGATCGCGCCGTCGAGCGTGGTGATGTCGGCGCGGAGGTCGTGTGGGCCGGTGGCCGCGCCGCGGCTGACGGCTCTGACGTGGTGGCCGCGGGCGGTGAGTTCGGCCACGACGGCTTTGCCGAGTGCTCCGGTGGCGCCGAGTACAACGTGCAGTCGGGACATGACGTCCTCCAGTTTCAAGATTTAATAACGCTGTTACGTAACTAAGTTATGATACTCTGAGCGATATGGCAAGGCCCAGAATCCGTGACTACGCAGAGCTCCGCCGTGACCTGGTCGACGCCGGTGGCCTGCTGTTGGCCGAGCAGGGGCCGTCGATGTTGAGCACCCGCCGAGTCGCCCGGCAGGCGGGCGTGTCCACCACGGCGGTCTACAATCTCTTCGGCGACAAAGCCGGCTTGGTACGCGAGATGTTCCTGTCGGGGTTCGAGCGTCTCGCCGAGGCCTTCGCCGCCGTACCACGCACCAACGATCCCGTCGCTGACCTGTTGGCCCTCGGCCACGCCTACCGCGCCACCGCTCTGGCCAACCCACATCTCTACGAGCTCATGTTCGGCCGGCCGGTCCCCGAGTTCCGGCCCGATACCGAGACCGCCGCACAGATCCAACCCACCTTCGACAGCTTGGTCACCGCCGTCACCCGCTGCGTGGAAGCAGGCTTGTTCGCGCCCGCCGAGCCGTACGACCTGGCCGTCCAGTTCAACGCCCTCGCCCATGGGCTGTGCAGCCTCGAACTGCGCGGCGCGCTCGGAGACCCCGCGCAAGGCCGCCGCCACTGGGACGAGGCCTTCGAGACGATGGTCCGCGGCCTGTCCGCCACTCACCCGTGATGCGGTACAGGGGCGAAACCCCCTCGTCAGTCCATTCCACGCCGCCCCGGTGCCCAGAACGGTCTCACCACGAGAGCCCCCGTAGCGATGAGGAAATTTTCAACGAAGTTGCATCTGACCTGCGATAACGCAGGAGCATCCGACTGGCGTCTCGGTTTGATCACGGTGCTGGTCATGACACCAAGGACTGTTCGTGACCCGGGTATCGGCCAGGGACTACGGCCGTTGCTTCGTATCGCCGGCTCCGGCGTCCGGCTCGGTGATGCTGGTGTCGTGGTCGCGGAGCATGCGCATGACGGTGGCCGGGGCCGACAGATCCTGCATCTGATGCAATTGGGCGGGGTCCCGCCACATCGGCCTGTGCTTCGGGCCGCCGGGTGTCGGCAAGACGCTGTCGGCCCGGCAGTACGCCCAACGGGACGAACTGGAGACGATGCTTCAAGCCTGGCGGACCAACTCCACCGCCGTCCGCGAGCGAACCGACCTGCACACCCTGCTCTACACTCCGACGGTCGCCAATTCTCCGCGCCTCATCGACAAGGACCTGGTCCGCCTCGGTGAGCACCTGGCCGTCGTCCGTCTGCAGCCACTGGGCGGCGCTCGGGCTCACCCTGTCCGCCGACGACTTCACCGACGCCGAAGCCATCGCCGCCGTCCACCGCATCACCAGCGGCAACTTCCGGCTCGTGCAACGGCTCTTCGCTCAGATCGCTCGCACTCTTGACATCAACACCCTAAAGATGATCACCAAGGAAGTCGTGGAGACCGCTCGCGAGTCCCTCGTCATCGGCATACCGTGATCAACGCTAAATAGCGCTGATAGTTCACCGCCACCGAGCGCCCAAGGTCACAGCCGAGCAGGCGAAACCTGCGTCCGGCCAGTGTGCGACTCCGGCACGTTATCCGGTACATCACCATCGGCGTGGTCCGGTGAGCCCGGCCGCGCGGAAGGTGTCCGCGCTGCGCGGCGGCGGCGTCGATCTGGCCGCGGCCGCCGACGCGTTCCTGTCGACACCACGCCTGGCCAACCCCAACACCCACCGCGCCTACGCCGGCGCCATCGACCGCACCGTTGCCGTGCTCGGCGCGGACCGGTCGCCGGCCGAGATCTCCGGCGATGAGGTCGGCGACGCGCTCACCCGGCTGCGGGGAACGTGCGCGCCGGCGACCTGGAATCGCAACCGCGCCGCGGTCTCCTCCTGGCTCACCCGGTGCCAGACCAAAAAACGCTGGGCCGCCCCATCGGTCCCCGCCGACCTCGATCGCCGCCGGGAAACCCCCGACGAGACCAAGGGCGTCGCCAAGACCACCATCCACCGGCTCCTGTCACGCCGGGACGTCCCGCTGCGGGAGAAGACCCTGTGGCGAATGCTGTACGAAACCGCGGCCAGGGCCTCGGAGATTCTCGCCCTCGACGTCGAAGACCTCGACCTGCGCCAGCTGCGCCACTCAGCGGCCACCCACCTGGGCGACGCCGAGGTACCGCTGCAGCTCATCATGGGCAAAACCCGGCACAGGAACCTCCGCGCCGCCATGCGCCACGTCAAACCCATCACCGAAAACCTCGCCCCACCCCGCCGACGTCACTGACGTCCGCAGTCCGTCATCCAGCCCAGCGGGCTGCAGAGTCACGGGCCCTCGTCCCTGATCACCGGTCAGTCGTCGAAGAGCTGGACGACGGTGACGTTCTTGACCCGGTCGTAGCTGTCGACGATCAGGTACCAGTAGTCGTCGTAGGGCACCTCCAGGCTGATGGGGCTGTAGTCGTAGAAGCCGCCGTGATATTGGTAGGCATCCTCATCGAGGTACGCCTGGTATTCATCGCTGTCCATGAGGCAGACCCGGGCGGTCGAGCCGCGCCAGTCCACCTCGAAGATGGCGCCGGCCCCGGTTTCTCCGAGGTCCCAGTACAGATGCCTCACACATCGTTTGTAGCTGGCCACGTACGGGGCGGGAAGCCGCGTCCCGGAAACGGCAGCGTGGTCACCCGCCGGTCTGCGAATCAGCGATCGCGTGGTTCTGCTCTGCGGGCGGCGAGCTGGTCGTTGGCGGCGGCCTCCATGCTGGTCAAGCGCGCGTGGACTTCGCCGAACTGTTCGTCCAGGCGCGTACGCGGCTGCTCCAGCGCGGTGGGGGCCGGAGCCGGGTGGACGTGCACCGTGGGTCGGAGGTGGATGCCGCGCAAGGCGAACACCGACAGCACGCCCCGGTACAGGACGGTAATACCGGCGACCAAGGAGCAGATCGTCCGGGCAGCCGTCGAGGTACTCGACGGCGAGGGCGTGAACGGGCTGAACATCCGCCGTTTGGGCACACACCTCGGGTCGGCCGCATCGGCGGTGTACTACCACGTCAAGAGTAAGGACAAGCTGGTGGTCCTCGCCGCCGACCACGTGTTCGGCGAGATCCCGCTGCCCGGCACCGCCTTCGGGTGGCGAGAAACCGCCGCGTCGCTGGCGCGTGGAGCGTATGCCATGGTCGTGCGGCACTACTGGTTGATCCCGGCGATGAGCACGCACCTCATCTACGGCCCCGGCAAGGCCCGCTTCGACGAACAATCCCGACGATCTACTAGTCGGCGGGGTTCACCCAAGCCGGGGCCGACCAGGCAGCCGCTACCGTGCTCATGTTCGTGATCGGCGCCGCGCAGGGCCACGCGGCACAGGCGGCCTGGCAGGCGCACCTCCGACGAAACCGGGAGCTCTGGGCCGTCACCGGCGCGAGCCCGGCCTCGAGGTGCCCGGTCTGCTCCGGCCAGATCGTCCTGGCATCGACCGGCCGCCCACCGCGCTACTGCGGCACCCCTTGCCGGAAGGTGACCCATCAATCAGGAGTCCGAGTGGCGGCTCACCGGAGCTATAGGAGTTCCAGGCCTTCATGGTCATAGTTGCGGGCGCATGGCCGTGGTTAAAGTGCCGTCATGCGTGTCGGCCCTCCTGACCCCGGCGGTGACATGGCTCTCCGGCAAGTCCTGCACATTCGCCACCTCGGCCATGGCCCGGGGACTCATGAATTCCGGATGACCGTCGACGAAAAGGGAGACCGCCCGGCGAGTTCTTCGTCATAGGCGAGTCAGGCTCGCAGCGGCGTCACGCACGCACCCGGACAGGGCGCACCTCGACGACGAGTTCGGCGTGGAAGCCGGTCGGCGGCTCGAAGCCGCACATCTCGCGATGACGCGGGGACACGCCCTGCCCGGGTGACGGCGGGGCGGCCGCCGCTCCGGCCCGCACGGCCGGTCGGCCGAGATCGGACGGTGCAAGCGGAAGGGCTCGCCGGGCCCGGCCGGAATCGCATGAGGCATTCGGGGTGATCGAGATGATGGGGTACGCGCTGTCCGAGGTGGAAGGCCGCGCCCGCGAACTGGCCGCCCTCGACCGTTTCCTGACCTCGCTGCCCGACGGCGCCGCGGCCCTCGTCCTGGCCGGCGACGCAGGCATCGGCAAGACCACGGTATGGAACCATGGCGTCGCCCGCGCCGGTGCCCTCGGTCACCGCGTCCTGTCCTGCCGGCCCGCCGAGGCCGAGACCATACTGACGCTCAGCGCGCTGGCCGACCTGCTTCACGGCGTGCTTGAGGACGCGGGCGACATGCTTCCGCCGCTCCAGGCACAGGCTCTGGAGGTGGCGCTCCTCCATCGGACGGAGGCCGAGGGGCCACCGCTGGCCGCGCGTGCCCTCGGCGCCGCCGCGCTGTCGGCGGTGCGGGCCCTGGCGCGGAAGGGTCCCGTGCTGCTGGCGATCGACGACGTGCAGTGGCTGGACGAGGCCAGCGCACAGACGATCGCCTATGTGGTGCGCCGCCTGACGGAGGAGCCCGTGGGCCTGCTCGTGGCGATGCGGGCCAGGCCTCCGGCCGCCGCACCGCTGGGGCTGGCTCAGGCGCTGCCCGCCTCCCGCGTCGGCATGATGTGGCTGGGATCCCTCGGCCTGGGCGCGCTGCGCCGGATGCTGCTGCGGCACACCGGTGAGGAGTGGAGCATGCCGGCGCTCCGCCGCCTCCACCAGGCCTCGGGAGGCAACCCGCTGTACGCCCTGGAGATCGTACGGTCCCTTCGCCGCACCGGCGCCTACCCGGGGCCCGGTGAACCGCTTCCCGTTCCCGAGTCGGTGGCGAAGCTGATGGGTGAGCGGATACGTGCGCTGGGCGAACCCGTCGTCGACGTGCTGCTGCATGTCGCCCTGCTGGCGCACCCGACGGTTACGACGGTGCGGGCGGCGATCGGGGTGCCGGAAGGGCGGCTGTCCTCCCTGACGGTGGCGGAGGAGTCCGGCGTGATCGAGGTCCGGCAGGGCCGGATCGGTTTCACCCACCCGCTGCTGGCCTCCGCCGTCCGCGCGGTGACCTCGTCCGAGCGTCACCGGCGGGTACGACGGCGGCTGGCCGAGGTGGTCTCCGATGTGGAACAGCAGGGCCGGCACCTGGCGCTGTGCGAAGACGGGCCGGACGAGAAGGTCGCGGCACTGCTGGAACAGGGGGCTACCGGCGCCTGGCACCGGGGAAGTCCGGCGGCCGCCGCGGAACTGTGGAACCTGGCGGCGGCCCGTACCCCGCCGGGCGATGTGGACGGTGCCCATCGGCGGACGGTCGCCGAGGCGCGGTGCCTGCTCGCCGCCGGTGACGCCGCTCGCGCCCGTCGCGTGCTGGAGGCGGTGGTGGCGGCCCGGCCGCCGGACCCGCTGCGGTCCCGGGCGCTGCTGCGGCTCGCCGAGGTCGTCTTCTACGAGGGCGGCACGGTCGAGGCGGGCCGGCTGTGCCGGCGCGCGCTGGTCGGTGCCACCGGCCACCCGGACCTGCAGGCGGAGCTGCACCTACGCCGGGCCTGGTTCAGCACCCACGACGCGACCGAGCAGCTGGCCGCCGCCGAGGCCGCCGCCGAGGTGCTTCAGCGGCCGGGGGCGTGTCCGGAGCCCGTGTTGCTGTCGTGCGCCTTGTCCGTACGGGCGATGTACCGGCTCACCAACGGCCTGGGCATCGCCCATCGCGATCTCGAGCGCGCCGCCCGCCTGCTGCCGGCGCAGCCGTCGCGGCACTGGGCCGAGACGTGGAGCCGGCAGAGCCTGGGGGCGTGGGCCAAATGCGTGGATCCGGCCGAGGCGCGCAAGCGCTTCGCGGTCGAGCTCAGCCTGGCCACCGAGTCCGGTGACGAACCCGCGGTCGGGCACGCGCTGATGCACCTCGCCGAGATCGACTGCTGGCTGGGGGACTGGCCGCGGGCCCGTCAGGAGGCGCGGCGGTCCATCGAGGTGATCGAACTGACCGGCCAACGGCGCTGGCTCGGCTTCGGCCGATACGCCCTGGCCCTGGTCGACGCGCATCTCGGTCGCGTCCGTGAGGCCGAGGCCGCCGCCCGGAATGCGTTGGAGCAGGCCGGGGAGTCCGGCGACCCGTACGTGGCCGCCCTGCTGCGGCAGGTCCTCGGCTTCGTCGCGCTGTCCGCGGCGGATCTCGAGCGGGCCGACCATCACCTGAGCCAGGCGGACGGACTGGTCGGCGCCATGAAGATCAAGGAACCGGCGCGCTACATGTTCCACGGCGACCAGATCGAGGCCGCGGCCGCCACCGGCCGGACGGCGCGGGCGCGCAAGCTGCTCGCGCGGCTGCGGAACCGGGCCGAGGTCGCGCCGCGTCCCTGGCTGCTGGCGATCCTGCCCCGTAGCGAGGCGGTCGTCGCCGCGGCCGAGGGCGACCTGGACCGGGCGGCCCGCGCCGCGCAGCGGGCCTTGGACGCATGCGCCGCCCTGCCGATGCCCTTCGAACGCGGGCGCGCCCTGCTGGTGTACGGCAAGGTCCTGCGGGCGAGCAAGCAGAAGATTTCGGCCAGGGACGTGCTGACCCAGGCCGAGCAGACCTTCGACGAGCTGGGTGCACCGCTGTGGTCCGCGCAGGCGGCGGCCGAACTGCGCAGGTGCGGGCAGCGCCGGGTGCCCGATCGCCAGCTGACGCCCACCGAGCAGGAGATCCACCGGCTGGTCGCGTCCGGCCTGACCAACCGTGAGGTGGCCGGACGGATGTTCATCAGCGCCAAGACCGTCGAGGCCAACCTCACCCGCATCTACCGCAAGCTCGGCGTGCGCAACCGCAGCGAGCTGGCGGGGCTCGGTACACGACCCGAGGCCGCCGGCAGCTCCCGCGCCGACTGAGCCGATGCTCCCCGTAGCAGACCGGGGGCGGCGGGCGGACGTTCACGCGGTCGTGGCCGGGGTCCCGTCCGTTCAGGGGACTCCGGCCACGACCTCCCCCGGGCCCGGACAAGCGCTCCGGCGCGGGGGATCGGGAGACCTGGGGCTAGCCGAACTGCACCTTCACGCCGAACTGGTTCTCCGCCCGCTCGATCGGGCTGAAGAACACGTCGAGGGTGACCGGGTCATACCCGTGATGAACGCCTAATGCCTGGTTGAGCACGTACCAGGGGCCTCCGCTGTCGCCCGGCAGGCTGGCCGCCCCCGAGACGCCCACCATGTTCGAAGCGGTCTTCGTGCAGCCGCCGCAGCCGCCCCACGCGAACTGGATGCTCACGCTCGGGTTGTTGATCGCGCCGCAGGTGGTTCCGCTGGTCCGCCCGAAGTGGCAGACGTAGGCCCCCGACATGTAGCCGGAACTGGCGATGCGGGACGTCACGGTGCGTCGTGTGCTGAAGGTGTCCCAGAACTCGGGGACGTCGTCGTGGCCCGTGGTGGTGTGCCACTCCACCTCTCCGTTGGCGCCGATGTGCTCGCTGACGAACGGCGCGGAGAAGGTCGAGACGACCCCGCCGACGGAGTTGTTCTGATCCATCTGGTTGATGCCCTCGCAGTGCGCGGCGGTGAGCACGCCCTCGGCCTGGTCGCTGGTGCGCCGGAC
This sequence comes from Streptosporangium sp. G12, assembly GCF_052983175.1. Classification (NCBI taxonomy): domain Bacteria; kingdom Bacillati; phylum Actinomycetota; class Actinomycetes; order Streptosporangiales; family Streptosporangiaceae; genus Streptosporangium; species Streptosporangium sp. G12. The sequence continues at coordinate 15,485 of NZ_JBRIQO010000044.1, read as the reverse complement.
GACGAAGGCCGAGGTGCACGCGTAGGCGCCACCGCTGCGGAGGATCGACCCTCCGTACCCGGTGCTGGGAACGGTCAGCCTGGCCCCGGGAGCGAGTTCCTTGATGGAGAAGTCGGAATCCCGCAGGGCGAGCCGGCCTCCGGCCACGCGGGCGGTCAGCTTGTCCCGCAGTGCCCGCCCGCGCAGGTCCGGCTGTTCCCGCTGAAGCGCGAGTGTGAGTCCAATGCGCTGCGTCACCAGGTCGAAGTCCGAGCGGACTTGCGTGAAGCCCAGGTCCTTGGCCGCCGCGTGCAGCGCGTTCTGCCGGGCGACCATCTCGTCGAACGAGTACTTCATCCCGCCGGTCAACTCGACCTCGGGAATGGTGCCGGCCCGCACCGAGTCCGGAATCCGGCCCTTGAAGTAGAGGGTGGCCGGCCTGTTCGCGGTGAAGTCGAACCGGCCTCCGGCGTACGACTGCGCCCGGACGTCCTCGGGCAGCGACTCCACGAGTTTCGTGATCCTCTGCTGGATGGTCAGCCGCCGCTTGGCCTCGGAGACCGAGACCTTCGCCAGGCCCGCGACGGCCGTGGCGTCCCGCTCCAGGGCCTCCTCGGGGGTGGTGAGGGCGCCGTCGTCAGGTGGGGAGGTCTCCGCGGTCACGTCGGGGGCGACATTGGAAACGGGGGGCGGGTCGGCGTGCGCGGGCAGTGCCGGCAGGGCCAGCAGGCTCCCGATGACCAGGAGACCAGCCGCGGCCGTGCGCGGCGTGGCGCGCCGGGCGCCGCTTGTGGCCCGCCCGGTTCTCACGCCTGATGCGAGTCGCATCCGTCGTCCTCCAGTTGCTCGATCGGCGCGCCCGGCCCGCTGCCGGGGCGCTTCCAGGAGCAACGATGGCGTTGGGCCCACCCCCGAGTAATCGGGGAAATCCCTATCGAATGCGGCAGATCGGACAGCGACTCGCTACGGCTCCAGAATCTTGTTCCATGGCGATGTACGTCTCGCTCGGCCAGGGCCGTTACCGGGCCACGGAGCACACTCAGGGACCGTGGGATCCACGGCATCAGCACATGGGAGCGGTCACCGCGCTGCTGGTGCACGAACTCGACCGCGTCCCGAGCCGCCTCCCCGGCCTTCCGGCGGCCTCACGGTCGAGGCGTACGTCGAGCCCTTCGGTGAAGAGAGCCGAGACCAGAAGGTCGTGCAGGTAGGTCGGTGACTGCATGGCCGCCTCTCGAAGGAGGGGACGTCTCGCGAGACGCCCCCTCCTGGTGGAGGGTGGATTACGGGGTGCCGGGCCTGATTCTGACGTAGAAGGCGTCGGAGGGGTTGTTCTGCACTCCTCCTTCGCGGGTTCCCCTGGTGAACACGCGATAGCGGGCGTAGAAGGCCCCCAGGTCACGACCGGCGGCCTGGTTGTGGAGTCCGCTCGTGTTCGAGTCCTGCGCCGCGACCGCGGGTGGCGCGGGCGGCTCCTCCCCCAACCGGACGTCACCGACCTTGAACGTCCGCACGGTGAGGCCCTCCGAGAACGCGCTCTCTCGACCGGGGCGGGGTGTACTTGATCACGGTTCGGTGTCGTGCGATCGGCCGATCTTGACGTGGGAGCACCCATAAGACGTTATTAGAACATATGTTCCCATTCATGCAGGAGGTCCTCGTGCGCCATCCGCTGGTTCGCCGATTAGCCGCTCACTGCGGCGCCGCCGGCCTGCTCACCAGCCTGCTCACCGGCCTGCTCACCGTCGCGGCCCCCGCCGCCTCGGCGGCCGACACCACGACCGACCTCGGGGTGACCTTCGGCTCCTATGCCGCCGACCTGGCCGTCGGCGGCGGCCGGGTGTTCGTCGCCGCCGAGGACCGGATCATCGTGGCCGACACCGGCGGAAACCTCACCGGCGGCGTCGTCACCGGCCTGTCCGACATCCGCGAACTGGCCATGAACGCGGACGACACCCGCCTGTACGCGGCGCTCACCGGTTCGAACGAGGTGGCCGAGATCGACACCGCGAGCCTCGCCGTCACCCGGCGGATCGACCTGTCGGCCCACCCGTGCCCGCAAACCCTGGCGCTGCTGGGCGAGCGGTTGTGGGTGGGGCACGGGTGCGACGACGGCCATGGCGGCGTCGTCGGCCTGGATCTGGGCGCGGCCGCACCGGCGCCGGTGGCGGTCGGGGGCGAGCACCTGAGCGCTCCCGTGCTCGCGGCCGCCGGCGACACGCTCGTGGTCGGCCGGACCGGCCTGCACCACGCCGACATGCTGGTCTACGACGTCGGCGGCGGCACCCCGGAGCTGCGCGGCACGATCGACGGGAGGAAGTGGCGCATGGACTACCTGCGCGACCTCGCCCTGACCTCCGACGGCACCACCCTGTTCGCCGCGGCCGACGCCCCCGGGCACTTCTCCAGGTACGACACCACGACCCTGGCCGCGACCGGCACCTACGGCGACGGCTGGGACGGGTATCCGTCGGCCGTGGCGCTCGGCGCGGGCGGCGCCTACGTCGCCGCGGGACGCCAGTGGGGCAGCACCGACCTCACGCTCTACGACGCCGCGACCGGCGCGGCGATGTTCGCGGCCGACCAGCCGGACGCCGAAACGCTCCCGGACGGCGTCGCGTTCTCCGGCCCGGACGTCTTCGTGCTGCTGCGGAGCTCCGCGGGCCGGCTGCTGCTGTGGCGGGTGACGGGCGTCGCGCTGCCGGCGTCCGATCTGACGGTGACGGCCCCGGCGCGCGCGTGGGCCGGCTCGCCGGTCACCGTCGAGGGGCGGCTCACCCGCGCCGACGGCAAGGCGCTCGGGCTCAAGCCGCTCGCGGTGACCCGGCGCCTGCCCGACGGGAGGAAAAAGCAGATCACCGGCGTGACGACGCAGAAGAACGGCACGTTCACCTTCGAGGACACGCCGCCGGACATCGGCGAGGTGACCTACTTCGTGTTCTGGGACGGCGACGACCGCTACCGCCGAAGCAGCGCCTCCGCCACCGTGATGGTCAGGCACGTGTCCACCCTCACCATGGAAGGACCGCAGTCAGGCGTCGTCGGCACGGCCATGGAGCTGACCGGCGTGCTGACGGCGGGTGGCGAGCCGCCCTCGCCGGGGGCCACGCTCACCGTGCAGCGCAGCGTGTACGTCGACAACGTCAGCGGCGGAAGCGTCAAGCTGCCGCCGGTGAGCGTGAACGCCGACGGCACGTACATGTTCACCGACACGCCCGCCATCGCCGGCAGGTACAGCTACCTCGCGTTGTGGTCGGGGGATGCCACGGCCGGGCCGGCCAAGGCCGTCTATCAGATCATGGTCGAGTGACCTGACGGCCGTGCCCGGCCGTCGGGCCGGGCACGGTCACCCACAGCTGAACCCCGGCTTCTACGACACCTTCGTCAGCGCAGGTCAGACGGTGCCTCGTTGGAAATCTCCTCATTGCTACCGGAACCCCTACCTGGTGACACAACTCTTCACGACACCCCGACTTCGCTTTCTCCTCGGGTGGGCCGAGAACGTGCCGGCATCGCCTTCCGCCGCATCTTCATCCACACCGGCATCGAGTCTTGCCGCTCACCGACTCCCAGCGCCACCCGCGTCACCGCCTGCCTCGTACCCGGGGCCCGACCGGCGACTCAAGATGATCTCGTTGCTGCGGTTTTGGCCCCGATACTGGGACGATGCGCGAGAACACAGGCCTGCATGGCGACGTGCCGCTGTCCGGCGGGCGGATGACCGGCGGGGTCACCCGACGTGGTCACGTGGTGCGGCGGCCGATGGGGCCGTGGTCGCCGGCGGTGCACGAGCTGTTGCGGCACCTGGAGGCCGTCGGGTTCGACGGGGCGCCGCGGGTGCTGGGCACCGAAGGGGACACCGAGGTGCTGAGTTTCCTGGAGGGAGAGGTGGCCTCCGATCCGGAGTGGGAGCCGGGCCGGGGCGCCCGGCTTCCCTCCTGCGCCCGAAGCGAGGAGGGCTTGGCGGCGGTCGGCCGGCTGCTGGCCCGCTTGCACCGTGCCGTCGGTGGGTTCGTCCCGTCCGAGACCGGCTACCGGTTCCGGCCGCACCCGCGCGGCCGGGAACAGATCGTCTCACACGGCGACCTGGGGCCGTGGAACACCGTCTACCGCGGCGATCTGCCGGTGGCGTTCATCGACTGGGACGCGGCCGGGCCGATCGAGCCGGTCACCGAGCTGGCCGCGGCAGCCTGGGCGTTCCTGCCGATCGCCCGTCCAGGGCAGCTGCGTGAGTCCGGGTTCGATCCACTGCCCGACCTGGCGTCCCGGCTGCGGATCCTGGTCGACGCCTATGGCCTGACGGACCGCCTGGCGATCCTGCCGGCACTGCGAAGGACGAAGCTGGAGCAGGCCGGGCAGGTGGCCGACTGGCCGATCGGCCCGGCGGACTCCGCCGTGTCGCTGGAGTTCTTCGCAGCCGAGCTGCGGCTCTTGGAGGAACTGCTGCCGGAGTTCCAGCGGGCGTTGTAGAGGCACGGACGAGAGCGATCATTGCCCCCGTCCCGCGGGCTTCCTTCAAGGCGACCGGGGATGTTGGGTTGGGTCGGACCGGGGCACCCTGCCGTGACCACTCCCGGCGGGTTTCCCCGTCCGATCCAATACGGGGTGTCGGCAAGACTCGCACCATCAGCCCCAAGCCAGGCGTTCGCGCAGCTCAGCCGGCCTGAGCCAAAAGGACGGAACATGCGTTCCCGAAAAGGCCGGGCGTCCCATCGGACGCCCGGCCCGCCACCGGCCCTCTCCCGCGAGGCCGGTCGCTCAGAACTCGCAGTTCTCCTCGGTCTCGCCGGTGCAGGTGTCGGTGTCGGCGCCGCCGTCGGTCGTGTCGTTGCCGCCACGGCCGTTCAGGAAGTCGTCGCCGGTGCCGCCGACGAGGACGTCGCGGCCGCGGCCGCCCCAGAGGGTGTCGTTGCCGGCCGAATCGCTTCCCACGCGCCGCAAGAAGCTCAGTCCGCATAAGCCCAAAACCCGCAGTCGATCGTGCATGGGATCGCATTCCCGCTGTTCGGAGGTTGGAGGGAAGGCGCGGGAACGCGCCAGACGGATCGAGTCCTATATATCGGATAAAGGGTCGTTATCACGTACATCGCCGACATCATGGCACCGTTGACCGGCAGCGGCGCTAAGACGGCGGCCGCGCGACCCGGTCACATCGTCCAGTACTAGTTAAGAGGCCCGCTCACCGCTTGTGCCGCGGGCCTGCGTGAAAATTTCAGCCTCGACGTGCGCGGATGCCTGCCCGCGCCCCCGGCGCTGGTCGGTCCGACCTGCCCGGTCTTATGGTGACAATCTCGAACCTCCGGCCTCCCGCGAGAGGGACACCATGGCACTCAGCGTTCGTCATCCTGCCCGGGTTCTGCGCCTCGTCCTCGTCATCGCCCTGACGCTGACCGCCGGCGCGGTGCTGTTCGCTCCCACCGCCCTCGCCGCCACCTATCGCTCGGCCACCTCCTCGGGCTGGGGCCCCAGCCCGAATGCGGGAAGGGCGGCCGCCGAAGGCAACGCCCGCGCCGCGCTGAACCAGCAGGCCGCCGCGGCGGGCGAGGTCTGCTCAGGCGTGTCCGTCACCACCAGGCACCTCTACACCGCGCCCGACGGTTCGGCGTGGATCTATGAGGCGACCGCGTCGGGCAATTGCGTGGTCCCGCTGCTCACGTCGCCGCTGTCGCGCGCCGAGACCCGTTAGGGCGGCACGAGCCCATACGGGGTGCCACCGAAACACGGCAGAGACACGGGGCTGAGGAACAGCGGAACAGCCATCGGCGATGAGAAAAAACTTGCTGCCTGTGTGGCCGTGAGCTGCTCGGCGACGACGTAGGGGTCGGTCGCCTCCCACGCCACCTCAGTCCAGGAGGCGTTCTCGGCGACGTCGACGGCCGCACGGCAGGCCGGGACGCCATGCTCGCGAGGCCGGTCTCCCATCGACTCCCAGCACGAGGCGCAGCGCACGAACGCCACCTTCTCGGCCATCGCCGGGTCGGTGTCAGCCACGGCCGCCTGCCCACCTGCGGACGAGTCGGCGGTGTTGACGAGTGCGATGGCGACCGGGCCGGTGAAGACCACGCGCATGAACGAGGGGGTCCGGCGGCGAGGCCGGGTGGGTCACGGCGGCGGGCACCGCCGGTGGCGGTGTCGATGACCGAGACGGTGTCGGCGCCCCTGGAGGCTCTCAGCGCCGCCACGACCGTCGCTGCGCCCAGGGTGGTGTTCGGTGCACCCGCAACGGCGCCCGCTCACCGCTGGGCGCCGCGCTGTGGGCGGCCCGCAGCCACATCCCGGTCACCTCCGCCGGAACCCACCCCGGCCCCTACCTCAACCCGCGAGCCGTCAGCACCGCCCGCCGCCACGGCCTGCACCTGGGCCGCTCTCACACCGCCCACATCCGCGACGTGCTCGACCCCGGCGACCTGGTCGTCGCCGTCTGCGACAAGGCCTATGAGGAACTGGGCCCCGACCCCCGGCGCGTGCACTGGTCGGTTCCCGATCCCGGGCCGATCGACACCGACGAGATCTTCGAAGATGTCATGTCCCAGCTCACCGAGCGCGTCGACCGGCTGACCGCCCTGACCGCCACCCCGGCGGCGCCGCCCCGAGATGGCGGCCCTCACTCCCCGGCGCCGTAGAGCCCGCCATGATCCGTGCGCGGCGAGCCTCACCATTTTCGCCGAGCGGTGCGCCATGGCGGCGTGCCTGCGCCGCTTTCGCAGACAAGGACCCGTACGCCATGGATCCGATCTTGCACTTGCAGGACCTGCACCTGCGTCTCGGTGACCGGTTCATCGCCCGGGGGTGCACCTGCGGGTCCGGCGCGGTCAGATCGCGGCTGTGACCGGCCCGAGCGGCAGCGGCAACCGAACCCCGCCGGTGATTCGGGCACGCGCCCACGCCACACCACGGCCCCCCACCGAGACGGTCGCTCCACCGAGCCGGGCCGCAGAGGCCCGCAACGCGCGCTGCTCGTCCTCACGCGGCCGGACGACCCGCCGTGGGCCGCTGGCTGCTGTGGCCGGTGACCCACATCCGGGATGTCCGCACCGAGTTCCCGGTCAAGCGGGTTTTGCCTCTCAGCCGTGCGTGTTCTCAAAAGTCGTGACCGTCTCCATTGCCGAGGACACGATCTTCTCGCAAGCCGGGTGACCCGCGCAGATCGGCTTACTTCGGGGTTAGGGACACGTTCGGGGGAGGCCGTCACAGGTGACGCGGCAGCCCGCCGCCGCTACCGGCGGGCGGCGTGAGAGGGCAGCCTGGCCGCCGCCGGGACGCCGAGCGCGGCGACGGCGGCGAGAAGCAGCAGCGTGGGCCCCATCGCGCCGCCGAAGGCCGCGGCCGTCCACCGCGGTCCCCCGCCACCGGCGTGTCCGGCGGCCAGGCCGGGCGCGATGAGCGTGATCGACGTGGTGGCCAGGGCGATGCCCAGCGCCGGGCCGATGTTCATGACGGTCTGCTTCAGTCCGCCGGACACGCCCGCGTCGTCGGCGGATGCCTGCTGCACGACGACGGCCGTCGCCGTGACCATCACCGTGCTGAAGCCGGCGCCCAGCATGAGGAACGCCCCCGTCATCACCGGCGAGGCCGCCGGCCGGTCCGCGCCGGCCAACAGCAGCATTCCCAAGCTGACCAGGGCCATCGCCGCCAGGGCCGTCCGTCGGGGACCCTGCCGGCGCAGGAGCACGGCGGCGACCGGCGCGCCGACCACCATCATCACCGCCGGCGGCAGCATGCGCAGCCCGGCCTGCAGCGGGTCCAGCGCCAGGACCTCCTGCAGGAAGTAACTGCCGACGAACAGTGCCCCGAACATCGCCGCGGCGGCTGTCAGCAGGACCGCCAGCGCCGCGGTCAGCGTCCCCGACGCGAGCACGTGCCGGGGTATCAGCGGGTGGGCGGCGATCCGCTGGTGCCGGACGAACGCGCCGCCCGCCGCGACGGCCGCGGTCAGGCTGAGCGCGGTGCCCGCGGTCCATCCCGCGCGCGGTGCCTCTGCCAGGGTGTGGACCAGGCACGCCAGGGCCGCGGCCAGCAGGCAGGCGCCGGTCAGGCCGAGCCGGCCGGCACCGACACCGGTGCCGCGCGGTGCCGGTGCGCGGACGGCCAGAGCCGCCACGCCGATCGCGAGCGCGGGGGCGATGTTCAGGAGGAACACCGAACGCCAGCCGAAGTGGGCGGTCAGCGCGCCGCCGAGGAGCGGGCCGACGGCGGCCGCCAGGCCGATGGCGCTGTTGCGCACCGCGATGGCCATCGGGAGCCGGTCAGGCGGGAACGCGGCGCGGAGCATCCCGAGGGTGGCCGGTTGCAGCAGCGCGCCGAAAAGTCCTTGGGCGACGCGCAGGCCGATGACCCAGCCGATGCCGGGTGCCAGCGCGATCGCCGCCGAGGTGGCGGCGAAGCCCAGGGTCCCGGCGGCGAAGACCTCCCGGTGACCGTAGCGGTCGCCGAGCCTGCCGGCGAGGACGAGCAGGGCGGCCACGGCGATGAGATAGCCGGTGCTGGTCCACTGGACCTGCGCGAACGAGGCGTGCAGGTCCCGTTGCATGGCGGGCTGGGCGATGGTGAGCACGGTTCCGTCGAGAGCGACGATGGCCGCCCCCGTGACGCTGCCGGCCAGCGTGAGGTGGCGGTGACGTCCCGGTCTCACCGCGGTTCCGGCCCGAGGTGCGCCTCCAGCGCGGCCCGCAGCAGCGATTCGAGCTCGGTCGATCCGGTGGTCAGCTGCAGGCTGCCCCAGGCCCACAGCTGGGCGATGCCGTGCGCGTTCGCCCACAGCACGCCCGCGGCGATCCGCGGGTCCACGCCCGGCCGCAGGCCTGCCCGGGTCAGCAGATCCACCACGACGTGGAACAGCGGCAGGCTGGCTTCCCGCAGGCCCAGATGGTTGCTCTCGAGCAGGTCGTGGCGGAACATCAGCTCATACATGCCGCGGTTGGCCAGCGCGAAGCCGAGATATGCCCGGCCCAGCGTCGTCAACTGCGCGCGCGGATCCGCCCGGCCGTCGTCCAGCGCCCGGACGACCTCGGCGCCCAGGGCCGCGAAGCCCTCCCGCGCGATGGCGGAGAGCAGTTCCAGGTGGGTGGGGAAATAGCGGCGCGGTGCGCCGTGCGAGACTCCGGCCCGACGGGCGATCTCACGCAGTGACAGCGCCTGCGTCCCCTCTCGGGTCACCAAATCCACGCCGACCTCTACCAGGCGGGCCCGCAGCCCGGCGTCCTCCTCGCGCATAGACACTGTCTACCAGCGTCCAGTAGACAGTGTCTACCCACCCGTGGATCGACGGGACGCCCCCATGCCCGCTTCTGGGGGCACCGCCTCTCTCAACAGGGCGGTGCGGCGCTGCGGGTGGCGGGTGCGCTAGTCGTTGTCCTGCTCGACGGCCTCCCACAGGAAGGCGCTGCTGCCGGTGATCTGGCTGCTGCGGGAGTCGAACGTCGCCGAGCCGTTCACCGCGTCGTCGTCCTCGGCCGCCGTCACGGTGAGAGGTTGAGGGATGTCCCAGTTGTCCGGGGTGAAGGTCAGCGGCGGTCCGGCGGACAGGTCCGTGTCGCCGTAGACCCGCGCGGTGCCCACGATGACGTTGCCCGGGGGCCGCTGGCTGAGCCGTACCTGGACGCTCGCCGTGCCGCCCTCGGGCACCGTGAGGTCGGAGGGGGAGATGAGGATCCGCAGCCGCGGGGGTGAGGGCGAGGGGCTGGGTGAAGGGGTGGGACTCGGCACTAGCTTGACCGTGCACGGCACGCCGTTGAGGGCGAAGTCCGTCGGCGGCGGGTTGCTGCCGGTCCAGGTTCCGTTGAAGCCGATGTTGAAGGTCCTTCCGGAACTGATCGATCCGCCCCACGCGGGGTTTCTGGCGGTGACCCGCTGGCCGCTCTGGCTCCACTGCGCGCTGAAGCCACCGGTGATCCGCTGGGTGCTCGGGAAGGTGAAGGTCAGCGCCCAGCCCGTGAGCGGGTCTCCGGTGTTGGTGATGTCGATGAAGGCGGTGAAGCCGCCCGACGAGGTGCCCCAGGTGTGCGAGGTATAGGTCACAGCGCAACCGACCGCCGCGTCGGCCGAGGTTGCCGTGCCGCCTATGACGGCCCCGGCCGCGAGCAGCGCGGTGGCCGCGGCCGACGTCAGAACCCTGTTCCGTGACAAGCCCTTACCGAGTTTCACTAATGACCGACCTCCCGTTGAGACACCCCGTTGGCCGCCGCCCGTCTGCGTCGGCGGTTTCAGGTTCGGACGGTTCTCGGAGGATGTACAGACACCGTCGTCGCCCGTACGGTCACCGCCTCCTCTGAGCCCGTGCGAGACCTGGGGAAGAGCCTTCGAGACCTCGGGAAACGCCGCCCTCGTCCCCGCCGTCCAGGCGGGGGCGGCAGGCGGAACCGGATGAAAGATTCACGCGGCGCCGGCGGGCCGCCGGTGACGATCAGCACGTCCTCGCCGCGTCCCAGCACCGGCTGGAGCCGCACCACGACCACCGACATCACCACGGCGTCGAGCACCGTCACCCACCAGGGCCACGACGGCAGGAGAAAGTAGTAGAACAGCCAGGACGCCGGCGCGATGTACAGCGCCACCCGCAGCCGTCGCACGTCCCGGTCCAACCCACTTTCGATCAGGGCTTTGGCCGGCTCGCCGCCCTTTCGGCGCCCGTCTCGTCCGTCCACCCGGGCCGCCGACCTCCCGGAGGTCGGCGGCCGGATCCCGCGGGTGGAGGCGCGTCGCCGGATGCGCACCGGTCATCCGGCGGATGGGCCGAGCGCGTGGCCGATGCGCGCGTGCAGCGTTCCGAAGCGCTCGACGAGCTCGGCCGGTTCGTGGACGGTGAACTCGAAGCCGAGCAGGGTCACGTGCAGGGCGAGCCCGTCGAGGGAGTCCGAGCCGACCCACAGGGTGCAGCTGCGCTCGTCGACCGCTTCGATCACCCCTGTTTCGGCCGATACCCGTTCGGCCACCCGTGCCGCCGGGGCGTACATGGTGAACCGCGCCCGGTGGCGATATCGGCCGACGCCCACGGCCCAGGACGCGTACCCGCCGATGTCGTCGGCGGGCGGCTCGCGGGGACTGAACCGGGGACCGGCCGGGGTCCGGGTCCGCAGCCGGTCGACCCGGAAGGTCCGCCAGTCCGCCCGGTCGAGGTCGTAGGCCACCAGGTACCAGCGGTGCCCGGCGTGGACGAGCTTGTACGGCTCGACCGTGCGGGTGCTCTCGGTGCCGTCATGGCTGCGGTAGTCCATGCGCAGCCGCTGGTGGTCGCGGCAGGCCGCGGCGATCGTGGTCAGCGCCTCAGCCGAGACGACCGCGCCCGGCCGGTGCTGGGCCACGATGGCCGCGTCCAGCGTCGCGACCCGGTATCGCAGCCGGGGAGGCAGGACCTGTTCCAGTTTCGCCAGAACCCGCATCGACGTCTCCTCGATCCCGGCCACCGTACCGTTGGCCGCGGTGCGCAACCCCACCGCGACCGCGACGGCCTCCTCGTCGTCGAGCAGCAGCGGTGGCATGGCGGCCCCGGCACCCAGCCGGTATCCGCCGACGTTCCCGATCGTGGCGTGCACCGGATAGCCGAGCTCGCGCAGCCGATCGATGTCACGGCGCACGGTGCGCACCGTCACCCCCAGCCGCTCGGCCAGCTGCGGACCGGTCCAGTCCCGGCGCTGCTGCAACAACGACAACAGCCGGAGCAACCGGGCGGACGTCTCAAGCATGCCCCCATTGTGCATCGCAACGAGGACAGTGGCTGACCTCGTTGGCTGACATGATCGTCTCAGTGACCGCCGCCGACCGGAGCAGACGCCGGACGGCGTGGTGCCGGCGGGTCCTTCGCCCGGAACATCGGTCACGGGTCTTCAGGCGGGTTCGCGACCGGGCCCAGCGACGCGAACACGCCCAGTCAGGGCACCACCCCGCGCACGCGGCCGAGCGCTTCGTGCCGACACAGAGGAGTCGTGTGTTGAACAGCGAGATCAAGCCGTTCCAGGTCCACATTCCGCAATCCGAGCTGGACGATCTGCAGCGGCGCCTGTCCGCCGTTCGCTGGCCCGGCCAGATTCCGGACGTCGGCTGGAGCCGCGGCGTGCCGGTGGATCATCTGAAGGAACTGACCGAGTACTGGACCACGACATACGACTGGCGCGCGACGGAGAAGCGGCTCAACCGGCACCCGCAGTTCACCACCCGGATCGACGGGCTGGACCTGCACTTCATGCACGTCCGCTCACCCCACCCGCAGGCGTTCCCGCTGATCCTCGCGCACGGCTGGCCCGGGTCGATCGCGGAGTTCCTGGATGTGATCGAGCCGCTGACCGACCCCGACGACCCGGCCGACGCCTTCCACCTCGTGATTCCCTCGCACCCGAACTTCGGGTTCACCGGGCCTGTCGCGGCGGGCTGGGACGCGCGCCGCATCGCCACCGCCTACGCCGAGCTGATGTCCAGGCTCGGCTACGACAGGTACGGGGCGCAAGGCGGCGACTTCGGCTCGATCATCGTGCCCGACCTCGGGCGGGTGGACCCCGAACACGTCGCCGGTGTGCACGTCAACGCGGCCACCGTCGGGTTCATCCCTCTCGGCGACGTGCCCGCGGACACGGTCCTCACCGACGCCGAGCAGGCCAGGCTCGACCGGATGAACCAGTTCCTCTCCGACGGCAACGGCTACTTCCAGATCCAGGCCACCCGCCCGCACACGCTCGGCTTCGCCCTGGCCGACTCCCCGGTCGGCCAGCTCGCCTGGATCGGCGAGAAGTTCCACGACTGGTCCCACCCCGCGGGCTCGATCGGAGCCGACCACGTCATCACCCACGCGATGATCTACTGGCTGACCAACACCGGCACGTCCTCGGCCCAGATGTACTACGAGTCCATGCACACCGGCAACTGGCCCACGCCTTCCCAGGTGCCCACCGGCGTGGCCAACTTCGCCGAGGACATCGCGATCCGCTCCTTCGCCGAACCACTCAACAACATCACCCGCTGGACCGAGTACGACCGCGGCGGGCACTTCGCCGCGCTTGAGGTTCCCGACTTGTTCGTGGACGAGCTGCGCACCTTCTTCCGTACCATCCGCTGAACATCCGGCCACCGTGTCCCGGCTGGAGCTTCGACCGGGAACGCCCTGCTCCTCCTGAAGGAGGAGCAGGGCGTTCCTCGCATTGCGGGAGCAGTCCCCGAGACGCATCAGACCTCGTCGTGCGGAATGTCGGCGAGCTTCTCCGGGACCAGGTAGCGGGTGGACTCGCCGGCCCGCAGCACGGTCGGCGGCAGGCCGATCTCGGTGTCGAGGCTTCCGTGGGTGGCGGCGGTTTTCCGCGCAGGTGCGGGGCCATCGGCGGCATGGCCCCGTCGACGACGGCCGCGCCGCCGATGCTCTTGCCGCGCTGCCCCGCGGCGGCAGCGCGGCCTCGGCTCCGAGGGCGGTTACAGAGCGGTCATCTCAAGGCTGACCACGTACGAGTACGCCGTCTGCTCGGTCCCGGTGAGGGTCCTCGTGATGGTCCTGGTGGCGCCCGTGGCGAGCCCGGCGCACGTGCTGCCGAGGGCGGTCACCGTGCCGAGCAGGTCGCCCTGCCCCCAGGCCGGGCCGTCGGTCTCGCGCAGCTCGAAGGCCACGTCCTGGGTGCTCTGGATGATCGAGGTCGGGTCTTCGAAGTCGCCGGGATCCCCGTCGCCACCGGCGTTCATGCCGAAGTAGTTGGCGTTGAGCGTGGGGAACAGGTTCCCACCGACCAGGAACCGGACCTCGTCCCGGCCGTCCCGGTCGGCCACGTTGCCGGCGTCGATGTCGTACAGTTCCACGCGGCACGAGCCGGCCATGGCGGCCGCCGGGGTCGCGGCCAGCGCCATCGGCGCCACCAGACCTCCGGCCAGGGCGAGTGCGGCGATCACCTTACGAGAATGCATGCTGCTCCTCCTGGAGACGCTGACGTTCCGCGACCGTCGCGAAACGCGGCATCAGAGTCGCGGACGCGGCGTGAGCACATCGTGAGATCACAGGTCAACGGCATAGAGCACACGATCTCCGTGCCTTCTGACACAGCCGGGCGGCAGGCACGCGCCTACCGTCCTCGTATGGGAGACTCCTTCAGCCTGCTGCTGCTCGGCACGCCCGAGCTGGCTGTCGGGGGAAGGCCGGTGCGGATCCGTTCCGCCAAGACCCGGGCGCTCCTGTGCTACCTCGCCACCACGCCGGGGGCGCGCTCGCGGGCCGAGCTCGCGGGGCTGCTGTGGGGCGAGCGTCCCGACGCCAACGCCAGGGGCAGCCTTCGGCTGGCACTGTCGGAGCTGCGCAGGGACGTGGGCGGCTGGCTCGACATCACCCGCGACCACGTCGGCTTGCGCGCCGGCGACGGCTGCTTCGTGGACTACCGGCAGCTCACCCGGGACCCGACGGTGGCGGGGGCGCTCCGGTTGTGGCGCGGGGAGTTCCTGGACGGTCTCTCCTTCGGGGACGCGCCCGCGTTCGCCGGGTGGCTGGAGTGCGAGCGGCGGCGGGCCCGGCTGGTGCTGCGCGAGCTGCTCGTGCGCGCCGGGCCCGCCGCCTGCGAACACGTCGTGCGGCTGGCCAGGATCGTGACGGAGCTGGACCCGTACGACGAGGAGGCCCACCGGGTGCTGATCGCCTCCCTGGCCGGGTCCGGGAACCGGGCCGCGGCCCTGGCCTGCTACGAGGAGCTGCGCCTGCGGCTGGCGCGCGAGCTGGGCGTCGATCCCGCACCCGAGACCCGCGCGCTCCGCCGGGACCTCACGCCCCGGCCCGCGACCGTCCGCCGGGCCGCCCCGCCGGTCCCCGGGGCGGAGCTGGTCGGCCGCGAGTCCGACATTCGCCGCCTGCGTGCCCTGCTGTCCCGGGAACGCCTGATCACCCTGTCGGGCCCGGGCGGCATCGGCAAGACCCGCCTGGCCATCGCCGCGGCGGAGGCCGGGGACCGGGATGCCGCGTCCCTCTCCCCCGCGAGGACCTCCACGGGGACCGGGAGGCACGACGCCGACTCCCCTTCCTCCGCGAAGCCCGGTGAGCACGACACCGCGTTCCCCTCCGCGACGGATGTCGCGTTCGTGTCTTTTGTCGGGGTACGGGCGGAGGCGGCCGTGACGACGCTCGCACGCCGGCTCGGCGTGGACCTCTCCCCGCCGCGGCCCGCCGCCGAGCTGCTGCTCGCCGCCCTCGCCGGTCGCTCGACGCTGCTGGTGCTCGACAATCTCGAACATCTGCCGTCCTTCGACGGGGTGATCGCGGAGATCCTGCGGGTGGCGCCGGGCCTGCGGGTGCTGGCGACCAGCCGGCGGCGGCTGGACGTGCCCGGACAGGTGATCGTCCCGGTGGAGGGGCTCGCCGAGCCGGCCGCCGAGGCGTTGTTCGTCGCGCGGGCGCTCAAGGCCCGGCCGGGGTTCGACCCCGAGCGCGAGGCCCCGCTGGTGGCCGCGATCTGCGCCGCGACCGGCGGGCTGCCGTTGGCGATCGAGCTGGCGGCCGGCCTGCTGCGTGCCGTGCCGTGCGCCGACCTGGCCGAACGCCTGGGCGTGGACACGGG
>NZ_JBRIQO010000043.1:0-64651 GCF_052983175.1 Streptosporangium sp. G12 | reverse complement strand
AGGGCGCGGCGCGCGTGCGGTGGGGGCATCAGGGTCATCCTTCTGTCAGGCCAGGGGAGAAGGTCACGGTGAAGGAGTCGCCGGAGGCGAAGGCCGAAGCGGACGCCTTCAAATCCAGCCGCATCTTGTAGTTGTAATGGCGCAGATAACGGCCCAGAAGGTCGCACGACTCGAAGGAGGCCGTATCGCCGCCTGCCAGTCCCGCCCTGCCGCAGAACGTGGCGTCGCCCTTGAAGATCGCCGTGCCGTCGTCACGCTGCAGGGTGAGCGGCATGTGGTGATGCCGCAGGTAGTAGCCCGGCGGGTTCACCGCCTGGAAGGAGTGACAACCGCTGTTGGCCGGCCCAGCGGCGACTCAGATGAGTCGCCGATAAGAGTTATGCCTTTCCTGCGGTTCTGTACCTTCCTGCTCGACGGCGATCCGGTTTCCCCGTTTCTCCGAACCGCCGTCAAGATTCTGTGGATCGGCATCCGCCAGCAGCAAACCCTGCGTCCGCGGGGTGCCCCTGTTCTTCGTCAGGAGATGTTCCACTGCTGGGCGTTGTTGCCGTTGCAGGTCCACTGCCGCACTTCGGAGCCGGCCGCAGTGCCCCAGTTGTAGTTGTCCAGGCACAGGCCGCTGTGCCGGTTGGTCAGGGTGGAGTAGCCGCCTCCCACGGAGGTGATCCGCCACTGCTGGACGGCCAGGCCGTTGCAGGTCCACTGCTGGACGGGGGAGCCGGCCGCGGTGCCCCAGTCGGTGTTGTCCAGGCACAGGCCGCTGTGCCGGTTGACGATCGTGGAGTAGCCGTCGGCGGCCGGGGTGATCTGCCAGTCCTGGTTGGCCTGGCCGTTGCAGGTCCATTGGCGCACCTCGGCGCCGGGGGCGGTCGCCGCGTTGTAGTCGTCCAGGCACAGGTTGTTGTGCCGGTTGCGGATCCGCACCGTGGCGGGGGCGGCCTCACCCGAGGGGCCCGGTATCACGGTGGAGGTCGACACCGGGACGCCCAGGTTGGGGGTGCCGTCGGCGTTGAAGGAGATCTTCTGCACCCGGGTGGTGCGGGTGGTGCCGCAGCCCTGGCCGGACGAGGAGTTGGCGTGGTAGGCGATCCAGGTCTCGGTGCCGTCGGGGGAGGTGAAGAAGGAGTGGTGGCCCGGGCCGTAGACGCCGTTCGCGTCGTTGCGCTGGAAGATCGGGTTGGGGAACTTGGTCCAGGAGCCTGCCGCCAGCGGGTCGCCGCCTCGGTACTCCAGCATGCCGAGCTTGTAGTTGGGGCCGTTGCAGTGACTGGCCGAGTAGGTCAGGAAGGTGCGGCCGCCTCGCTGCAGCGCGAAGGAGCCCTCGTTGACGGCGCCGTCCTGGCGTTCCCAGGCCAGGGTGGGCGTTGAGATCCGGGTCCCGAAGGCGCCGGCCGTCCACGGGTTGGACATCGGCGCGATGAACAGCGACTGCAGGCCGTCGGAGGCGAAGGCCGAGAACGTCATGTACAGATTGCCGTTGAGTTTGAGCAGGCTGGCGTCGATCGCCCACCCGTTGTTGGGCATCAGGTTGACGATCCCGCGGATGGTGTAGGGGCCCATCGGGTCGGAGCCGGCGCTTTCGGCGACGTGGGTGCGGCGGGGCAGGCTGCCTTGTTCCACCGAGTAGTACAGGTACCAGCGGTTGTCGACCATCTCCAGGTGCGGGGCCCACATCGTGTTGCCGCCGGTCCGCACGACGACCTGCTCGGGGGCGCTGCGCAGACCGGCGATCGTCGCCGAGCGGCGCATCACGACGTCGGCCGACCAGGTGGTGGCGACGTAGTAGTAGAAGCCGTTGTGGAAGACCAGCGTCGGGTCGGCACTGTTGGGCGTTCCGACGACGGGATTGGTGAAGGACGGCCCGGGCGCCGCCGCGGCGCGACCGGGGCTGACGGCGGTATCAAGAGCAAGGGCCAGCACGCCGGCCAAGGCGAGCAGCAGCACTCGCCATGCCGTTCCTCGGGGAGGGGACAGTAACAACGGTCACTCCTGACATCGTTCGGGTTACGGGTATCGGTGCCGGGGGCGGGGCCGGTCCGCGAACCGGGGATCGGGCGAGGTCGCCCGTCACCCGGGCCACCCGGAAGGTGGCCTGGGCGGCCTGACCGGCGACGGTCAGTCCGCGAGGGGTGAGAGCAAGGTTTCCGGCGTGCGGGTACGGCGGGTCGGCCACGTCGCCGGAGCGGAGCCGCCACGGGGCGAGGCGGGACGATCGGGTCGGCCGGGCCCCGGTTTCGGTCCCGCATGTCGGTTAGTAGGCGAAGGGCCAGCCGGCCGCGTCCCAGCCGAGCTTGTTGATGCCGAGCAGGGACGCGCCGTTGTCGGCGTAGTAGTGGTAGAAGAGGATCGACCCGTCGGTGTCGTCCAGGTAGGTCTGGTGGCCGGGGCCGTGGACGCTGCCGCGGCCGGCCAGGATCTCGGTGCCGCCGCCGGAGTTCATCGCCACCCCGTTGCGGTCGGTGAAGGGGCCGTTGACCGAGGTGGAGCGGCCCACCATGATCCGGTAGGTGCTGGAGGCGCCCTGGCAGCACCGGTCGAAGGAGACGAACAGGTAGTAGTGGTCGCCGCGGCGGACGAGGGTGGGCGCCTCGATGGCGCCGCCGCCCCGGCCGGCGACGCTGGTGAGGGTGGTGCCGGTGCGCCTGCCGGTGGCCGGGTCGAGCTGGATCTGCTTGATACCGGACCAGAACGAGCCGAAGGTCAGCCACCAGCGGCCCTGGGCGTCGATGGTCATGCTGGGGTCGATGGCGTTGAAGTTGTCGCTGGTTCGGGACTCGATGACCAGGCCCTGGTGGGTCCACGATCCCGAGGCGCCGGTGGTGGAGGTGGCCAGGAAGATCGCCGAACGGTTGGAGCCGAAGCTGGAGGCCGAGTAGTACATGTGGTAGCGCCCGTTCACATAGGTGATGTCGGGCGCCCACACGTGGTTGCCGCCACCGGTGTAGGGGTGCGCCCACGAGACGCCCCCGGGGAAGGCCGACCCGGCGTTGCGCCAGGTGGTGCGGTCGGTGGAGGTCTTGAGCGAGATGTTGTCACCGGTGTGGGCCAGCAGGTAGGTGCCGCCCGGGGTCTTGGTCACCTCCGGGTCGTGCACGCCGACGTCACCGGCGACCGGGCCGGGAGGAGGGTAGGCGGACGGCGGGGTGGTGGGGTCACCGGAGCCGCCGAGCTTGACCAGCTGCCACTGCTGGTTGGCGCCGCCGGCGTCGGTGTACTGCGACAGGCGGGCGCCGTCGGCGGTGGACCACTCCCAGGTCTCCAGGGCCTTGCCGCTGTTGCGGTTGATCAGGCGGATGTGCCCCGCGTCGCTGTCGAGGACGCGGAACTGCTGGTTGGTGCCGTTGTTGTCGGCCCACTGCACGACGTTGGCGCCGTCGGCGGTGGAGCGGGAGGAGATGTCGAGCACCTTGCCGCTGTGGCGTGAGCGCAGCCGGTAGTAGCCGCCGCCGGAGTCGACGAACTGCCACTGCTGCCAGGCGCCGTCGTTACGGGACCACTGGACGATGGGGGCACCGTCGCCGGTGGCGCGGTCGAGGACGTCGATCGCCTTGCCGCTGTGCCGGTTGACCAGGACGTAGGAGGCGCCGGTGTCGATGACGGCCGCGGCGGCCGGGGACGCGGTCACGATCGACTGGCACAACGCGAGCAGTACCACGACGGCTGCCGCTAAGGCGGCGCCGACGCCACGGCGGTCGTGTCGGAGGGGAGGGCTTGAGAGTCTGTTCATGGGGGGTCCTCTTGTCTGGACGATCAGCAGAGGGAACAGGTCACAATGGTTGTTAACGTTAACAATCAACGGCGGAGGCGGTTGTTCTTCCTCTCGGAAGTCTTCTGATGCGGGTGCTCAACAAAGGGCTGTCGCCGATGTTGTTAGCGTTAACACTCCTCTGTGCAACCAGCGGTTCACGGGGTTGTGAGGAGATTGATTCTTAGTGTTAACACCAACATCGCCTTCGTCAAGGGGGCGTGCGGCATCTCCCGGAACGACATGAAGGACACACGGCGTCGTCGCGATCACTCATCGTGACCACGGGCTTCCCGATCGCAGGGAAGGTGGCTTCCCCCTCCGCCGCGCCATCGTCACGCCGACGTGTTCATCAAGACCTGGACCTGCGAGTGTGCCGACGCGTTGCCCGGCCGCGTCACCGACGTCATGGAAGTCTGGTTGTGCGCCCGTCGCGGGACGGGCGTCGCCGAAGATTTCCCACCATGACGCGGCCCATGCTGTGAAACTTTCACCGGGTCGGTGCCGAGACGCGACGACGGCGAGCGAGGGGACGGGGCGGGACGCGCGATCGAGCTCTCGGAGTGCCGCGTGTACTGGCGTACGGTTTCGCCGTGCCGCCGGTGTTCGTCGACCTTCAGGCCAGTTCTCTCGTAAACGTTTTCATCGTGTTCTGACCGGTCGTGGGAGTCCAGAGGGCGGCGGTCCTGCGCGAGCCGTCCGCGTGCGGCGGCGGTCCCGGACGGCCGGCCGGACACCGGGTCTGGTGTCCGACCTCGTCCGCCGGCGGCACGGATCCCGGCCCTGGCGCATGAAACGTTCAGGGCGCACCCATCGGCTCGGCTGGCCGGTGGTGACTTTTACCGCGAGGTCGACGACGGATGTTGACAGCGGCTCACCTCTTGTGGTTAAACCGCTTTAACAATCTGCGCTCCTCGCTGCAACGAAGACGAAACAAGTACAGGCTCGCCCCACTCTGTTCCTCCCATCGTGGGATCGCGTCCGGCACTGCTGGAGCGCCGGTCGCGACCCGCCTGGCAGGGACCGTCTGTCCGCGAATCATCCACACCCCCAGTGATCAGTTCGGAACGAGCCGGCGTGTCGGCTTCGCCGATGTCAGAAGGCACTCCGACATCGCCGCGTACCCGGGGAGGCCCTGGCCGGCCCTTCTCCATCCGGCCTGCTCGGTCGTCCGCCTTCGCAAGCTCATCCTGATCACCCGGCCAAGGAGATCCCGATGCATCTCACACAACGGTGGCGAGCTCTTCGCCGGGTCGCCGCCCCGGCGATCCTGGTCATGGTCGCCGTGATCGTGCCCGGCACGACCGCGGCGAGCGGCGCGACCACCGCGGCCGTCTACTACGTGGCCCCGAACGGCAGCGACAGCGCGGCGGGGACCCAGGCCGCTCCGTGGGCCTCGATCGCCCGTGCGCAGGCGGCCGCCCAGCCCGGGGACACGGTCTACCTTCGGGGCGGCACCTACGCCTACACCCGCGCGAACAGCAACTGCGCCAGCCAGACGGCCCGGGTCGACGCGATCACCCTGAACAAGAGCGGCGCCTCCGGTAATCCGATCCGTTACCAGGCCTATCCCGGGGAGAAGCCGGTCTTCGACTTCTCCCGCATGACGGACAACTGCCGGATCAAGGGGTTCGGCGTCACCGGCAGCCACCTCCACCTCAAGGGGCTGGAGGTCAGGGGTGTGCCGCAGAACAACACCCTGAACGCCGAGTCCTGGGGCATCTGGGTCTCGGGCGACAACAACGTCTTCGAGCTGATCAACACGCACCACCACATGGGAACCGGCCTGTTCGTCAACGGCGGGGGCGGCAACCTCGTTCTCAACTCGGATTCGCACGACAACTACGACCCGAACAGCTCGGACGGGCCCGGCGAGAACGCCGACGGTTTCGGTGTGCACTACACGCCGGCCGGCCGGCCCGCGAACGTGTTCCGCGGGTGCCGCGCCTGGTGGAACGCCGATGACGGTTACGACCTCATCTCCACCTACTCGCCCGTGACCATCGAGCACTCGTGGTCCTGGCGTAACGGGTACATGCCGGGGACGACGACGCCTTCCGGCAACGGCGTCGGCTTCAAGGCGGGAGGCTTCGGCGCCGAGTACGACTCCGGCGCGGTGAAGCACACCGTCCGCTTCTCCGTCGCCTTCCTCAACAAGGCGGCGGGCTTCTACTCCAACCACCACCCGGTGGCCAACGACTACTTCAACAACACCGGCTACGGCAACCACCCCAACTTCAACATGCTGGGAATCACCTCCAGCGGCGCCGCCGCCGGCCGGGGAAACCTGCGCAACAACCTCGCCTACACGGGCACGCCGACGTCGAACATGGCCGGCACCAGCTCCGCGCACAACTCCTGGGACCTGGGCGTCGCCCTGTCGGACTCGCAGTTCCAGAGCGTGTCGACCTCCGGCTGGGACGCGCCCCGCCAGGGCGACGGTAGCCTGCCCGTGCTGCCTCATCTCCGCCCCGCCGCGAACAGCACCCTGGTCGACAAGGGCACCGACGTCGGCCTGCCCTACACCGGGCAGGCCCCGGACCTCGGGGCCTTCGAGCGGTCCGGCGACACGCCGTCAGGACGGCGTTACGAGGCGGAGATCACGCCGGCGGTGTGCCAGGGCAGCATCGACTCCAACCAGGTGGGCTTCTCCGGCAGCGGGTTCTGCAACGGCAACGCCGCCGTGGGCGCTTATGCCCAGTTCACGGTGAACGCGTCGGCGGCCGGTACGGCGACGCTCGGAATCCGGTTCGCCAACGGCGCCGGCAGCGGCAGCGCACGGCCGGCGAACCTGATCGTCAACGGATCCACGGTGGGGACGGTCTCGTTCGAGTCCACCGGCGCCTGGACGACGTGGGTCACCAAGACCGTGACGGTTCCGCTGAACAACGGCGGCAACACCGTCCGGCTGGACCCGACCACGGCGGCCGGATTGCCCAACATCGACCACCTCGACGTCAACGGCTGAGCGTGCACAGCGCCGTCGCCACGATGATGAACGAAAGGCACACCATGATGCGCACCGTGAGTAAGGCATTGAAACGGGGAGGGTTGGTCGTCGCGGCGCTGCTGTTCATATCGGCGGCACCCGGTGGTATCGCCGCGGCGGCCGAACCCCAGGCAGCCGCGGCTCCCTCCGGTCACATCTCCGGTCACTCCGCCGCGGACTACACCGCTGAGTCGTGGGCGTCCTTCTCCTCGGCCAGGAACGCGACGGCGGCGCTCACGCGAGGGGGAAGCGAGGACGCGACCGCACGCGCGAAGCTCCAGAGCGCCGCTGACGGCCTGGTGATGGTTCGCGGCCTCAAAAGGCTGGTCGCGGACTACCGGACCCGCTCCGCGAGCAGGTACACCGGCGCCTCCTGGGCACCCTTCGCCAGGGCGTTGACCACCGCGACCGGTGTCGTCGCCGATGCCTCGGCGACCGCCTCGGAGGTCGCCGCCGCGAAGACGGCGCTGGTGACCGCCGCCGGTGATCTGGAGGCCGCCGACGAGGGGACGTTCCAGACCATCACCAACGACACCTTCTGGAACGACACCAGCGGCAACCCCATCTACTCCCAAGGCGGGGGCGTCTTCAAGTTCGGCGACACCTACTACTGGTACGGCGTGCACTACACGGGCGCCGAGCTCTATCGGGCCAATCCCACGAGGAAGTACGACGGCGACGTCTCGTTCGTGTCGATCCCGGTGTACTCGTCGAAGGACCTGGTGAACTGGAAGTTCGAGAACCGCGTCGCCACCCGCTCCACGGGTCTCGGCGGCGGGGCCAACCTCGGCCAGGCGGGCTGGGTGGGACGTCTTGGCGTCTCCTACAACGAGAACACCGGCAAGTACGTGCTCCTCGTGCAGGCGTACCTCCCGTCGATGGGCGGTAACGGGGTTCTGATCCTCCGGGGTGACTCGCCCACCGACACCTTCGACTACGCCCACTTCCAGATCCAGATCGTCAACTCTCCCACGACGGGCACCGGAGACCAGACCGTCTTCACCGACGACGACGGCAAGGACTACCTGATCTTCTCCAACCGGGAGGGACGCTCCCGCGCCTTCGTCTCCAAGCTGAGGGAGTCCGACTCGCTGCGGATCGAGCCCGGGGTGCAGATCGGCCAGAACTCCGCCGGGCGCGAGGGCAACGCCATGTTCAAGCTCGACGGCAAGTACTACCACGCCGCGTCGGACCTGCACGGCTGGAACACCTCGGTCACCCACGTCCTGGAGTCGACCACCGGCAACATCCAGGGCGCCTACACCGGCGAGTACACGCTCGCGGGCACCGAGATGGACTACAGCCACGTGACCCAGACCGGGTTCTTCGTCACCGTCAAGGGAACCAAGCAGAACACGGTGATCTTTGCCGGTGACCGCTGGGCCGACTTCGCCTGGAACGGCATCGGCTACAACCAGTGGATGCCGGTGACCAGGACCGGCGCCCGGCCGCAGTTCCACTCCGTGAGCCAGTGGCAGTTCAACGCCACGACCGGAGAGTGGCGTGTCGGGCCCGCGAACAACTACATTCTCAACCCCGCCTTCCAGGCCGACCGCATCATCGTCCCCCAGGTGCAGGGATGGACGAACTTCCGCGAGTCCGGGCCGAGCTCGATCGTGACCAACGCCAACGGCGGTGCCAACGGATCTCGCTTCGCGCTGCAGATCGGGGCCTCGCAGGCCTACGCCGGTGGCGTGCGGCAGCAGATCACCGTACCGGCGGGCACCTACGGGCTGTCGCTGTTCGCCAGGACCACCGGTTCGCTCAGCGCCGCGCAGGTGACGGTCACCGACGCCGGCGGTAACTCGCGCACGCTCAACGTCCCGGCCTCAAGCGGCTGGACCCGTCGTGAACTCGCCGGCATCCAGCTGGCGGCCGGTACCGCCACCGTCACCGTCCGAGCGGCGAGCGGCAACGGATACCTTTTCGTCGACGACCTCGCACTCGTCAGGACCTCCGGTGGCACGCCGCCGGGACAGCGGTACGAGGTGGAGACCGCGCCGGCGGTGTGCCAGGGCACGATCGACTCCAACCAGGCGGGCTTCTCCGGCAGCGGGTTCTGCAACGGCAACGCCGCCGTGGGCGCTTACGCCCAGTTCACGGTGAACGCCTCGGCGGCCGGCACGGCGACACTCGGGATCCGGTTCGCCAACGGCGCCAGTAGCGGCAGCGCACGGCCGGCGAACCTGATCGTCAACGGATCCACGGTGGGGACGGTCTCGTTCGGATCCACCGGGACGTGGACGGCCTGGTCCACCGAGGCTCTGACCGTCTCCCTGAACGCCGGCGGCAACACCGTCCGGCTGGACCCGACCACGGCGGCCGGACTGCCCAACATCGACCACCTCGACGTCAACGCCGCGGCCGGTTAGCCACAGCCGGCCGCCGCGGGTCACGACGCTGGTGAGAGCCGGTGGGGTCTGGAGGAGGGGGCGGGTCTTTCCGCGGCAGGATGAGAAGTGCGACCACTTCTCCGCCGACCGGAAAAACCCGTCCGCGCTCCACCGTGACGTCCCGCCGGCCGTCGAAGGCCGTCACCGTCTCGCCGAGCGTCGGCGTGATGCCGGTGAGGTGCGGCAGGCGTGCGGAACCCGGCCGCGATCCCGGTAGGTCGCCCGGCGCCAGACGGGATCCGGCCTGGCCGTGGCGGTGGTAGGTCACGGTGGTTCGCCCGGCGACGCGCCGGTGGCGCATCAGCAGGCCGGTGGGCACATCCGCCGTGTCCGTTCCTCCGGTGGGTATGAGCGGGATATCCGGCAGTGGTGCCCGTACCGTCCGCAGGAAGGCCCGCCCGCCTCACGCGCGGGCGAGAATGCTCATCATGCCTGCGCCGCGGTGAGGACGGTGCGTGTCACCGGGACCAGCGTGGCCGAGCGTAGTTCCACCAGCCCGCCGGGGCCGACATTCCGGCGGACCTCGGGGGAGAGGTAGACGGGTGCGTCCGGCCCCAGCGGCAACAGCCGCAGTTCCAGTCCGTGCTGGACGACCTCGTCGCGGAAGCGGCGCAGGCCGATCTCCCACACGGGGCCGTACCAGAACTGGTCGGCCACGAGCCGTCCGTCGACATAGGCGCGGCCGACGTCGCCGGTCCAGTCCAGGCGCAGGAGCAGTTCCTCGTCGCCGTCGAACGCCTCCTCGGGGACGGTGAGGTGATGCACGGCGGCGTTGTCGAAGTCCGCGTCCACCGGCGCGGACGCGCGCCCGGCCGCCTCGTCGATCACCGGTGCCCGCGGCGGGCCGGCCTTGGCGAGGTGGGTGACCTCGGCCGGGGCCGGCGGGCGGGTCCTGCCCGTTCCCAGGGGAACGGGCAGGGGCGGGAAGACCCGGAGGGGGGCGTCACCGTACACGACCAGATGGTCTCCGTCGGGCACCACGGGACTGTCGCACACCACCAGCCGGTCCTGGCCCGCGACGTGCGCGCGGACCGCCGCCAGCGCCGTTTCCTCGTCGAGGATCAGGACGCGTGTGGTCGTCCCGTCCGGCGCGGCGACCCGCAGCAGGCAGTCGAGGCCGGGGACGAGAGCCGACAGGACGACGTCGTCACCGAGGCGGGCCGCCGTCGCGGGGCCGTCGACGGAGGTGACCGTCGCCGCGTCCAGTGCCAGCTCGACCGGCAGGCCCGCCGTCTGCGTCAGCACGAGCACCGGCTCCGGACCGTCCAGGACGCAGACCACCTGTGCGCTGGCCCAGCGCAGCAGCGTGCCGCCGAGGGGCCGGTTCAGCGGCCACGCGAAGTAGCCGCCGGAGGGAATCGACACCGGCCGCGACGGCACGAGCAGTTCCCGTCCGCCGATCGTGATCGCGAACCGGACGTCATCGTGTGCGGGCAACGTCTCGACCGGCTGGTGGTTGTTGACGAACAGGAAACCGGATTCCCCGTCGGAGCGCACCGCCCAGCGCAGTGACGCGCGGTCAGCGGTGTCGGACGGCGCGTCATCCGGCATGACCAGGCTCATCGTCGCCAGAGCGGCCCCGTCGGTAGCCAGCCACAGGTGCTGCAGGCGCAGGTGCCGGTAGGAGTCGCGAAACTGGCCGTACTCGCCGAGGGGGGCCTGGAAGTCGTAGTTCACCACCGGGCAGTCGTTGGGATAGCCCGTGGCGTGCGACTCCTGCAGCGTCGACAGCTCACCGATCTTCTGCGAGGCGCCGTGGTAGAGGTAGTAGCCCTGCCACGAGGAACCGCTGCCCAGCTTCACCATGGCGAGCGCCGCCAGATCACGGGCCGCGACGATCGCGCGCCGGTGGTAGGAGGTGTACATGCCGCCGCCCAGCTCACAGGTGGCGAACGGGTAGTCGGCCAGGTGTTCCTCCCCGCCGGACGCCGAAGCGGGCCGGCCCGTGGCTTCTCCGGGAGCGGTGCCCGTCTCACGCAGGTCGGCCCCGATGGAGTCGTCGTCCCGGCCGGGCCCGAAGAAGTAGTGCGCCCGGCTCTGGGCGGGCCATCCGTCGTGCGCGGTGTCCCACGCCGCCTCCGAGTAGCCGCCGAAGACGGGCAGCACCTCACCGGGCGGCAGCTGGGCGTGCCCCCATCCGGTCGCCGTCCACAAGGGAGCGTCGATGCCGCACTCCCGGGCGAGCCGCTTGATCGTCAGGAGATGACCGGGCTGGTCGTACAGCTCGTTCTCCACCTGGACCGCGACGATCGGCCCGCCGCCGGCGCGGGTGAGCCCCCGAAGCTGAGCACCGATCTGCTCGAACCAAGGACGGACCAAGGCGAGATAACGGGGGTCGTCGGTACGCGGCTCGCAGTCGGCCGCCATCAACCAGTCGGGAAAGCCGCCGTAACGGGACTCACCGTGCCCCCAAGGCCCGATGCGCACCACCACGTCGAGCCCCACCTCCGAGCACAGCTGGAGGAACCGGCGCAGATCGTGGTCGCCGCTCCAGAGATAACGGCCACGCACCTCCTCGTGGATGTTCCAGAAGACGTACGCGGCGACGACGCCCACCCCGCCGGCCCGCATCTTCAGCAACTCCTCCCGCCACTCGGCGGCGGGGTAGCGGCTGAAGTGGTACTCGCCCATGATGGGGAACCAGGGCGCCCCGCCCCTGCTCAGGTGACGAGAGTTCACCGTGATGGCATCCGGCCGGCCAGGCTCGTCGCCCATCGCCAGATGTCCCGTACGAGGTGGCCCGAAGTGTTCCGGAACGCTGAGTCGCAGCACCGCCTCTATCCTCTTCCTGTCCGAGAGCGTGGAAACAGTACTACCCCTTCGTTCACACGACCATGACCAGCGAGTCGGCCGGCAAGCACGCCGAGGTTCTGCCGGCTGTACGGCGAAAAAAGGCAAAGCCGCAGAACTGGCAAGGCGCGACCTCGACCGGTGATCACACGGGTGGGCCGCCGGCCGCTCGGCGTGTCGAGCGGCCGGCGGCTCCACCACAGGGCGGCTCAGCCCCAGTGCTGCAGCAGCCGGTCGTACTCGGCCTGGGTGATCGGCAGGACGGTACCGTGGCGCGGCCGGCCGGGCATGGTGTAGCCGGAGACGGGCGACCACTGCCGGGTGTTCAGGTCGGTGGTCGTGAACGGTACGTAACCCCTGCCTCCGTACTCGTCGATGAACATGTACCAGCGCTCTTCGGTGTTCGACTTGAAGACCAGCGGACCCTCGCCCTGGTTGATCGCGTTGTTCCCGATGCAGTCCGCGACGAACGAGTAGTCGCGGTTGAGCACGGTCGTCGACTTCTCCGCGAGGATGAACTTGCCGCACGCGGTCTGCGACGCGCTCCGCTCGTCCTTCGTGAAGCGGTGGTAGGTGCCGTTGTGCTTGACGAGCGTCGAGTCGATCGTCGAGTAGCCCTTGTCGACCCAGACCTGCGGGGCGCTGAAGGTCCGGAAGTCGGATGTCGTGGCGTACATCATCCGGTTGTAGGTGGTGCCGGTGTGGTTCGGGTCGCCGGCGGAGTACAGCTTCGACGCCCAGAACACGACGTACTGGCCGAGTGTCTCGTCGTAGTACGCCTCCGGGGCCCACGTGTTGCCGGCCGTGTCCGGCGAGACGCGGACCAGGCGCGGCGCGCTCCAGTTCACCAGGTCGGTCGACTCCCAGACCACGATGGACTTGCTGCCCGTCCGCTGGGCCTGGTCCCAGTTGCCGTTACCGTAGATCCGCAGGTCGGTGGCGATCTGGTAGAACCTGTCGCCCTGCGGTGAACGGATGATGAACGGGTCGCGCACGCCGCGGGTCCCCACGGCCGAGGTCAGCACGGGCTGTCCGCCGTTGAGCTGGCGCCACCGGGTCGGATCGTTGCCCTGGCTGAGCGCGAAGTAGACCTGCTCGCCGGCGGAGGTGCCCTCGCCGGTGAAGTGGCTGAACAGGTAGCCGGCGTACTTCGGGGCCGGTGCCGTGCCGACCCGGACCAGTTGCCACTGCTGGTTGGCGGCGCCCGTGTCGGTGTACTGGGAGATCCGCGCACCGTCGGCGGTGGACTGCTCCCAGACGTCGAGGGCCTTGCCGCTGTTGCGGTTGACGAGCTTGACGTATCCGCTGTCGGTGTCCACGACCCGGAACTGCTGGTTGGTGCCGCCGTTGTCGGCCCACTGGACGACGTTCGCGCCGTTCGCCGTGGACGCCGAGGAGATGTCCACCACCTTGCCGCTGTGCCGGGCACGGAGCTTGTAGTAGCCGCCGCCGGCGTCGGCGAACTGGAACTGCTGGCCCGCCTGGTCGGCGCGGGTCCGTTGCTGGACGGCGGCGCCGTCGGCGGTCGACTGGCCGGCGATCTCGACCGCCTTGCCGCTGTGCCGCGAGACGATCTGGTAGTACGCCAACGGGTCGATCACGGCCGCGTTCGCCGACGGTCCCGTGACCAGTGCGGCGGCGCTCGCGATCAGCGCGCCGACGAGGACGAATATGGTGCGACGTCTGTACGGGCGTCGCGGTGAGGTCCGATTGTGGAAGGGCTGTGTCATCGAAGCCGTCCAGGGTGGTTGTGAAGGGGTGTTCGCGTCATGCCGGGGCACCGCCCGCCCTGTTGCCCGAGCGGTGACCCGGCAGGTCTCGTGTCAGACGCGGCGCCGGGTGAAGCGCTGGTTGGGGCTGCCGTTGTAGGTCCACTGGGAGATGCGGGCGCCGTCGGAGGTGGATTGTTCCCAGACGTCCATGGCCAGGCCGGACTCCCGGTTGACGAGGCTGATCACCTCACCGCCGTGGTCGACCACGCGCCACTGCTGGCCGATGGCGCCGGTGTCGGCCCGTTGGACGACGTCCGCGCCGGTCGCGGTGCCCGTGGGCTGGAGGAACAGGCCGCTGTGCCGGGCCTTGAGGCGGACGTGACCGTCGCCGGAGTCCACGAACTCGAACTGCTGGTTGGGGCGATTGCCGGTGGCCCACTGGATGAGCCGTGCGCCGGCGACGGTGGAGGCCCCGTCGACGTCGGCGGCCTTGCCGCTGTGCTGGGCCACCAGGGTGTAGGCGGCCGGGCCGCCGGGCGAGTCACCCAGTTGGGCCTCCCACCTGGTGTTGGACCCGGCCGCGTCGGCCGGGAGGCGGTCGCGTGCGGCGGTGTCGCCGTACATGGTCCAGCGGGCCCAGTCGACGACGGTGTTCGGGAAGCGGTTGTCGCTCCAGAAGCTGGTGTGGCTGCCGCCGACGAAGGTGAGGAACGCCTTGGGCCAGGTCATCTCCGTGTACGCCTGCCGGGCCGAGGCGTACTGCGTGGTCGAGTCCCGGTCGCCGTGGACGAACAGGACCTTGGCGGAGACCGAGGCGGCGGGGTTGCCCATGTCCTCGCAGGACTGCGGGTTGGCGGAGACGATCCGGCTGTCGGGCCAGGAGGTCAGCAGGCCATGGGTGATCATGCCGCCCAGGGAGTGGCCCGAGACTCCGACGCCGATGCCGATGTCGATGTGCCCGGCCAGCGGTCCGCTCGCGTTGAGGGCGAGGGTCTGGGTGAGGACCTGCGAGACGTCCTTGGAGGTCTCGCCGTTCCTGACGTCGGTGAAGTTGTGGTTGAAATGCGGGGCGGGGACGATGAAGCCCGCCGCGGCCAGGGCCCGGATGATGAACAGGGAGTTCTGCGGGCTGCTCTGGAAGCCGTGGGTGAAGTTGTAGACGGGGAAGACACCGTTGGCGACCGAGGCGTTCGTCACCGGGTTGCCGCCGGGGGTGCCGGTGGCGGGGTAGTAGACGTAGGTGGTGCACGGGCGGCTGCCACGGGTCCAGTCATACCGGCGCACGCCGACCGCGAACGGCGTGGTCGGTGCCGGGTCCAGCGACCCGACGCCGGCGAGCGCCTGCCCCGCGCCGAGCAGGGACAGGCCGAGGCCCGCCGCTCCGGCCGCGCTCGCGCTGAGAAATGTCCGTCGTTGCATGGTCATGGATGACTCCTTGGATGCGGGGATGACTGTGGTGGTCGTGGTCCGCGTCGGCGCTCTTGGAGATGTCCAGTGGATCGCCTTGGGCGACCGTGACAACTGAGATCTCCGACGAATTTCATCGGGACTCCCGGGGCGGGCCGAGTGTCACCTCAGGTACGCCGAGAGGGCGAGTTGCTGGTCGCGTACCGCCGTGGTGACCAGGCCCGCGATCTGGCGGGCGCCCGCCGCCTCGAAGTGGGTGTGGTCGTCGGCGAAGAACGCGCCGACGGGGCCGGAGGAGTAGTCGCCGTTGAAGGGGCAGAAGCGCAGGGTGTTGTAGAGGGTGTAGCTCAGTTTGTGGAGGTCGATGACCGGGACGCCGGTGGCCCGGCCGACGTCGAAGGTCTCGGTCAGGAATCCGCGGGTGGGGTCGAACGCGCTGCCGGTGTGCGCGACCGTGCCGTTGACCAGCACGTCGGCGGGACGGTTGGAGGTCCCGCCGTTGGCGTAGCGGATGTTGATGGTGGCCGTGCCGGCGGCGGGCGCGGTCACGGTGAACTGCGCCGCCGCGCCCGCCGCGTTGTCGGCGTTGCAGAATCCGCTGCCGGAGAACCCGGCGTGGTTGGACTCGATGAGACCGGCGCACGTGGCCGGCGCGCTCTCCGCCTCGTAGCGGGTCGCCGCGGAGGCTTCCGCGGCGATGGCGACACCGGTGGTGGCCACCGTCAGCGCGACGGCGACGGACAGCCTTCTTCGTAAGGACATCGGGAACTCCAGCAGGTGGGTGGGGCCGGGTCATCGCGGGTACGGCAGCGGCGGCAGGCGGGTCAGCCGGGTGCGCATCCGGCGCCGTTTTCCGCGCCGGAGAAGTCCACGGGCGCGGAGGCATCCGGGGCAGGAGCCGGGTTGCAGGTGTAGGACGCGCTGCTCGACGTGGACGTGGACGCGCCGCTCGGTGCGAGGTGGGCGGCCACGATCGGTGCCAGCCTCGCCGCGATCGCGCGGTGCCCGATGTCGTTGGGGTGGACGGCGTCGGTCAGGCCGTCCGCGGGCACCCAGCCGCCGGTGTCGACGAAGAAGACGTTGTGGTCCCCGGCGTCGTTGACGGTCTGCACCGCGGCCTGGGTCTGCGGCACGAACCGTCCGCGGAAGGTCTCCAGGGCCAGGATCGCGGCCTCCGGGTACCTGGCGCGGATCGTGCGCAGCAGCTCGGTGTAGGAGGTCTGGAACTGGGTGGTGGACACTCCGTGACCGGTGTCGTTGGTGCCCAGGTTGATCACGACCACGTCCGCCTGGTAACGCGTGAAGTCATGGTCGACCGCCCCGTCGGCGGCGCTCACCTTCACGAACCGCCGGTCCAGGCCGACACAGCCGTCGGTGGCGCTCACCAGGCAGGCGCCGCCCTGGGCGACCTGCATGTGATCCAGGCCGAGCTGCTCGCCGACCAGCCATCCGTAGGCGGTGAGCGCGTTCTTCGAGGTGGTGGTGCCGACCGTGATGGAGTCCCCGACGAACTCCACCATGCCGCGGGACGGCTCGGCGGGCAGTGTCCGCGCGCCCGGGTCGAGCACCAGCCCCTGGAACACCGCGTCGCCGTGGTAGGAGCCGGCCACCACCCGGTAGGACACGCGCAGGCTGTGGGTGCCCGCCGCCAGCGGTGCCGGGGTGAGGTTGACGGTGCCTCGCAC
The DNA here is from genome assembly GCF_052983175.1 of Streptosporangium sp. G12. Lineage (NCBI taxonomy): Bacteria > Bacillati > Actinomycetota > Actinomycetes > Streptosporangiales > Streptosporangiaceae > Streptosporangium > Streptosporangium sp. G12. Next base: position 47,930 of record NZ_JBRIQO010000043.1, on the reverse strand, counting down.
GTTCTGCAGGTAGACGTCGGGGCCGCCGTCGATGCTGTAGTAGAGGTCGATGGCGTTGCGCTGCCTCAGTTTGACGGTGGTGCCGGTGAACTTCGTGGTGAGATAGGCGCCGGCCCAGCCGGGGACGTAGGCGCCGCTGTCGCGGGTGTCCCAGCGGCCGACGAAACGGATGTTCGAGTCGGTGGGCGAGCCGTCCCCGCCGCCCGTCGTGACCTCGACGTAGTCGATGTTCCCGAGTCCGCCGGCGGTGGTCGCGGCGAGCCGTACGGTGGTGGTTCCCGCGTTCAGTTGCACGGGCAGGCTCCTGGTCGCCCAGGTGGTCCACGCGCCGGTGCCCTCGAAGGCGAGCCCGGACCGCACCGTCGTCCCGTTGACGCCGATGTCCGCCGGACGGTTCGTCGTGGTGCCGTTGGCGTAGTGGATGACCAGGGTGGCGGTGCCCGCGGCCGGTGCGCTCACGGTGAGCTGCGCGGAGCTGCCGACCGCGTTGGTGGTGTCGCAGAAACCGCCACCGGAGTAGCCGGAGTGGTCGGAGGCTATGACACCGCCGCACACGGCGGGTGCCGACTCTGCCTCATACCGGGTCGTCGCGGCGTGCGCGCCTGTCGCGAACGCCATGGGAGCACCGGCCAGTGCCATCGTCATCGCCGCGAGTAACGAGATCTTCGGTAGCCATTTCATCGAGGCTCCTGGGGAGCGAGGGGAGGCTGGGGGGCGACTCGCCATCGGCCCGGGTCACGGCCCGGCGGCCCGGCGGCCCGGCGGCCCGGTGGGTGCCGGGCCGCCGGAGCGCCGGATGTTTCAGCGGAGGTAGATGTTGGGCTGCGGCGGGGTGCTCATGCCGTCACCGAGGAAGAAGCTGGGGTGCGGCGGCTGGTTGTAGGCGGTGTTCTGCCAGGCGACGGCGACGCGGTACTGGGCGTCGTGCATCAGCGTGTAGATCCGCCGGTCGGTCTGGACGGGTGTGGCGTAGATGCGCAGCGCGGCGTTGTCGTCACGGGGCAGGATGATCTCTTCACGCCAGTCGCCGAACAGGTCGCCGGACAGGGACGGGGTGGATTTGGTGCCGTTGACCGAGTGCGCTCCGGAGGCGGTGAGCAGGCGGGTGTCGCCGCCGGTGCCGTACTTGTCGACATGGTTGCCGTCCAGCAGCTCCCGCACCGGGTCGCCGTCCCACCAGGCCAGGAAGTTGTAGCTGCTGGGGTTACGCCCGACATTGCCGCCGGAGGCGTTGAAGAGATTGCCCAGGCCGGTGCCGGTTCCCCAGAACTCTCCGCCGGCGTTACCAGCGTGAATGTCGGCGGCCACACCGCGGGCCGGGCCCTCGCAGTTGCAGGTGTTGTTCTTCTGCATGATGACCGAGCCGTTGCCGGCGTCGCGCAGCGTGGCGGCGGCGCCGGAGCTCTGCTCGTGGATCATCCAGATCTCCTTGCCGGCACGGCCGGGCACGAAGTCTCCGACGTGCAGGGCGTCGCCGTGGGCGTAGAAGCCGGTGGTGTAGCGGCCGGTGCCGTTGGCGTTGATGGTCATGCCGCCGTAGATGATCTCGTCGGTGCCGTTGCCGTCGACGTCGGCGATGGACAGCGAGTGCGCGCCGCGGCCCGTCCACTGGCTGCCGGCGCTGCCGGAGTCGAACTTCCAGCGCCGGGTCAGCTGGCCGTCGCGGAAGTCCCAGGCCGCGATCGTGCTCTTGGCGTAGTAGCCGCGGCCCATGATGATGCTCGGCCGCTGGCCGTCCAGGTAGGCCGTGCCGGCCAGGAACCGGTCGCCGCGGTTGCCGTAGTTGTCCCCCCAGTCGTTGATGTTGCCGCGGGCCGGATCGAAGTTCACCGTGGACATGGCCGCGCCGGTCAGCCCGTTGAACACGGTCAGGTACTCGGGGCCGGTGAGGATGTAGCCGTCGGAGTTGCGGTGCAGGGCGCCGGCGTTGCCGATCACCTGCCCGGTGCCGGACACGGTGCCGTCGCCGGTCTTGACCGCCAGCTCGGCCCGGCCGTCTCCGTCGTAGTCGTAGACCTGGAACTGCGTGTAGTGCGCGCCCGCCCGGATGTTACGGCCCAGGTCGACGCGCCACAGCCGCTGGCCGTTGAGCCGGTAGGCGTCGATGTAGACGTTGCTGGTGACCCCGGACTGGGAGTTGTCCTTCTGGTCGCTCGGATCCCACTTGAGGAAGATCTCGTACTGTCCGTCGCCGTCCACGTCACCGACGCTCGCGTCCCCGGCGGTGTAGTTGCTTCCCGGCCTGGAGATCGGCACGTCCAGGTAGTTGCCGCCGGCGAAGCGCAGCGAGGGCTCGGACGCCGCCTGCTCCACCCCGTTCACCACCGCGCGGATGGTGTAGGAGGCGTCGGCCGGGGCGCCGCTGTCCAAATGGTTGGTGGCGCCGGTGAGAGGTGAGGAGTTCAGCTTGGTCGAGCCGCGGTAGAGGTTGAACCCGGTGCTCATGCTCTCGGTGCCGAGCAGCCGCCACGAGACCAGGTTGCCGCTTCCCGAGCGCACGCTGATCAGGCCGCGGTTGAGGTCCTCCATCTGGCGGCCGGTCGGGTTCGGGTTCGGACCGCCCTGGTCGGTCTCCAGGTAGTCGATGTTGGCCAGGCCGCCGGCGGTGGTGGGGTTCAGCCGGATGGTGTTGTCGCCGGCGTTCAGCGACACGGTCAGTGTCTTGGTGATCCAGGTGGTCCAGGCGCCGGTGGGGTCGAACGCGCTGCCGGTGTGCGCGACCGTGCCGTTGACCAGCACGTCGGCGGGACGGTTGGAGGTCCCGCCGTTGGCGTAGCGGATGTTGATGGTGGCCGTGCCGGCGGCGGGCGCGGTCACGGTGAACTGCGCCGCCGCGCCCGCCGCGTTGTCGGCGTTGCAGAATCCGCTGCCGGAGAACCCGGCGTGGTTGGACTCGATGAGACCGGCGCACGTGGCCGGCGCGCTCTCCGCCTCGTAGCGGGTCGCCGCGGAGGCTTCCGCGGCGATGGCGACACCGGTGGTGGCCACCGTCAGCGCGACGCCGGCGGACAGCAGTGCGGTGCGTGGTCTGCGTAAGGACATGAAAACTCCAACGGGTGGGTGGGGGGTGGGTTATCGCAGGTAAGGAAACGACGACAGGTTCAGCTCGCGCATGCGCTGCACGACGAGCTTGGCCATCTCGTTCGCTCCGTTCGAGGAGAAGTGCGTGTTGTCGTTCAGCTCCGGCAGGTAGAGCGCGGCCGAGCCGTTTGGGCCGAGCCCTTCCACCAGCGCCTCGCTCGCGGCGGTCAGGTCGATCAGCGGCGCGTTCTGCGTCGCCGCCACCTGCCGCATCGTGGCCGGGAGGTTCACGCCCACGCCGTTGACGTGCAGCGCCGTCGAGTTAAGCGTGCCGTCGGCCGAGAACAGCCGCCGCACCGGTGGCGTGACCAGCACCGGCGTTCCGCCTCGCGACCGCACCTGGGTTATCAGGCTGGTGAGGTTCGAGGCGAACGCCGAGGCGGTCGTCGACTTGTCGTTGTGCCCGAACTGGATCAGCACCGTGTCGCCGCTCCGGATCAGCGGCCTCATCGCGGGGAACAGCGCCGAGTTGGACAGGAAGCTGCCCGAGCTCTCGCCCGAGTCGCCGTAGTTGGCCACCGACAGGCCCAGCTTGAAGTACTGCGGGAGCTGCTGCCCCCACCCGGTGTACGGCGCGACCGGTTGGTCGCAGACGGTCGAGTCGCCCGCCAGATACAGCACGGGCCCGCTCGAAGGGGCCAGCCCGATCCCGTTCAACTTCGGGGCCGTCCCGGAGAAGACCAGGTCAAGACCAGACCTCCCGGTGCCGCCCTGTCCTGTCGGCTGGCCCTCGGGCTGGCGCACGTTCAGCGTGAACGAATACCGCGCGTACGAACCCGCCGCCGTCGGCACGGAGGGCAACACCGTACGCCGAGCCTCCGCCTGCACGCTTGTCACGCCCGGGGTGGCCGCATCGCCCAGGATCACGGTCACGTCGTAGTTGCCCGGCTGGACGTCGAAGTGGCAGATGATCGGCGAGGCGCCGGTGCACCTGGAGCGCAGTGCCGGATCCGGCTCCGGCCCCGGCGGGGGACCGGTGTCGGTGCCGAAGACCTTGAAGTCGGCGATGCTCGCCCACGTTGACGCGGCGAGGCCGGTCACCGTGATCCGCACATACCGGGCGGTCGCGGAGAAGGTGTCGCCCTGCACCTGGGCGGTGGACGTGCTCGCCGTCCGATCGGCCACCCGCGTCCAGGTCGAGCCGTCGGTGGAGACCGAGACGTGGTATCTGTAGGCGCGGGCGAACTCCCAGCGCACCTGCGTGCCGGTCAGTGTCGCCGCGCTTCCGAGGTCGACCTGCCACCAATGGCCGGTCCCGCCGTCGGCGGCGCACCAGCGGGTCGTGGTGTCACCGTCGTTGGCCAGAGACGCGCCACGCCCGGACTGGCTGGAGTCGGTGCTGGCGGCCTTGCCCAGCGCCAGATCCGTCACCGCCCCGGCCGGAGCCGCGAGTGGTACGGACAGCATGGTCGCCAGGAAGGCGAGGACGGTGAGAACGACGACTCTCGAAGAGCCCGGCGGGCCGAGCACGCGGCCATCCGACCGAGGAGAACCCATGTGATTCCGCGCTTTCTCGTGAGGCTTGCACTGGTACGGCGTCGTCTGCACGACGGACCATCGGCTTCTTACGGGCCGGCGTCCCGGGTGGCACGGGCCCTGGCCCTGCCGGGAGCAGGGTGCTCGGCGGGTACGGTGGCTCAGGCTTACGGTGTCCACTGAACATGAGGATCGATGTGGCCGGTCCTGTCGAAGGCGGCCATGTTGTCCGCTCGTCACCGCTGCTCGCGATAGACGTCGATCTGCGGTTGCCTGGGCCAGGCGGTCGGCTTGTACTACTTGCTGGGGTCGGCTCAGGCGCCGCAGTAGTGGAAGTCCACCATCTGCTTCAGCCCTTTGGCCTTGACCGTTCCGGCATGCTGCAGCACCTTGTCCTTATCCGCAGGCGGGCGTGGTCGATGCCGACCTCCTTGAGGATGTCCGGCGAATCTCACTGCACGTCACCGGCGTCGGAGTACTTCGCGCCCAGATCCAGCGCGCGCCGCAAGGAGCAGATGTCTGCGCCGAGAGTACGCTGAGCGATGCGGCGGCGTGGGCCGGTTGCCCGGCGGAGACGGTCACGGCGGCGCATGCCACCAAGATCCTTTTCATGGAGTCCTCCGATGGTCAGGGCGGAGATCAGAAACGGGGATCACAGCAGTTGCCGAAGCAGGCGGCGCGGCCGGTCGTGCATGGGGCCGGTGCCGCCGGCCAAGGCCGTCTGTGGACAGGCGTGACAGAAAGACCCGCTGGCGCTCGCGTCTTGGGGCTCGAGTGGGCGGTCAGTCCGCTTGAGCCGTCCTGGTGTCGTTGCGCCGGACGGCGGTGCCGACGGTCGCGATCAGGCGGAGGGTGTGTCGCCGCAGGTTCTGCGGCAGGGGTGACGGGGGATCGGGTGCGAAGCCGCAGGTCAGGGTAGGGGGTAAGGCCACGCGTTCTTCTCACAGGCTTGATGGGGCTCTGTGAACGTGCACAGTAACGCACAACTTGACGCCCGGAAAGTGCCCATTTGAAGTCCGAGCTGAAAGCCCAGCCGACGAGGATGTGATCGCCCCTGGTGGCGACAAGGCCTTTTTTTGCCCTGTGAGCGCTCCCAGAGCCCTTGGCACTCCCCGGCGGCGGCGTGAAGGTTTCATGCTTTCCCTTCATCACTGCCTGTGAAGGGTCGGGATCAACGGCGGCGCGGACGTCGAATGCTGCGGATGGTCTCGTTGTGAAGCCGTCCAGGTCGGGTGCGGTATGAGCCGCGGATGGAGCTCGACCGTGTCGCGAAGTACGGGGGCGACGAGGCGGAGAGGCCGGGGAGCGAACTCCGAATACCGGAGAGAGCGAAGTCTTGACTGCCGATGTTAACGCTCATAATCTCCAGCAGGTATATCGTTTTAACCGCTCCGACCCCCCAGGAGCTCCGTCATGCGCGCCGCCCGCTCAGCCTTCACGATCCTGGCCGCACTCGTGTGCGTCCTCACGGTCACCCCCGCCGCCGCTGATCCGCGCATCCGGATGGAGCGCCTCGACCGCGGTCTCGTCGCCACGACCACCCCGAACGGTATCTTCCTGAGCTGGCGTTTATTGGGTACTGAGGTGACCGGGACGGGCCGGAGCGGCATGCTCGGCGCCGACTTCCGCCTTTACCGGGACGGCCGCCCGATCGCCACGGTCACCGACAGCACCAACTACCGGGACGTCGCGGGCACGCCCGCCTCCAGGTACGCGGTCGCCCCGATCACAAGGGGCAGGGAGGGCAGAAAGAGTGCTGTCGTCCGGCCCTGGAGTGAATCGTTTTACGATGTGCCGCTTCGCAAGCCCGCCGACGGCGTGACCCCGGTGGGGGAGACGTACACCTACGCGGCCAACGACATGAGCGTCGGCGACGTGGACGGCGACGGCCGCTACGAGCTGGTGGTCAAGTGGGAGCCCTCCAACGCCAAGGACGTCTCCCAGCGTGGCTACACCGGCCCGACCTACCTCGACACCTACACGCTCGACGGCAGGCTGCTGTGGCGGCTGGACCTGGGCGTCAACATCAGGTCCGGCGCGCACTACACCCAGTTCCTGGTCTACGACTTCGACGGCGACGGCCGCTCGGAGGTGATGCTGAAGACCGCGCCGGGCACCAAGGTCATCCGCTACGACACCGCCGGGAATCCCCAGAAGGAGCGGTTCGTCACCATGCCGCGGCCCGGCTACTCGCACACCGACGACTACCGCCTGAGCGCCGCGGGCTACTTCGACCACCTCGTGGACATGTTCATGACGTGGCACGAGCACCCCGAGGTGGTCACCGGGCGCTGGCCCGCGACGCTGGAGCAGGCCTTCGGCATCACGCCGACGCATACCTACCCGCTCTCCCGCCAGGCGGCGACCGAGCTGGCCACCCACTTCGTCGACGTCTACGCGCCCTCGCGCAGCGGCAACAACCGCCTGCGGGAGTTCGCCGGCTTCGTCGTCAAGGGCCCCGAATACCTGTCGGTCTTCGACGGCGCCACCGGCAGGGAACTGCAGACCGTCGACTACAAGCCCGGCCGGGGAGACGACGGCCTGCTGTGGGGTGACTACGCGATGGCCCGCATCGAGCCGGGCAACCGCGTCGACCGTTTCCTGTCCTCGGTGGCCTACCTCGACGGCAAGCGCCCTTCAGCGGTCTTCGCCCGCGGCTACTACACCCGCACCACCCTGGTCGCCTACGACTGGAACGGCCGCACGCTCAAGGAGCGCTGGTTCGTCGACAGCGGCCACGCCCCGATGGCCAACCCCTTCAACGCCTCCCCACACGGCGTCGACGGCAGCAATCCCGCCTTCGCCACCCTGACCACCCAGGGGTTCCACTCGATGAGCGTCGCCGACGTCGACGCCGACGGCAGGCAGGAGATCGTGTACGGCGCGGCCACCATCGACGACGACGGCAGCCTGCTGTACTCCTCCTTCGACGTGGCCCCGCCGAACAGCAGCGTGCCCGGCCAGAACGTCCGGCTCGGCCACGGCGACGCCATGCACGTCGGCGACCTCGACCCCGACCGGCCCGGTCTGGAGATCTGGACCGTGCACGAGGGCGGGACGTGGGCGCCGTACGGCTGGGCCATGCGCGACGCCGCCACCGGCCGGGTCCTGTTCGGCGGCTACAGCGGCCGCGACACCGGCCGGGGCATGGTCGGCGACATCGACCCGGCCGTCCGCGGCATGGAAGCCTGGTCGGCGATGCCGCCCAACCAGGAGATCCAGGCCGGCCTGTGGTCCGCGCGCGGCGAGCACCTGGGCGTGATCACGCCCGGCACCAACCAGAGCATCCGCTGGGCAGCCGACATGACCACCCAGCTGGTCAACGGCACCGCCACCACGGTGCCGCAGACACCCACCGTCGACGACTTCAAGCGCGGCACGCTGCTGACAGCCACCGGCACCCTCGCCAACAACGGGACCAAGGGCAATCCGGGCCTGGTCGCCGACATCCTCGGCGACTGGCGCGAGGAACTGGTGATGCGCACCACCGACAGCACCGCCGCCCGCGTCCACCTCAGCACCGAGGTGACCGACCGCAAGCTCTACACCCTCATGCACGACCCGCAGTACCGGGTCGAGGTGGCCAGGCAGCAGACGGGCTACAACCAGCCCGCCTACCCCGGCTTCTACCTGGCCGCCGACCTCGACTGGGCCAAGGTCCCCGTACCCAGGATCCGATGATCCGCCGCTGAGACGCCGGGGACGTCCGAAAGCGGGACGCCCCGGCTTCGATGCCGTGCGGAGACCGCATCCGCCACACGCGGCCGCCCAGGACGCCGTGTTCACCGGTCACAAGCTCGGGCAGAGACGGGAAACAGGAAATGACGCGCAGGCATCCCCTTCGCACGATATTAGGCATCACCACCACAATCTCGCTGATCTGTGGCGCGGCGACATTGGGGCCGGCCCTCCCGGCCTCCGCGCTCCACGGCGATGCGCAGATCAAGCCGATCGAGAGCAATATCAGCGCCAAAGCATGGGCGAGCGTCAAGGCCGGCAGCGGGGCGTCCACCGTCGACCTGGCGATCGACCAGGACGAGCAGACCGCGTGGATCGCCGGGGGCACGCCTTCGCGCCAATGGCTGACTCTTGATCTCGGCGGGGCCTACGACAACGTGAGGAAGGTCAGGGTCGTCTTCCCGGACGCGGGAGCGGTCTACCAGTACGTGATCGAGTCGTCGGCGAACGGCGCCGACTGGCGCGTCATCGCCGACCATTCGGCCAACCACCGGCCAGGCCGCGGATCGGTCGACCTCTTCACCCAGTCGGCGACGAGATACGTACGGGTGAGGATCACGGGAGCGTCACCCGGCGCGACCGTGGGAATCAGTGAACTCGGCGTTTACAACTACCTGCGCGAGGAGCTGGTGCTCGGCTCCGACGCCTCCTGGGTCGACAACGACGTCGCCGAAGGGCGCAACTACTGGGTGAACCCCTTGGAGGCGGACCGGGGCGCGGGACCCCACCTGCTCGACGTGCTCAAGGATCGTGGCTTCGAATACACCCGGCTGCGCATCTTCAACGAACCTCGCAGCGAGGACACGGGCGGTCTGCTGGCCACGCCGTACCAGGGCCCGGAACGATCGGCGGGGGTGGCCAAGTGGGTCGCGGCACGGAACATGGGCTTGGGCGTCGACTTCCACTACGCGGACTCGTGGGCCGATCCGTCGAAGCAACCCAAGCCGCGGGCCTGGGCCCAGCTCGAGTTCGGCGATCTGACCAAAGCGGTGTACGACTACACCTACGCCTATATCGAGCGGCTGATCGAGCAGGGCACGACACCCGACAAGGTGGCCGTCGGCAACGAGATCGCAAACGGCTTCATGTTCGGCAGTGAGGCCGCGCTGGCCGGTGTGACCAGCCCGGCGTATTTCCGGGACCAGCCGGAGATCTACCAGTCGAAACCCGGTGGCGGCCTGCTCTGGAACTACTGGCGCTCCACCGACCCGGACCAGCGTCGGCTGTACGACGAGGCGTGGGACCGCTTCGCCACGCTCTCCGCGGCCGGCATCCGCGCGGTCCGGGATGTGTCGGCCGCCCACGGCAAGGACATCAAGGTCGAGACGCACGTCATCACCAGCGGCATCGAAGGCAAAACGCTCGAGTTCTGGAACCAGTACCTGACCCGGATCAAGGCCAAGGGCGCCGACACGGACGTCATCGCCCACTCGTACTACCCGCAGTGGCACGGGTCGCCGGAGTACTACGAGTCCATCGTCAACGCCGTGGCGGCAGCGCACCCCAAGTACAAGATCGAAGTTGCCGAGACGTCGTACCCCGCCTCGGGCGGGAACGGGACCCCGCTTCCCAACTCACCGTATCCGCGGACCATCCAGGGGCAGGCGGACGCCCTGCAGCGCGTGTTCCAGATCGTCAACGACATCCCGAACAACCGGGGACTGGGCGTGCTGGCGTGGGAACCGGCGAGATGGGAATCCCTGTTCCGCGCCGTTCCCGGAATGACGCGCACGTACGAGCCGAACGCGTCGATCGACGTCTTCAGTAAGAGTCACGCGTCGCACGTGGTGGAGGACACCGTGTACTCGGCCGTACGGGTCGGCGGCGAAATCGCCTTACCGGATTCGGTGCGGGTGCTGACCACGGCGGATGGTTCGACCACGCCGGCCCCGGTGGTGTGGGACGCGGTACCGGACGGCGGAACCGGCGCGGCCGGCCGGTTCGCGATCCGCGGTTCCACCACGTTCGGATCGGTGACGGCGGTGGTCGACGTGGTCGACGCGTACGTCGCCCTTAACTGCGACCGGACGATCACCGGCTGGCACTCCGGGCAGCTGACAGTGACCGGCGGCGTGACATGCCTGGACCGAGCGACGATCTCGGGCCCGGTGTCGGTGCGCGCCGGAGCCTCACTGCAGGTGAACGACGCGGTGATCAGAGGCCCGGTGAACGCGGAAGGCGCCGGTACCGTCGTGGTCTGCGACACCGAGGTCTTCGGCCCGGTGAGCGTGTCCGGGACATCGTCGGTGACGTTCGGCAACCCACGACTGGGTTGTGCCCGCAACACGATCATCGGCCGGCTGGCGGTGACCGGGACACAACGGTGGAACGTGATCGCCGGGAACGAGATCAACGGCCCGTTGTCGTGCAGCGACAACGCCGCACCGCCGGTGAACAACGGATTCACCAACGCCGTGACGGGCCCGAAGTCAGGACAGTGCAGCACGCTGTAGCGATCAAGGGCCACCGCGCCCTCATCGCCCACCGCCGAGCCCGCGCCCCGGCGAGGAATACCGGGCACCACCGACGAGGGACGGGAGGAGTTCCTCGGCCTCCCTGTTGACCGCACCTCATCTGGGTCGGCGACGGGGCATGCGCCTTGGTCTGTCGAGAGGGTGAGGCGTGGATCGAAGGCATGCGGCGCGGGACTGTGGAAAAACGGCTCCGGCTCACTTCCGGTGGTGACCAAGCCAGGCCCGGGTACGCAGGGTGTAGTCGGCGATCAGGGTCACCGCCAGCTCCTGGGCCGAGCCGCCCGACCGCCGCCGTGGTCCAGCGGCGACCTCGGGGAAGATCTCCTCGATATCGAACGGGCGTACCACGGTGCGCCCCCCGACGCGAATGGATGCAGGACGACACCGGCTGTACCGGGCAACGCGGCGGCACACCGGTCCGAGCAGTGTCGGGCCCCTCGCCTCCACGTCGCGAAGGCGGCGTCGATCGGGCGAGGGACCGCCACCGACGTTGTCCGTCGTCGACGGATCTCGTTGGCGAGCCAGGATCGGGGACTGTGGAAAAACGGTTCTGTTTCACTTTCGGCGGTGACTGAGCGTGGTCACAGGTGATGAGGACGCGCCTGAGACGAATCCGCCGGTCAGGCGAGCGCGGGCATCCGCCGCGATCGCGTCGGACCGGGCTGATCCGTCGGGGTCACTCGCCACGGGGCGGGCCGGCGTACCCGATGTTCGGCTGGGGCGGTGTGGTCATGCCCTGGCCCAGGAAGTAGTCGACGTTGCTGGACTGCAGGTAACCCTTGAGGGTCATGCCGTTGCGGTAGGCGGGGTTGTGCGCCAGCGTGTAGAGGCGCGTGTCGGTCGGCCGGTCGGTGGTGAAGATGACGAGCTCGTCGAACTCGGGGCTGGTCAGCACCACCTCCTCGCGCCAGTCTCCGAAGATGTCGCCGACCAGGTGCGGGTAGACCGCGCTGCCCGAAGCGGTGACGGCGCCGTACCGCGAGGTGGTCACCAGCCTGGGCAGCGCGGGGGGCGGGGCCGGGTTGGACGGGTCCCACTTCTCGATCCTGGCGTCACGCCGCTCGGGGAAGGGGTCGGAGTTGAACAGCTCCCTCAGCGGGTCACCGTCCCACCACACGCCCATGTGCGGCCAGGGCTGCTTGGTGGTGTCGGGTTCGACGAGCCGGTTGGTCGCGGTGTTGTAGAGGCCGGTGGGCTTGCCCTGTTCGTAGTTCACCTCGCCGTTGATGGACCAGACCTCCATGCCGGGGAAGCGGGGGTCGATGTCGGCGACCATGCCGCGGCCCGCGTCGGCGCCCGGGCTTCCGGCGGTGTGCTTCCAGATCATGGCGCCGGTGGCGGCGTCGTAGTAGTAATCGAGCAGCCCGCCGGGATGGTCCTGCTGGATGCCGTACCCCTCCAGCCCCGGCCTGGCGGGGTCGATGTCCGCGATGAACCATCGGTCACCGTGGATGATCCCCTGCGGGGCGAGGCTGTAGCGCAGGGTGCCGTCGCCGTTGAGCAGGAACCCGATCTCGCCGACCTCGTCGCGGCCGTCGCCGTCGACGTCCACGATGCGGGTGTTGTGCCCGTCGGGGAGATCCTGCCCGCCGCGCAGGAACTTCCACTGCCGGTTCAGCGAGCGGCCGTCGAATCTCCAGGCGCTGTACATGAGATTGAAGCCGCCGTTGCCGACGCGGTTCTTCATGTACGCCACGAGGCTGGGGGTACGGCCGTCCAGGTGGCCGACGCCGAAGCGGGCGTACATGGGGCCGTCGGCGAGGTAGTCGTCCGGAACGGGGGCGGTCGCCCTGGGGGCGCCGGTGCGGCCGTCGAGGACGGCGATGGACTGACGGACGTCGTCGGTCTCGGTGTGCTCGGTGCCGTCGCCGAAGGTGACGCCGTCGGCGACCCTGACGGCCACCTCGGCCCGGCCGTCACCGTCGAGGTCGTAGACCGTGACACCGTCGTTGTGGCCGACGTCGATGGTGGACGAGCCGCCCTCGATGTTGTTCTGGTCGGTGCTGTTGGGGCCCAGGTCCACCTCCCACAGCAGCGTGCCGTCGCCGCGGTAGGCCTCGAGCTTCTGCGGAGTGGTCTGGCGGTCCAGAACGTAGTCGTAGACGCCGTCACCGTCGAGATCGCCGGCCCAGACGAACTTGATCGGCCCGCCCTCGCGCAGCGGGACGCGCACCACCGGCTCGATCGCGTGGCCCGCCGACAAGGAGAACGGCCGGCTCGGCGGCTGCGGCCGGCGGTCGGCCACCGGCCGCACCCGGTAGCGGTTGGACCTGCTCAGGTCGGCGGTGGCGTCGACGTAGTTGGTGCCCTTGGTGAGGACCCCGCGGTTGAGCTTGCGGTAGGGCCCGCCGTCGGTGGACCGCTCGACGTCGAAGCCGACGCCCTTGGGGTCGAGTCCGAGCAGGCGCCAGCTGACCAGCACCTCCTTCTCGCCCGACCGTACGGCCACCACGCCGCGATCGAGCCGTTCCATGAGCCGCGGACCCACGCCGTGACCGGCGGTCTGGGCCTGTGCCGGTACCGGGGCGGACGCCGCCGGCACCGTCGCCGCGCCGACCGTCAGGCCGGTCAGGGCGCAGAGCGCCAGTGCCCTCAGGCGGCGCGTGCCGCCGCGTCGATTTCCTGTCATCATCGATTTCCTTCTCTGGTGATGGGAACGCGGGCGCGCCGCCCTTCGGTCACTTCGGCGGGGCTCCGTCCACGAGCGGGCCACACACCATCGCAACGGCCTCGTACGTGGCCTCGGCCGCGCGGGTCCGGCGTTCATGCCGGGCTGTCCTGCGGCACCGCCGCCGCGCTTGAGAGCAGATCCCGGCGGGACATCGCGGCCGTGGGCACTCCGTTCAGGGAGGCGTGACCCGTCGAAACGACTTATTGTTAAAGCGTTTACCAAGGACCGATGGCATCACGCCCCCAGATCCTCTGTCAAGAGGCGCCGCATCGGGGAAAGGGCGTCCGGCATTTATCGGAAGCCATGTCCAGCAGGTGATTCAGGCAGTGTGCCGAGATGGTCGAACCGGGTCGCACCCTGCGGCCGGTGGGCGTCCCCGCCCGACTCCCCTTGCGGGAAGGGGAGCGTCGGCATACGGTTTTAGCTCACGATATAGTAAACGTTTTCATCATTCCTACGAGACTGGAATCGCCCCACAGGGCCGGGCCGCAGGGGGCGCCACCCCAGAATGGATCATCGTGACCGAAACTCATCCCGAGGCCGACGCAACGTCGGCTCGTCGCCACTTCGGCTACTCACCCTGGTCCTTCTGGTCCGAGGCCGGTGCGGATGAGCATGCTCGGCAGCTCGACCTGCAGGGCCGGCTCATCGAGAACCATCCTGGCTCCGAGTTCGCCGAGTCGTGCTTCGTCTCCGAGCTCGCGGCGGTGCAGAACGACGTCCTGCGGCTCGGCTCGCGCAGCTACATCGCCGCGGGCGCGTACCTGACGGGATCGCTGCTGACCGGCCGGGACTGCACGATCAACCCTTACACCGTCGTCCGCGGTGACATCGAGCTCGGTGACGCGGTCCGGATCGGCGCGCACACCTCGCTGCTGGCGTTCAACCACACCGTGTCCGATCCCGATACCGAGGTGTTCCGGCAGCCGATCGGCTCCCGCGGCATCCGTGTCGGGAACGACGTCTGGATCGGGTCTCACGTGGTGGTCCTGGACGGGGCGACCGTGGGCGACCGCGCGGTGATCGGCGCCGGGGCCGTGGTCACCAAGGACGTGCCGGCCGGGGCGATCGTCGGGGGCAACCCGGCGAAGGTCCTGCGCTGGCGGGTGCCCGGCCTGCGGCCGTCCGCCGATGCCGCGGCCGTCGGCGACCTGGCCGCCGCGGTGGCCGCGTTCGCCGAGACCGCGCGCCGGCAGGCCGAGGAGGTCCTGACCCGCTGTTTCTCCGGTGGGATGTTCGCCGACAGGCCCGGTGCGCCCCACACGGTGCGAGCCCAATGCGACGCGGCCGAGATCGTCACCGGCCTGCAACGCCAGCCCTGGGCGGAGCACGCCTGGCACGCGGGACACTGGACGGACGTGCTGGGCACCGCGTTCCTGTTCAACCGCCGACTGGACGAGCCGGGACGGCCCGGCGCCCTGGAGGCCGTGTTCGGGTGGCTGCTCGCGCGCGCCGACCCCGGCACCGGGATGTGGGGATCACCTCGCCAGGCCGACGGGCTGCTGCAGATCGTGAACGGGTTCTACCGACTACCGCGCCGAAGAGGTGACGGCCCTGACCCGGAACCTGCTGCCCGACGCGCTCGGGCACTGGACCGACCACCAGGGCTTCGGCTTCCAGGCGCCGCACCCGTCCACGGCCGGCACCGCGGCGACCGCACCGGGACTGCAGGGCACCGAGATGTGGCTGGCGATCGTGTGGCTGCTCGCCGAGCTGGCCGGCGTTGCCGACGCGCTCGGCTACCGGCCGCGCGGCATACACCGCCCCGAGCCCGCGGGTGCTCACCAAGGGCTTGCACCCCTTCGGTAGAAACGTTTTAATTCCGGTGACGAGCACGTGCCGCCCAGCGGCCCGGCGGCGTCGGCGTACGCGCCCGGACACGACCCACTGGCAGGAGAGCACCTCAGGTGTACTACGGCGGCGACTACAACCCGGAACAGTGGCCCGAATCAGTATGGGACGACGACATCCGGCTGATGCGGGCGGCGGGTGTGAATCTGGTCAGCCTGGGGGTGTTCGCGTGGGCGCGCATCCAGCGCGCCGAGGGCGAGTTCGACTTCGGCTGGCTCGACCGGATCCTCGACAAGCTGCACGCGGGTGGAATCGGGGTGAATCTCGCCACGGCCACCGCCTCCCCGCCACCGTGGGCGAGCCGGGCCTACCCCGAGATCCTGCCGAAGGACGCCTCGGGAGCCACCTACTGGCACGGTAGCCGGCAGGCGTACGCTCCCACGTCGCCGGTGTACCGGCGCCTGGCGGCCGAACTCGCCGGAGCGATCGCGGAACGCTACGCCTCCCATCCCGCGGTGGTGATGTGGCACGTCAACAACGAGTACGGCTGCCATGTGCACGCCGACTACTCCGACAACGCCGCGGTCGCGTTCCGCGCCTGGCTGCGCGGGCGGTACGGCGACATCGAGGCGTTGAACGACGCCTGGGGCACCGCCTTCTGGTCGCAGCGCTACGGCGATTTCGAGGAGGTCGTCCCGCCCCGGCTCGCGCCCTACAGCGTCAACCCCTCCGGCCTCCTGGACTTCAAACGCTTCACCTCCGACGCGCTGCTCGAGCTCTACCGCATGGAAAGGTCGATCATCCGCGCGGCGGGGGGCACCCAGCCCATCACCACGAACTTCATGGGCGCGTTCGAGCCGATCGACTACCGCTCGTGGGCGGCGGACCTGGACCTGGTCGCCGACGACAGCTACCCCGATCCGGCGGACCCGGAGTCGTTCCGGGAGGCCGCCTTCACCCGGGACCTGATGCGATCCCTCAAACCGGGGGTTCCGTGGGTCCTCATGGAGCAGGCCCCGGACGCGGTCAACTGGCGTGCGAGCAATTCGCCGAAGGCGCCGGGACAGATGGCGGCCCTCAGCGTGCAGGCCGTCGCGCGAGGTGCCGACGGGGTGATGTTCTTCCAGTGGCGCCAGTCCCGATCAGGTTCGGAGAAGTTCCACTCGGCGATGGTGCCGCACGCGGGAACCGGCACCCGCACCTGGAGGGAGATCGTCGAGCTCGGGCAGAACCTGGCCGGGCTCCCTCGGCTCTCGGCGGAGGTCGACGCGCCCGTGGCGCTGATCTACGACTGGCAGAACCGATGGGCGGTGGAGAACTCCGACCATCCGGTGCGCTTCGACTACCTCGCGGTCGTGCGGCAGTGGCACGCGGCGATCCATCGACAGCACGTCACCGCCGACATCCGCCACCCGGACGACGACCTGTCGAAGTACGCCGTCGTCATCGCACCACAGCTCTACCTGCTGACCGACGCGTCGGCGGCCAACATCGCGGCCTACGTCGCCGGCGGCGGGACGTTGCTGCTGTCGGCGTTCAGCGACGTGGTCGACGAGCACGACAGGTTCGCCACCGGGGGCTTCACCACACGGCTGGGAGCCACACTCGGCCTCAGGGTGAGGGATTTCGGTGCCCTTCCCATCGACGCGCACGATCGCACCACGGTGACCGTGTCCCTCGGAGACGCCTCGATGACCGGCCGCCTGTTCGCCGAGGAACTCGACCTGATCGACGCGACGGTCATCGGTGACTTCCGCGACGGCAGGCTCCAGGGGCACCCCGCCTTCACCTCGCGGACGAGCGGTTCGGGAACGGCCTACTACCTGGCCACCGTCCCCGACGAGGACGGCATGCGCGCGGTCACCGCGCGGATCTTCGCCGACGCCGGCGTCCGTCCGCCCGTGGACCGGCTGCCGCAGCACGTCGAGGCCGTTGTGCGCGATGGGCGTCTGTTCGTCATCAACCACTCCGGACAGCCCTTCACGCCGCCTTCGTCCTTCGGAGGCCGGCCGGAGGCGGCCAGCGAGGCCGGTGACACCATCGGCGCCTACGGGTGGCGTGTCTTCGGGCGAGCGACCTCGTGACCGCCCCGCCATGGCCGGACGCCCTCCGGGACGCCGTGGCCGCGGGCGTGAACGAGGTCCTCAGGGAGCCGGGGGGTGGTCGCCTCTGAAGGTCCGGACCGAGTCGCGGACGATGATGTGGGTGCCGAGCATGACCTGCCCGGCCGATCCCGAGGTGTTCTGCCGGTGTTCGAGGGCGAGGCGTACCGCGGTGCGGCCGAGCTCCTCGTGCGGCACGTGGACCGTGGTGAGGTCGATGTCGGCGGCCGGGGGCAGGTCGTCGAAGCCGACCATGGAGACGTCGTCGGGGACGCGCAGCCCGTGCTCGCGCAGGGCCTGGCGGGCGCCCGCCGCGATGAGGTCGTTGCAGGCGAAGACGGCGGTGAAGTCACGTGGCCCGGAGCCCAGCCGTTCGCGGATCATGCGGTAGCCCTCCTGCCGCTCCATCGTGCCCTCGACCTCAAGGCCGGGGTCGTGGGGCACGCGGTGGTCGGCAAGGGCGTCGCGGTAGCCGGCGAGGCGGCTGTCCTGGGTCGTGTAGCCGTCGCGCCGGCCGAGGAACAGCACGCGCCGGTGACCCGCCGAGAGCAGATGGCTGGTGATGGCGTACGCGCCGGCGGCGTTGTCGTACTCGACGACGAGGGCGGGCACATCGGGGCCCAGCGTCGGGCGTCCGCACAGGACGAGCTGCGAGCCGGCGAGCGCCAGCGCGCGGGCGTACTCGCCCATCCGCTCGCGGTAGGCCGCGTCGTCCACCACGTTGCCGACGAGGATCACGCATTCGGCCTGCTCCTGGCGCATCAACTGCACCGTGGCGAGCTCGCGTTCCGGGTCGCCGCCGGTGGTGCCGACGATGCAGAGCTTGCCCTCCAGCGCGGCCTGGGCCTGCACGCCCTGGGCGACGTGGGCGTAGTGCGGCGAGATCACGGAGGTGACGATGATGGCGACGCTCCGGCTGCTCGCCCCCGCCAGCCCCCGCGCGTTGGCGTTGGCCACGTAGTCCAGCTCGCGCACCGCCCGCATGACCTTGCTGCGGGTGGCGGGTGCGCTGGGGTACGTGCCGGACAGGATCCGTGACACCGTGGCGACGGACACGCCCGCGTGCGCGGCCACGTCCCGGATCGTCGTCGGCCGCCGCCCTTCCTCGTGGGACGCCGCACGCCGGACCATCCAACCTCCACCTGAAGCGAAAACCGTTGGTAAACCGCTTACGCGTGATGCTTCCTCCTGTCTCGCTCGCTGTCAAATCGCCGCCCGCCCGCGCCTGCCCCTCCGTCGCGGAAGAAGAAATCAAACGGCTGTCGCCGCCGACACGCTGGGAGATTCTCCGCTGCGGTGTGGCGGACCCCTTGACAGCTCCCGACGTCCATGTTGCCATCTGCGAATGTAAACGGTTAAACACGTGACCGTTTCATCGGTATGAACGCCAACCCCAGTGGAGCCCCCCTCATGGCGATGATGTCCCGACGCAAACTGCTCCTCAGCGCCGCGGCGGCGGCCGCAGCCGGTCAGATCGGTCTGCCTCCGGGATCGGCGCGCGCCGCGGCCGCCCGGCCGGTGGCGGCGCGCGACGTGCTCGACGACGGCGTTCGACTCCACTGGCTGGAGGGCGGCGCTCCCGGCCGGCTGGCCGCGGGGTCCACGTGGGGCGTGCCGTGGCCGAAGGGTGCCGTTCCCAAGGGCCAGGACTTCGCGTTGCGCACCGCCGCCGGGCAGCAGGTGCCCGTCCAGACGTGGGCCACCGCCTACTGGCCCGACGGGTCGCTGAAGTGGACCGCGCACGCCATCGGCGCCGACGTCGCCCCGGCCGAGCACTACCTCCTCACCGCGGGCCGGCCCGCCGCACCGGCGGCGGCCGTGACGGTCAAGGACGGCCGGGACCAGGTCGAGGTGAGCACCGGTGTCATCCGGTGTCTGATCCCGAAGAAGGGCGACCGGCTGGTGCGCTCCATCACGCGGGGCGATCTGGAGATCGCCCGCGACGGCAGGCTGATCTGCCTGCGGCAGGACGAGCCAGGAGACGACGAGGGCGGCACGGTCAAGCGGGAGAGGTTCGAGGGCCGCACCGAGAAGGTGACGGTCGAGCAGTCGGGCCCGGTCCGCGCAGTGATCAGAATCGAGGGGGAACACCGGCGCGGCGGGAGATCCTGGCTGCCGTTCACCGTACGCCTGTACTTCTACACCGGCAGCGACGGCATCCGCGCGGTGCACAGCTTCGTGTTCGACGGCGACGAGAAGAAGGACTTCATCAGCGGCCTCGGCATCCGTTTCGAGGTGCCGATGCGCGGTGAGCTCCACGACCGGCACGTGCGCTTCGCCGGGCAGGGCGACGGCGTGCTGTCCGAGGCGGTGCGCGGCATCACCGGCCTGCGCCGCGACCCGGGCGCGGCGGTCCGCCAGGCACAGGTCACCGGGCAGGCCACCCCGCCGGTGGCGACCTGGGACACCCGGGTCTCCTCCCGGCTGCACCTCATCCCGGCCTTCGGCGACTACTCGCTGCGCCAGATCAGCGCCGACGGCTTCCAGATCCGCAAGCGCACCAAGGCCGGCCACGGCTGGATCCCCGTCGACTCCGGCGGCCGGGCCGGCGGGCTCGGCTACGTCGGCGGCCCCGGCGGAGGATTCGCCTTCGGCATGCGCAACTTCTGGCAGCTGCACCCCACCCAGCTCGACGTACGGCGCGCCGCCGGCGACAGGGCCGAGGTCACCGTGTGGCTGTGGTCGCCCGAGGCCGGGCCGATGGACCTGCGTTTCTACCACGACGGGCTCGGCCAGGACACCTACCCCGAGCAGCTCGAAGGGTTGGAGATCACCTACGAGGACTACGAGCCGGGCTTCGGCACCCCGTACGGAATCGCGCGCACCACGGAGCTGATGTTCTGGGCGCTGGAGTCCACCCCGGCCGCGGAGCGGGTGGCGGAGCTGACCCAGGCCGTGCGGACGCCGCCGCTGATCGTCGCGCCACCGGCGCACCTGCACGCGGCCGGGGTGTTCGGCGACTGGTCGCCGGTCGACCGCTC
This sequence comes from Streptosporangium sp. G12, assembly GCF_052983175.1. Taxonomy (NCBI): domain Bacteria; kingdom Bacillati; phylum Actinomycetota; class Actinomycetes; order Streptosporangiales; family Streptosporangiaceae; genus Streptosporangium; species Streptosporangium sp. G12. The sequence continues at coordinate 27,616 of NZ_JBRIQO010000043.1, read as the reverse complement.
GACCCCGGCCAGGAAGCGGATCGAGGACCGGTTGGACTTCCTGTTCGACTACCACCGCGAACAGGTCGACCAGCGCTCCTGGTACGGCTTCTGGGACTACGGCGACATCATGCACAGCTACGACGCCGACCGGCACGTGTGGCGCTATGACGTCGGCGGCTACGCCTGGGACAACTCCGAGCTGTCGACCGACCTGTGGCTCTGGTACCACTACCTGCGCACCGGCAAGGCCGAGGCGTTCAGGTTCGCCGAGGCGATGACCCGGCACACCGGAGAGGTCGATGTCTACCATCTGGGCAAATGGCGGGATCTGGGGACGCGGCACGGCGTCCAGCACTGGGCCGACAGTGCCAAGCAAGCCCGCATCAGCAACGCCGGTTACCGGCGTTTCCTCTACTTCCTCACCGCCGACGAGCGTATCGGCGACCTGCTGCGCGACCTCGTGGACGTCGACAGGACGTTCCTCGTCCTGGACCCCATCCGCAAGATCCGCACAGGGCCGTACGAGCCGGACCCGCACGCGCTCGGTGTCAGCACCGGGACCGACTGGAGCGGCCTCGCGCTCGCCTGGCTGACCGAATGGGAGCGCGGCGGCGCGCCGATCGCCCGCGAGAAACTGCTGAACGGCATGCGCACCATCGCCGCGATGCCCAACGGGTTCATCCGCGGCAGCGGCCTGTACGACCTCGACGACGGCACCTTCAAGCCCACTGCCACCGCGGTCAGCGTCGGCTCGCTCGGCGCGGTGTTCGGCCTGGTCGAGCTGTGCAGCGAACTCATCTCCCTCACCGGCGACGAGGCGTTCACCGGGGCGTGGCTGCAGTACTGCCGCCTGTACAACGGCACCGCCGCCGAGCAGCAGGCCGAGGCCGGCCAGTCGTTCGGCAACCAGAACCTGCGTCAGGCCCACTCCCGCCTCACCGCCTACGCCGCCGTCAAGCTCGGCGACGCGGGCCTCGCCACCCGGGCGTGGCAGGAATTCGACACCGGCCACGCCGGGTACCCGCGGACCCTGGAGTTCACGTCGGCGCGGCTGGAGGGCTCGAAGGTGCTCAAACCGGTCGACGAGGCCGCCTTCGCCTCGGTCAACGCCTCCGCGCAGTACGGTCTGGCCGCCATCCAGTGCCTCGCCCTGATCGGAGATCGGCTTCCCGCGTAATCCCACCCCCCACAGTGAAGGAGATCTTCATGCGTGTCATGCGTCGATGGCGAGCCGCTCGCCGGCCGGCCGTCATCGCCTCGGCGATCGTGATGGCCACGACGGCGCTGGTCGCCGGTCCCACCTCCGCGACCACCGCCTCGACCGGCGCCTCGGCGCTCGCTCCCGTCCGTCCGATGGAGAATCTGGGTCGTGGCGTGGTGGCCGTGCGCTCCAGCAGCAGAGACGTCCTAGTCAGCTGGCGGTTGCTGGGACTGGACCCGGACGGCATCGGTTTCAACGTCTACCGTTCCACCGCCGGCGGCTCGTACGTCAAGCTCAACTCCGGCGTGTTGACCGGCGGCACCAACTACGTCGACTCCACGGCCGACCTGACGCGGTCCAACAGCTACCAGGTGCGGCCGGTGACCGGCGGTACGGAGCAGGCGCCCAGCGCGGCGTTCACATTGACCGCCAACCACGCCACCGAGCCGGTGGTCCGCGTGCCGCTGCGCGCCGGCGGTGCGGTGAAGTTCGTCTGGGCCGGTGATCTCGACGGCGACGGCGAGTACGACTACGTGCTCGACCGACAGACCTCCCCCCAGAAGATCGAGGCCTACCGCAGCGACGGGCGCTTCCTGTGGCAGGTCGACATGGGGCCCAACAGCACCAACCAGAACAACATCGAGGGCGGGTCGTCCACGATCGACGTCGGCCACAACGACGGGGTCACCGTCCAGGATCTCGACAGTGACGGCCGGGCCGAGGTCGCCGTGCGCATCGCCAACGGCGTGACCTTCGGCAACGGGACGAGGTTCACCAACAGCGACGACAACCGCCAGTTCATCGCCATTCTCGACGGCCAGACCGGAGCGGCCCGGGCCACGGCCCCGGTGCCGACCGACTATCTGTCCGACGGCCCGATGTACGCGCGCTTCGGGGTGGGCTACCTCGACGGCACCACGCCGAGCCTGGTGGCCTTCATGAAGAACCGGATCGGCAGCGGGGCCTTCAACCTCATGATGGCCGCCTGGAGGTTCGACGGCAGCACCCTGACCCAGCAGTGGAAATGGCTGCGTGGCAACCAGAACGCCCCTGACGGGCACAACACCCGCATCATCGACGTCGACGGTGACGGCAGGGACGAGGTCGCCGAGATCGGGTTCGTGCTCAACGGCGACGGCACCCTGCGCTACTCGCTGGGGCCCGCGGGCGTCGTGCACGGCGACCGCTTCCACATCGCGAAGATGGACCCCTCCCGTCCGGGCCTGCAGGGTTACGGCGTGCAGCAGGTCAACCCCAGCGGCCTGCGCGAGTACTACTACGACGCCCGAAACGGCAGCATCATCTGGCGGCACGTGGAGTCCGGCACCGCCGACGTCGGGCGCGGCATGGCCGGTGACATCGACCCCCGCCATCCCGGCATGGAGGTCTGGTCCTTCTCCGGCCTGTACAACGCGCCCGCCAACCGGCTCGCCGAACCGAACACCTCGCTGCGGCCCTGGCCGCAGATGGGCCTGTGGTGGGACGGCGACCTCACCATGGAACTGCTCAACGACGGCAAGTTCGAAAAGTGGGACCCGAACAACCCCACCGCCACCAACCGGGTCCCCCGGCTGCTGAACATCTCACAGTACGGTGCGGTCAGCGCGGCCCAGGGCGTGAACCCCACCCTGGTCGGCGACCTTCTCGGCGACTGGCGGGAAGAGGTCGTCTACACCAACGCGAGCCACAACGAGCTCATCATCTTCACTACCAACCGGCCCACCGGCACCCGGCTGTACACGCTGGCGCACAACCCCGCCTACCGCAACGCGATGACCCTCAAGGGCTACATGCAGTCCCACCACCTCGACTACTTCCTCGGCAACGGCATGACCACGCCGCCCAGGCCGAGCATCAGCTACGCGGGCGGCTAGACACCAAAGTTAAAACGCTTACTGTGATAGCCGGAATACCTCTGATAAAACGCATGTAAAAACAGTAGTATCCGTTTTATGTCAATACGCGGCCTCTCATCGTCCGACGAAGAACTGTCCGGCCACACCGGCTGGACCCGGGCGCACTGGGAGGCCGCTGCCGATCGCCTGCTGGCCTCCGTGGTGCCGTACGCGACGGAGGGCTTCGCCCAGTTCCGCCTGCCCGGCAGGGCGAGCCGGTCGGGGCCGGTGAGCGACGGGCTGGAGGGCTTCGCCCGCACGTTCCTGCTCGCCGCCTTCAGGATCGCCGGAGCGGGCGGCGCGGTGCCGCCCGCGCTGCTGGAGCGCTACGCCGGTGGCCTGACGGCCGGGACCGACCCGGCCCACCCGTACGCCTGGCCCGCACTGACCGACATGTCCCAGCAGCTCGTCGAGGCGGCCTCGGTGGCGCTGGCGCTGCACGAGACCCGGCCGTGGCTGTTCGACCGGCTGTCGCCGGCCGAGCAGGAGCGGGTGGTGGCCTGGCTGGCCGGATTCGCCGGGCGGCGTACACCGGACAACAACTGGGTGCTGTTCCAGGTGGTCGTCGAGCAGTTCCTGGCCGAAGTGGGCGGGCCGCACGAACCGGCGGAGATCACCGGCGGGCTGGAACGGATCGAGGAGTGGTACGCCGGCGACGGCTGGTACTCCGACGGCAGGGGCAAGAACTTCGACTACTACTGCGGCTGGGCGATGCACCTGTACCCGTCGCTGTGGGCGAGGATGGCCGGCGACACCGCCCGCCAGGAACTCTACGCGGCGCGGCTTCACCGCTTCCTGGGCCAGTACCAGCACTTCTTCGCCGCCGACGGCGGGCCGGTGAACCAGGGGCGCTCGCTGACCTACCGGTTCGCGACGGTCGCGCCGCTGTGGCTGGGAGCGCTGACCGGCGCCTCGCCCCTTCCGCCCGGCCGCACCCGGCGCATCGCCAGCGGCGTCCTGAGCCACTTCGCCGAGCGCGGCGCGCCCGACGAGCGCGGCCTGCTCACCCTGGGCTGGTACGACCCGTTCCCGCCCATCGCGCAGGACTACTCGGGGCCGGCGTCACCCTACTGGGCCAGTAAGGCCTTCCTCGGCCTGCTGCTGCCGCCCGAGCACCCGGTCTGGACGGACGCCGAGGAGGCCGCGCCCGTCGACCTGGCCGACCAGACGGTGGCCATGCCCGCGCCCGGCTGGCTGCTGCACGCCACCCGGGCGGACGGCGTCGTGCGGCTCGTCAACCACGGCAGCGACCGTGACCGCGTCCAGGACCCGGACGGGCCGCCCGACCCGCACTACCTGAAGTTCGCCTACACCAGTCACACCGGCCCCGAGCTGGGGGAGAAGGCGCAGGGGGTGGACAACCACCTGGCCGTCATCGCGCCCGACGGGACGCCTTCCCTCAGGCGGCGCATCCAGCCCCTGGCCGTCTCCGACCGGTTCGCCGCCTCCGCCTACCAGGACGGCCCGGTCCACGTGGTGACGGCCTCGGTCGTCGACGGCCCGGCGGAGATCAGGATTCACCGGGTCACGGCCCCCGCCGGATACCGGGTCCGAGACGGCGGCCACGCCCTGGCCGCGGTGGTTCCCCCGGAGCCGAGCGTGGGGGAAGGGGTGGCACTGGCCCGGCGCCCGGACGGGTTGAGCAGCGCCGTGTACGCCCTGCACGGCTACACGGGAACAGGCATGGTGACGGGGCAGGGTACCAACGCCTTCGGCGAGTACTCGATCACGCCGTACGCCGTCGCCGACGCCCACCCCGGCGGCACCGCGGTCTACGTCAGCCTCGTGCACCTGGCGGTGACGCGACAGCGGCCGCCCGCACCGGACGTGCGGGTGCGGGGCGACCTGGTCGTCCTGACGTTGCCCGGCGCAGAGACGGTGACCGTGCGTCTGGACGGCGTTCCCACCTGCGAACGGCCGGGGCCCCGCGCCTGAGGTGGTGTCCGGGACCTTCGCGGCCACGCGGGTGCGGACGGCGACGTGCCGGGGAACCGGCAGGGGAGAGGATTGCCCCGAACGCCCCGGGAGGGGTCGGCCAGCCGATTCGCGGTGCGCTCCCGGTCTACTGGTTGGCCGCGTGCTCCTTGGCCAGCTCCGCGGCGACCTGGTCACCGCCCGCCTGCCGCCACTGGGTGACGACGTCCTTCCACGCCGACAGAGGCTTGCGCCCGAACGTGACAGCGGTGATCCCGTCCCCGAGGATCTGGCCGAGCTGGGCGCCCTTGCTCGCCTCGGTGGCCGAGCGCAGGCCGACGGCGGGGTTGCGGACGCTGTCGGGCAGGGTCGCCTTCTGCCACTCGTACACGGACTTGGCCACGTCGGAATAGCCCGGCAGGTAGAGGACGGAGGGGGGTGCGCCGAGGAACTTGACGGGCAGGAGGGTGTTGTTCTCCTGGGTGTACAGCTCGGTGGTCTTGATGCCGTCGGCGTCCTTGGTGAAGTGCCTGCCCTCGACGCCGTAGTTGGCCAGCTCGTACTCGCTGGTTCCGAACGGCGCGCTGAGGTAGTCGCAGATGCGCAGCAGCAGCTTGATCCGCTCGGGGGAGGCCTTCTTGAAGGCGACGTAGCCGAACATGCCGGGGCTCTGCCAGGGTGTGGGGTTCTCCCCGTACGGCCGCCCGAGGTCGAGGTCGAACCGGTCGTTGATCTTCGTTATGAAGCCCAGGTTCACCGAACCGAAGCCGTCGTTGATCGAGGCGACCGTGCCGTTGTGGAAGTAGCTCTGCATGTCGGTGGAGCTGACGGTGAGGCTGTCGGGGTAGTGCGTCTTGGCCTCGGCCAGCTTGCGCATGATCTCCAGGGCCTGCTCGAACTGCGGTGTGGTGACGGTGTGCGAGAACGTGCCGCCCGACGCCGACCAGGTGTTGGGCGCGCCCAGCGAGCCGGCGTGGTAGGTGATCCCGCCCAGGCCGCCGAACAGCGTCTTGAACCAGCCCACGCCCCACTTGCGGTCGCCGGTCAGCTCCTTCATGGCGTCCAGGTACTGCTCGGTCGTCCAGTCCTTGGGAACGCCGGCCGCGTCCATGGCCGAGCGGTTGACGAACAGGCTGTTGGCCGGCTTCGGCCGCTCCAGCGGGACCCCGTAGATTCTGCCGCCGATCCTGCCCATGCCCTGCCAGGCGTAGGTCGGGAGGTTGGCGAGGTTCGGGAACTGCTTGACCGCGTCCCCGCCGACGAACTCCGACAGGTCGGCGCAGCGGGCCTGGATGAACTCGGCCGCGTGCGGAAGCGCCAGGTTGTTGAACATGATGATGTCCGGCAGGTCGTCGCCGGCGGCCATCAGCGTGGCCATCTTCTGCGCGTACTCCGGGTCGGGCACGACGGTGACGTTCAGATTGACGTTGAGCGCCTTGTTGAGCGCCTGCCAGTACTCGTTCCGGCCGACCGGCTTCGGCGGGGCGCCGAACGACACGACCATGGCCCTGACCTCGGAGCCGTCGCCGACGGTGTCGTTCACCGACCGTACGAGCTTTTCCGGGTACTTCAAGTAGAGCGGCTGCACGCCGGAGGCGTCGCCGGGAAGGTCCGGCGCGGGTCCGGTGAACGGCACGTAGGCCGGCCAGGGGGCCAGGCTCTTGCCCGCGTTGGAGACGCCTCCGCCTCCTGACGGGCTCTGGCCAGCGCACGCGGACAGCAGGGGCGTGGCGGCCAGTCCGAGCGCGCCGGTGCCGGCCAGGCGCAGCAGGGAACGGCGGTCGATGCGGTGATCCATGGCAAGGGTTCCTCTCTCGGCATCGCGCCGAAAGGAGTGTTTCTCATGGGGGTTCGAGCCTTCGGGGCACCGGCCAGAATGCCGGTCAGGCTTTCAGCGCGCCGGTCAGGACGCCCTTGGCGAAGTAGCGCTGCAGGAACGGGTACACGCACACGATGGGCAGCGTCGCGAGCATGACGACGGCCATCTGGACCGACTGCGGTGAGGTGGCCGCCAGCTCGCCCGCGCTCTCGGACAGGGAGGCTCCTCCGGTGACGTACTGCCGCAGGACGGTGCCGATCGGCCACTTGGTCTGGTCGTTGAAGTAGATGATGGCCTCGAAGAAGCGGTTCCAGTACGCGACCGCGTAGAACAGGCCGATCACCGCGATGACCGCCTTGGACAGCGGAAGGACGACCTTGCGCAGGATCGCCAGCTCACCGGCGCCGTCCATCCGCGCGGCGTCGAGCAGTTCCTGCGGGATGGCCTGGAAGAAGCCGCGCATCACGACCAGGTTGAACACGTTGATCAGGAAGGGCAGGACCAGCGCGGCGTACTGGTCGAACAGCCCGGCGCCCTGCACCACCAGGAACAGCGGCACCATTCCCGGCGGGAACAGGAACGTGAACAGCACCAGCAGCAGCATCGGCTTGCCGCCGTAGACCCGCGGCCTGCTCAGCGTGTAGGCAAGGCCGATGGTGCACGCCAGGCTCAGCGCCGTGCCCACCAGGGTGACGCCCGTGCTGACCAGCAGCGCGCGGGTGATGATCCCGCCTTCCAGGATGTCGGCGTAGGCGTCCAGTGAGAACTCAGTCGGCCAGATCACCCAGCCGCCGTTCTCGATGACGTTCTGCGGACTGGCCAGGCTGGTGGCCAGGACCGTCCACAGCGGAAAGACCACCAACGAGACCACCACGGTCAGCGCCACGGCCTTGGCGGCGCGCACGGCCGGGCCGGGGCGGCCCTTCCAGGCGGGTGCGGCTGTCACGCTCATGCCTTGTAAACCCCCTGCTCGCCCAGCCGGTGTGCCACCTTGTTAGCGGTGTAGATGAGCACCACGCCGATCAGGCCCTTGAACAGCCCGACCGCGGCGGCGTAACCGAAGTCGCCGCCCGCGAAGCCGGTGAAGTAGACGAACGTCTCCAGCACCTCGCCGGTCTCCGGTCCCACCGACTGGCGCTGCAGGAAGAACTGCTCGAACCCGATCGACAGGAACTCGCCCAGCCGCAGCACCAGCAGCAGCACGATGACGGGCCTGATCGCGGGCAGCGTGACGTGCCACAGCCGCCGTCCCCAGCCGGCGCCGTCCAGCGCCGCCGCCTCGTACTGCTGCTCGTCGACCTGAGACAGCGCCGCCAGGAAGATGATCGTGGCCCAGCCGCACTCCTTCCAGATGAGCTGCGCGATCACCAGCGGCCCGTAGGCGTCGGGGTTGCCGATGATCGAGATGCCCGCGCCCAGGTTCGACAGCCAGCCGTTGACCACGCCCGCGCCGCCCAGCATCTGCTGGAAGAGCGCGATGACGATCACCCACGACAGGAAGTGCGGCAGGTAGATCACGCTCTGCACGAACCGCCGGACGGTGTCGCCCACCAGGCTGTTCAGCAGCAGCGCCAGGGCCAGCGGGGCGGGGAAGAAGAACACCAGCTGCAGGGCGGCGATGATCAGCGTGTTCTCCACCGCGTTCCAGAACGCCGGATCGCCGAACATGCGCTCGAAGTGCGCCAGGCCCACCCACTCGCTGCCCGAGACACCGAGGAACGGGATGTAGTTCTTGAAGGCCAGGACGTTGCCGAACAGCGCGCCGTAGTGGAAGAACAGGAAGTACACCAGGCCCGGTACCGCGATGACCAGCAGCACGCGGTCGGCCCGGACGCGCCGCAGGCGACCGGCGGGGGAGCCGTCGGCGGGAGACGAGGCCGGTGCCTTCTCAATGGGTGGGCTGGTGCCACCAGCGTCGCCGCGGACCCGCGTCATGCTCACGTCCAACGCCCTTCGTGCGGTACCGAGCCGAAACAGAATGTTCATCAACATAAAACGTTTACATAATCGCGTCAATAGCTCGGCGACTCCCCGGAGCATGGCAAATCTCCACGTTTCTGCAGTGGTTATCCTCGTAGCGAACCGTTGTGGGCAGTGCATCCGGAGCGTAAGGTTGCTCTGTTTGTGGAACCGTTTACATTCGTTCTCCCCGCCGATCTACCGATAGGAGTCCACTCCGTGCCACGGCGACCCGTCGCGGCTTTCGCCATCGCCCCCTGGGCGTTCGGCGGAGTCTTCCCGGCCGACCTCGTCACTCGACTGCGACACCTGGTCGACATCGATCCGGCGATGACGTTCACCTCCTTCGAAGGGCCGTCCGCCGCCGCGGTCCTGGCGCGCGCGGACATCCTGCTCACCGGATGGGGGTGCCCGCGCATCGACGCCACCGTGCTGGAGGCCGCGCCGCGGCTGCGTGCCCTCGTGCACGCCGCCGGCACCGTCAAGACCTCCGTCGACCCCGTCGTGTTCGAGCGCGGGCTCCTCGTGTCCACCGCCGCGGAGGCCAATGCCGTCCCCGTCGCCGACTACACCATGGCCATGCTCGTCCTGGGCGCCAAGCAGGTGTTCGGCCGCGCCAGGCGCTACGCCACCGCCGTCGAGGGCGGGCCCGTGGACTGGCTCTCCGGCGACGGCACCGGCCTGCACGGCTGCACCGTGGGCGTGATCGGAGCCTCCCGGGTGGGCCGTCTCGTGCTGCGGCGGCTGCGGGAGTTCGACGTCGAGGTCCTGCTCTACGACCCGTACCTGACCGCCACCGAAGCCTCCCGCCTCGGTGCCGAGGCGGTCGACGTGGACGACCTCTGCCGCCGCAGCGACCTCGTCACCGTGCACGCCCCCGCTCTCCCGGAAACCCGCCACATGCTCGACGGCCGCAGGCTGGACCTCCTGCCCGACGGAGCGACCGTCATCAACACCGCTCGCGGAGCCCTGATCGACACCGAGGCACTGACCCGGCTCTGCGCCACCGGCCGGATCTCCGCCGTCCTCGATGTCACCGACCCCGAGCCGCTGCCGCCCGGGCACCCCCTCTTCGGCCTGCCCAACGTCCTGATCACCCCGCACCTGGCGGGGGCGCAGGGCCGTGAGATGCGGCGTCTCGGCGAGTTCGCCGTGGCCGAGGTGAGCCGGTTCCTCAATGGCACACCGCTGCTGGGACGGGTGCAGCCGGAGCAGCTTCCATACATCGCGTGACGATTTCGCCGAGTGCTTGTACGGTGCTGAGCTCATGGCCGAGGGCGAGCCGACCCGGAGCGGCGGCGAAAGCGCCGAGTGGGCGGAAGGTGGCGCCGGACCGGGCGGCCGCGTCGTTCGCCAAGGAACCGCAGGCCGAGATCGACGGTGCCTGACCCCCTAGTGAAGGAACTCATGTCCGAACGCAACCACCGGGCCGCGATCGTCGGTACCGGTGCGATCGCCGACGCCCATGCCCGTGCCGTAACCGGCGCGGGCGGCCGGGCCTCGCTCGTAGCCGTGGCCGACGTGGACCTCGGCCGGGCCAGGGATTTCGCCGGCACCTGGAACGTCCCGGCGGCCCACGGCGGCCTGACCGAACTGCTGCGCGAGCACGAGGTGGACCTGGTGCACCTGTGCACCCCGCCGGCACTGCACGCGCTGCTGGCGCTGGAGTGCCTGGAGGCGGGCGTGACGGCTCTGGTGGAGAAGCCGGCCACGCTCTCGCTGGCCGAGTTCGACGCCCTGGCCGAGGCCGAGCGCCGCTCGACGGCACACGTGGCGACCGTCCTGCAGCACCGCTTCGGCGCGGGCGCGCTGCGGCTGCGCCGCCTGGCCGAGGACGGCGCGCTGGGACGGGCGCTGCTGGCGACCTGCGAGACCCGGTGGTACCGCGACGAGGCCTACTACGCGGTGCCCTGGCGCGGGGCCTGGGAGTCGGAGGGCGGCGGGCCGACCATGGGGCACGGCATCCACCAGTTCGACCTGCTGCTGTCGGTGCTCGGCCCGTGGGCCGAGGTCACCGCCGTCGCCGCCCGCCGGGCCCGCTCCATCGACACCGAGGACGTGTCGATGGCGATCGTCACGTTCGAGGACGGCGCGCTCGCCACCGTGGTCAACTCGGTGCTCTCACCGCGCCAGACCAGCGCGCTGCGGTTCGACTACGAGCGCGCCACCGTCGAGGTGGAACACCTCTACGGCTACACCGACGACGACTGGATCCTCACCCCCGCCCCCGGCCACGAGGACGTGACCCCCCTGTGGGACGGCGGAGGCGGCGGTGCGCGAAGCGGTCACCAGGACTGGTTCGCCGCCGTGCTCGACGCCCTGGACCAGGGCCAGGCACCCCCGGTGACCAGCCAGGACGCCAGGCGGACCATGGAGTTCATCGCCGCCCTGTACGCCTCCGCCTTCACCGGCGAGCGCGTACGCGCCGGACAGGTCACCCCCGACAGCCCGTTCGCGCTGCGCATGGACGGGACCGGCGCTCCCTGGAAGGGGAGGACCACGTGACCCTCCAGGCCTGCCGCGCGCTCGACCGGTCGGTCACCGTCGGCGCCGGTGACGTCGAGCCGTTCACCTGCGTCCACCGGCCCCGCACCCCCGTGCCGGAGTCGCCCAAGCCCTGCGTCCATCCGATCCGCATCCTCGGCGGCGTGACGACGTAGCTGTTCCGGCCGCCCGACCACGTCTGGCACAAGGGCACCGCCTGGCCGCTTCCGCATGGGGGCGAGCACAACTTCCGGGACGGGCCGAAGCAGGCCCGTCAGGTGTTCGCGCGCGCTGACCGCGTGCCGGGGAACCGTGGCCCGTGGCGGGCCGGCGACGGGTTCGGCGGCGCGGGCTTCGACGGGAAGGGGAATGTGCAGTAATACGCGCTCGCTGTGCGTATTGCTGCCTCCTGGTCGCGGGCGTCGTAGAACAAACTTCTGTGGACATGAGGGTGCTGTCCTGACGGCAGGCCCTCCTCTTCTTGTCCAAGGAGTTCCACGTGTTACGAAGACGGGCCGGGGGTCCGGTCGCGGTGGTCGCCGCGGTGGCCGTACTGGCGGGCGGGCTGGTGACGAGCGCGCCCGCGCGCGCGGACGCGCGGCGGCCGGGAAACGCGGCCGCCCTGATGGCGGGGGCGAACAAGGCGCCGGAGGCGACGGCGCAGGCGGGGGGATCCGGGCAGACCGCCCCGGACGGTGACTTCACGTACTCGTACCCGATCGAGGTCCCGCCGGGACGGCGGGGGCAGAGCCCGGCGGTGGCGTTGCGGTACGCGTCGTCGGCGCCGGTGCACGGCGGGGTGGCCGCGGGGTGGAGCCTGCCGGTGCGGGCGGTCACGGTGGACCCGGAGGCCGGGACGTTCCGCCCGGAGCGGCCGGACGGCGGCGGCACGGCCGATCCGCGCAACTTCGCCGGACCGGACGGCAGCCCGATGGTGCCGGACCAGAGCCTGCCGGTCTCGCCCGGCGGGGTGGGGTACAGGGCGCTCAACGACACCGGCTACACCCGGTTCGAATATCTCGGCGAGGTCGCCTCCGAGCCGTACTGGTGGAAGGCGTTCCGCGGCGACGGCACGGTGCAGCGGTTCGGGGTGAAGAGCCAGCACCCGTACGGGTACGCGCCGCTGGTCAGCGAGACCGACCACACCGGCCATCAGCTCAGGTACAACTACACCGTGGTGGGGCGCACCACGGCCGCGCCCGCGGCCGGGCACCCGCGGGAGTTCCTGCTGTCGAGCATCGACTACTGGTCGCCCGGCTCGTCCCAGGCCGGCGGCGACCAGCCGTACGCCCGGGTGGTGTTCGACCACCTGGACCCGGTCTTCTGCGGCAATCCGGACACCTCGGACCTGCTGCCGGTCGGCAGCAGGCTCGACTACCGGTACGGGACGGGACTGCTGTCCGGCACCCGCAAGCTGGACCGGATCATCACGCAGCGCAAGAACCTGAACGGCACCGGGTTCTTCCACGTGCGCCAGTACCAGCTCGGCTACTCGGGCACCGACGACTGCGCGGCGGGGACGGCCGCGCCGTTCCGCGAGCTGGCGAGCGTCCAGCAGACCGCGTACTCGCCGAACATCGGCTCGGGGACGGGCGGCACGACGGTGCTGCCCGCCACCCGGTTCACGTACGGCAAGGCGGCCGCGTACACCAGGGAGGAGCACTACCAGCCCGCGGTGACGGTGGCGAACCTGAGGATGCCGGAGTCGGTCGACACCAACACGGTCGACCAGTTCGGCGACACGGCCGGGCTGTTCGCGCCCACGTCGGGCTTCCGGTCCTGCGACGCGAGGTTCTGCGCGGTGCCGGGCGACGGCACGGCGAACCTGCCGAGTTCCTACCACCTGTCCTGGCAGGCGTCGGCGGCGCAGGCGTCCGGGGAGAGCGTCACCCGGATGTGGCTGGACATCAACGGTGACGGCCGGGTGGACCTGCTGAGGCGTTCGGGCGAGTCCGGCGACATGAACCTGTCGCGGGCAAGCACGGACGGCCCGTTCACCGGCGGCTGCCACGTCGAGGTGTACGTGAACCGGGGCGACGCGGGCTTCGCCAGGAACGACGCCCTCTTCGCGTCGTTCAGCCTGGCCAAGGCCATGGCGGACGTGCCGGTGAGCGCGGGCGCGGGCGACAGCGGGGTGGGCGAGCTGCTGTGCTCGCTGAACCGCTCGTTCAGCTCCACCTCGGCGGGCTGGCAGGGCGACGCGTCCAAACCGTGTCACACGGTGGCGAACTGGGGGGCGCGCGCCGGCTGGGGCTCCATGCAGCAGGTGCGGCACGGCTTCTACGACGTGGACGGCGACCGCCGCCCCGATCTGGTCTCCCAGCCGATCGCCTCGGTGCACTGCCCGTACGCGAGCACGCACGGCGTGCCCGCGCCGCTCTGGGACGACCCGGAGCGGGACGGCGTGCCCGCGGACCCGCACTGGCGGACCGAGTTCAAATTCCGCATCCCGAACTCGTCGATCGACCCCGTCCAGGTGACGGCGCGCCAGGCGTACTGGTACGTGTACCGCAACACCGGCACCGGCTTCGAGGCGACCCCGGCGAAGGTCCCGGCGGGCCGGACCACCGACACCCGGCTGAACGAGCGGATCGTCACGGTGCCCGAACCGGGGTTCGTGGGCGCCTTCCACGCGCCGTACGCCTCCCTCGAAGGCCCGAAGCAGGTCCTCGGCACGCTGACCGACATCACCGGCGACGGCTACGGCGACTTCGCGGTGGACAGCGGCTACGTGCTGCCCGGCACGAAGGGCGGTGGTTTCGGCGACCCGATCAAGTTGCCGGACGGGGCGCAGAACGCCGACTTCGCGCCGGGCAGGGACCGGGCCGAGGGCTCCGGCTGCCCCGGCTGCCTGGAGACCTACACCGGCTACATGCGGGGCGGCGTCGAGCCGGACGTCAACGCCGACGGGCTGCCCGACCGGATCGAGGTGCGAGACGGCGGCACCCGGGTGACCTACAACACCGGGTTCGGCTTCGGCACCGCGGCCGGCGGCGGCCAGGCGATGTTCAGCGAGGGCGCGGCCGACACCAGGCGGCTGGAGTCGTTCCGGCTGGTGGAGGACTCCCACGACTGGCAGGGTTACCCGACCGCGAGCACCCGGTACGTGAGGACCCGGCTGGTGGACCTGGACTACGACGGCGTGCCGGACGCGCTGTTCCACAACGCCGGCACCGCGGCCAAGCTGTACCTGGGCGGCGGCGCCGCCTGGGTGAGGGCCACCGGCGTGGACGCCGCCCTCGCCGACCGGCTCGGCGGCCGGGTCACCGGCGGGGCCATGCGGAACCAGTTCGTGGACCGCGCCGACTACCTGCACACCTACGCGCACAAGGCGGCCGACGTGAACGCCGACGGCCTGCTGGACCTGGTCGAGGACGGCGACGGCGACGGCTCGGTGACGGTACGGTACGCCAAGGCGATCCTGGACACCGGCGAGAACCACAACGCCCCGGCGCGGCTGCTGCGCACGGTGAGCAACGGCTACGGTGCCACGTCCCTGGTGTCGTACGGCTACGACCCGGTCGCCGGCAAGTGGACGGCCACGCGGGTCACCGTGCGTCCCGGGCAGGGCGAGCCGGAGATGACCACCCGGCACCACTTCCGGCTGCCCGCCTTCACGCCCGGCCCGTACGGGCAGTCCCGGTTCCGCGGGTTCGCCGAGGTGCGGACGCTGCGGGCCGGCGACCCGGGTGACGCCGGCGACGACCTGACCACGGTCCGGCTGTACGCCTTCGACCAGGACCACCGCGGGCTGCCCCGGCGCACCGCGACGGTCCGCGGCGACACGGCGTTCACCGCGGCCCCGGCGTTCGACCCGGCCGGCCAGACGGGCGTGATGCGGGTGGTGGACGAGACCTACCACGTGCGGGAACTCTGGCTGCGCGCGCCCGGCATGGTGGCGGGCTTCTCGCCGCGGGTGGTGCTGCCGAGGGCGACGACCACCCGTACCTGCACCGGGGCCCTCGGGCAGACCGCGGACGCGTGCGTCGCGTCGGCGCCGTCGCTGGTCGTCGAGACCGGCTGGGCGGGGAACAGCGTCGGCGGGACGTTCGTCGCGGACCTGCCGAGCAAGGTCGAGACCCGCTTCGTCGACGGGCAGGGCAGGCAGGAGATCCGGCGCGCCTCGCCGTCCCACAAGGTGGCCTGGACGAGCGCGGTGTACCGGGTGGCGCCGGACACCACCGTCGAGGAGCGCGTGCTCGACGGTGTGACCACCCCGCTCGGGGTGACCCGCACCTCCTACCACGACGGCGACTTCCACTACCCGAAGAACGTCACGGTGGACGACGCCATGGCGGGCGTGCCCGACCGGACCACCCGGTACCAGTACCACGGCGGCGACGGCGCCCACCGCGGCCTGCCGTACCGGACGTGGCAGCCGGCGCAGGTCGCCAGGTACGGCAACACCAACGACGCGGCCGGGTTCACCGAGTACGCCTACGACGCCCACGGCGTGCACGTGGTCCGTACGACCAACCCGGCCGGCCACGTGACGACGTCCGTCGTGGACCTCGGCACCGGGGTCGCGCTCGACGTGGCGGGCCCGGACTACGTCTGCCCGGACGGGCCGGACGCCGGCGGCGAGCCGGACCCGGCGACCGCGTGCGCGTTCGGCGACGCCGAGTTCCGGGAGCGCACCGTCGTCAGGATCGACGGGTTCGGCCGGCCGCTGCAGACCCTGCGGCACGCCGCCGGCGCGGGCGGGGCGACCGGCGTCGAGGTGGCCCGCGCCACCTACGACGACGCGCCCGCCGGTGGCGCGCCGGTGTCGCGCGTGACGCGGGAACTGGTCGGGGACGGCCTGTTCAGCAGCACGACGACGGAGCTCGACGGCCTGGGCCGCACCCTCCGCAGCGTCGTGCGGCAGCGGACCCAGCAGGACTTCACGACGAGCTACGACTACGACGCCGCGGGCCGGGCGTACCAGGTGTTCGTGCCGCGCGGCGACGGCGAGTCCGGCTCGGTGGGCGTGCGCACGACCTACGACGCGCTGGACCGGCCGGTCAGGGTCCAGGAGACCGGGTCGGGGTCGCAGGTCTTCGAACTGCACACCTACGACGGGCTCGCGCACACCGTGTCGCAGCAGACCGCCGACGGCTCGCCGCCGTCCCAGACGATCACCCGGCGGGACGCGGCCGGGCAGGTCTCCACGATCGACGAGCGGCGTGGCACCCGCGACTCCGACGGCGAGAACCTCCCGCTCTGGGCCACCACCTTCCACGCCTACGACGGCGCGGGCCGCACGGCCTCGGTGTCGGACTCCGACGGCGTGACCACCACGCTGGTGCACGACCACTCCGGCAACCGCCGGTCGATCACCAGCGCGGGCCGCACCTGGTCGTACGGCTACGACGCCAACGGCAACATGACGTCGATCACCGAGCCGCTGCCGGCCGGCGCGCAGGCCGCGGCCTACACCCACACCACCGAGTACGACGACCTGAACCGGGTCGTCAAGGAGATCCCGGCGGTGCGCGACCTGACCGCCGCGGAGCGGGAGGAGTTCAAGCTCGGCCCGAAGGAGTACGGCTACGACCGGGCGCACTCCTCGCTCCCCGCCGTCCAGGCCGCGAACCAGGTCGGCCGGTTGTCGTACACCGGCTCGCCGTCGGTCACCGTGGTCAACCGCTACACCCCGTACGGCCACCTGGCCGGCGCCCGGCAGATCGTGCCGGCGCTGTCCGGACTGGTCACGGCGGACGACCTGGCGGTCGACCACCAGCGGGACGCGGCCGGCAACGAGGAGCGCGGCACGTACTCCGCGGTGCTGGCGCACGGAACGGTCACCTACGAGGGGCCGTCGGTGCACACCGGCTACGACCACGACGGCGTGCCCTCCGAGGCGCGGTTCACCGTCGGCGGCAGGAGCATGACGATCCAGTCCTTCCGCAACCGGCTCGGCCTGGTCACCGTCAGGTCCACCAACCAGGACGCCACCGCCGGGTTCGCCCGCCCGGTCGTGTTCCACGGCCACGACAGATTCGGCCGCGCCACCTCGCTGCAGGTCATGGGCAAGGCCGGCGGCACCCAGCGGTACCGGCAGACGCTGGGCTACCACGACAACGGCGAGGTCGAGGAGATCGCCGAGCAGCTCGGCGGCACCGGCGAGCCGGTCCGCACCACCACCTACAGCTACGATCACCGCCACCAGCTCACCGGCGCCGCGCAGTCCGGCGGCACCGGCTACCGGGGCACCTTCCGGTACACCCCGGGCGGCCGGATGGCGGCGGCCGACGTCTCCGCGACCGGTGCGGCCCGGCCGGTGGCCCGTGACGTCACCCACGTCTACCAGGACCCGCGGGCGGGCGGCGACCCGCAGCGGCTGGTCGCGCTGCGCAGGGCCGACGGGACCGACCTGGCCGTTTACGCCTACGACGAGGCGGGCAACACGCTCACCCGCGCGCTGCCCGACGGCACCGTGGTCGGCCAGCGCTGGGACGGCTACCGGCTGCGCAGGGTGACCCGGCCGGACGGGGAGAAGGAGACCTTCTTCTACGACGGCAACACCCGGATCGCCGCGGTCCGGCACGACGCCGACGGCACCCTCGCCGAGGTCCGCCGCTGGTTCGGCGACCTGGAGGCCCGCTACCGGCCCGGCGCGGCCGCCGAGTACCGCCACCTCGTGCGGATCGGCGGCGACGCCGTGGCCCGCGTCGACGGCGACCACGCCACCGGCACCGTCGAGCACCACGTCGGCTCGGTGCAGGGCCACCAGGTCCTCACCCTCGGCGCGGCGCCCGACGCCACCGGCCAGGCCCCGGTGCTGCGGACCGCCTCCTACGGTGCCTTCGGCGAGCTGCTCACCGAGACGCTCGCCGCGGGCACCCCGGCGGGGAAGTACTCCCGGGAGTTCAACGGAAAGGACCGCGACGCCACCGCGGGGCTGCACTACTACGGATACCGCTACTACGACCCGCTGGCCCTGCAGTGGACCTCCACCGACCCGAAGTACCGCTTCACACCGGACACCGCGGACCCGCGGCGGGCGAACCTCTACACCTACACCCGCAACAACCCGGTCGGCCTGGTCGACCCGGACGGCCTGGAGGACCGGCCGGTGAACGGTTCCACCTTCGCCAGACAGACCCACTACAACGGCGGTGGCGTCGGCACCCTCATGCACGTCGAGGTCAACGCCACCAACGCCGAGATCTCCGCGGGCCGCCGGACCTGGGGCACCTCCGCGCAACTGGACGTCGGCCACCTGGAGACCTCCGTCGCCGACGGGAACTCCGCCGAGGCCATGCTGGTGACCGTGTACGGACCCGCCATCCCGGACGCGGAGAGCGGCGGCACCTGGCAGGTCAAGGCCGAGGTCGGCATCTTCGGCACCGGGGGGTTGCTGACCGGCGCCGACGTCACCACCTACACCAGCGCGGACGGCCTCACCTACGAGGCCCCCGGGATGGTGGCGGCCAACGCGATGGACCACGACGACGACGGCGCGAAGGACGCGGCGAGAGGCCTGATCGCCTACGGGGTGATGTTGCGGGCCAGGGCGGAGGACGCCAGGCGCAAGGCCTGGGACGGGCCCCTGGACCAGATGGGCGCGTACGGCATGTGCACCCCGGAGCACGCCGAGTGCGCCGGCCCGTCCCATCCGGAGACCGGGAAGCGGGTGACCACCACTCCGGACGAGCTCATGTCGCGCAAGGACTTCGGCCGCCTGATCGACGCCGCGAACCGGGACGGCGGCTCGGGGAAGGGGGAGGCCACCGACATCCTCTCCGGGTGGAAGGACCCGAAGTGATCCTTGACGACCGGTGAGGGCGGTGGGGGAGGGCCCTCGGCATTTCCGTGGCCCTCGCGCACGGTCCCCGGCACCGGGGGGTGCCGGGGACCGTGCGCGAGGGATCAGGGCAGGTAGATCTTCGGCTGGGGCGGGGTGGCCATGCCGTCGCCGATGAAGAAGCTCGGGTGGGGCGGCTGGTTGTAGGCGGTGTTCTGCCAGGCCAGGGCCACCCGGTACTGCGGGTCGTGCAGCAGCGTGTGGATCTTCGTGGTGGTCGCGGTCGGCGTGGAGTAGATCCGCAGGGCCCGGTTGTCGGTGGTGGGCCAGATGACCTCCTCGCGCCAGTCGCCGAGGATGTCGCCCGACAGGGACGGGGTGGCCTTGGTGCCGTTGTTGGAGTGCACCCCGGAGGCGGTCAGCAGCCGGGTCTCCCCGCCGGTGCCGTACTTGTCGATCCGGGTCTGGTCCAGCAGCTCGCGCACCGGGTCGCCGTCCCACCAGGCCAGGAAGTTGGCCGAGGAGGGGTTGCGGCCGACCGAGGCCCCGGAGGAGTTGTACAGGTTGCCCATGTTGGTCCCCGCGCCCCAGAACTCCGCTCCCGGGCTGCCGGCGTAGATGTCGGCGGCCACGCCGCGGCCGGGTCCCTCCGCGCCGCCGTTGTTCGGCCGCTGCCAGACGACCTGCCCGGTGCGGGCGTCGTGCACGTCGGCCGCGGGCTGGTTGCCCGCCTCGTGGATGGTGAACACCTCCAGGCCAGACCGGCCCGGGATCAGGTCGCCGACGTGCAGCGCGTCGCCGTGCCCGAAGCCGGTGCGGTACATGCCGGCGCCGTTGTCGTCGATCGTGGCCGCGCCGTAGACGATCTCCTGCCTGCCGTCGGCGTCCACGTCGGCGATGGACAGCTGGTGGTTGCCCTGGCCGGCGTAGCCGCTGTTGCCCGAGGAGTTGGAGTCGAACGTCCAGCGGCGGGTCAGCGAGCCGTTGCGGAAGTCCCAGGCGACGATGACCGCCCGCGTGTAGTAGCCGCGTGCCATGATCAGGCTCGGCCGCTGGCCGTCCAGGTAGGCGGTGCCCGCCAGGAACCGGTCCACCCGGTTGCCGTAGTTGTCACCCCAGGAGGAGACGGTGCCGCGCGGCGGCTCGTAGCCGACGGTCGACATCGCGGCGCCGGTCTGGCCGTTGAACATCGTCAGGTACTCCGGCCCGGCCAGGATGTAGCCGGAGGAGTTGACGTGGTTGGCGCTCGCGTTGCCGATGGTGGTGCCGCGGCCGTCGACCGTGCCGTCGGCGGTCTTCATCGCCACCTCGGCCCGGCCGTCGCCGTCGTAGTCGTACACCTGGAACTGGGTGTAGTGGGCGCCGGCGCGGATGTTGCGGCCCAGGTTGATCCGCCACAGCCGGGTGCCGTCGAGCCTGATCCCGTCGACGTAGACCGGGCTGGTGACCCCGGACTGGGAGTTGTCCTTGGCGTCGTTGGGCTCCCACTTGAGCACCAGGTCCAGCCTGCCGTCCCCGTCCAGGTCGCCCGTGCTCGCGTCGCTGGCGGTGTGGTTGCCGCTGGGCGGGCTGATCGGCACGTCCAGGTAGCCGTTGCCGAAGCGCAACGCGGTCCCCGAGTCGGCCTGCTCGCTGCCGCCGGCCACGGCGCGCACCGTGTACGAGGCGTCGGCCGCGGCGCCGGAGTCCAGGTAGTTGGTGGAGTTCGTGACACCGGCGACCAGGGTGCCGCCCCGGTAGACGTTGAACGTGGTGTCGCGGGACTCGGTGCCCAGCAGGCGCCAGGACACCAGGTTGCCGCTGCCGGAGCGCACGCTGATCAGGCCGCGGTCCAGGTCCTCCATCTGCTTGGCGTCGCCGGGGACCGGGTCGGTGCCGCCGAGCTTCACGAGCTGCCACTGCTGGTTGGCGCCGTTGAGGTCGGTGTACTGCGACACGCGGGCGCCGTCGGCGGTGGACCGCTCCCACACCTCCAGGGCCTTGCCGCTGGTGCGGTTGATCAGCTTGATGTGGCCGCCGTCGGTGTCGACGACGCGGAACTGCTGGTTGCCGCCGTTGAGGTCGGTGTACTGGACGACCTGGGCGCCGTCGGCGGTGGAGTGGTTGTAGATGTCGAGGACCTTGCCGCTGTGACGTGAGCGCAGCCGGTAGTAACCGCCGCCGGAGTCGACGAACTGCCACTGCTGCCAGGCGCCGTCGTTGCGGGACCACTGGGCGATGGGGGCGCCGTCGCCGGTGGCGAGATCGAGGACGTCGACGGCCTTGCCGCTGTGCCGGTTCACCAGGACGTACCAGGCGTTGGTGTCGATCGTCGCGGCGGCGGCCGGTCCGGCGGCCACGAGCGACTGGCACACCGCGAGCAGGACCAGGACGGCTGCCGCGAGAACGGCTCCGGCATGGCGGCGGACGCCTCGCGGGGGAGGGCTTGCGAGTCTGTTCACAGGGGGGTGCCTCTCGTTGCGGACGATGCTCCACGAACGCGCGACGGCTGCTGTTAGCGTTAACATTTCCGCTGGATGTCGGGCTCTTCACAGGCATGAAGGCAAATGTGTGCCAAGTGTCGGCAGCGGTCTCGGGGCGGTCAAGCGCGGGCGGGATCCCCGGCGGGCCCGGCGCGCGGGGCCGGCGTCCCGCGCGGCTTTCCCGGTCTGCTCCCACCGGAGGCCGGCCGCGCGCGACCTGCGTCTTCCCGGCGTCCCGGCGCCGCCCGCGGCGCCGGCCCCGCGGCCCGTCCGCGGACCTCGGGGTTCTGAAAGTTTCAGCGCCGCGACCGTGGCCGGCGCGCCGGGTGGTCTTCCTCCGGTCCTCTCCTGGTCCTCCCCGCCGTCGCGGTGGTGCCGGCGCGGTCAGGCACCACCGCGAGAGAGATCTCCACGGTCAGTCGGTGCCGAACTCCATCGCGGCGCGGTCGAGCATCTCGTCGTCGCCGGAGACCTCGCCGCGGGAGGCGATGGCCTCGGCGCCGCCCCGCGGCATCGCGCCGATCAGCCCGGTCGAGGCCGCCTGGGCGGCGCCGATGAGCGCGGGGTGGGTGGTGCCGACCATGCCGAGGCCGGCGTACTGCTCGAGCTTGGCGCGCGAGTCGGCGATGTCGAGGTTGCGCATGGTGAGCTGGCCGATCCGGTCCACCGGGCCGAACGCCGAGTCCTCGGTGCGCTCCATCGACAGCTTGTCCGGGTGGTAGCTGAAGGCAGGGCCCGAGGTGTCCAGGATCGAGTAGTCCTCACCGCGCCGCAGCCGCAGCGTCACCTCGCCGGTGATCGCCGTGCCCACCCAGCGCTGCAGCGACTCGCGCAGCATCAGCGCCTGCGGGTCGAGCCAGCGGCCCTCGTACATCAGCCGGCCGAGGCGCCGTCCCTCGTTGTGGTAGCTCGCCAGGGTGTCCTCGTTGTGGATCGCGTTGACCAGCCGCTCGTACGCCGCGTGCAGCAACGCCATCCCGGGCGCCTCGTAGATGCCGCGGCTCTTGGCCTCGATCACCCGGTTCTCGATCTGGTCCGACATGCCCATGCCGTGCCGTCCGCCGATCGTGTTCGCCTCCATCACCAGGTCGACCGGGGTGGCGAACTCCTTGCCGTTGATCGTCACCGGGCGGCCCTGCTCGAAGCCGATGGTCACGATCTCGGCGGCGATCTCGACCTCGGGATCCCAGAACCGCACGCCCATGATCGGGTCCACGGTCTCGATGCCGGTGTCGAGGTGCTCCAGGGTCTTGGCCTCGTGGGTGGCGCCCCAGATGTTGGCGTCGGTCGAGTAGGCCTTCTCGGTGCTGTCGCGGTAGGGCAGGCCGTGGGCGAGCAGCCACTCCGACATCTCCTTGCGGCCGCCGAGCTCGGACACGAAGTCCGCGTCCAGCCAGGGCTTGTAGATGCGCAGGTGGGGATTGGCGAGCAGGCCGTACCGGTAGAACCGTTCGATGTCGTTGCCCTTGAACGTCGAGCCGTCGCCCCAGATCTGCACGTCGTCCTCGATCATCGTCCGGACCAGCAGGGTCCCCGTGACGGCACGGCCGAGCGGCGTGGTGTTGAAGTAGGGGCGCCCTGCCGAGCGGATGTGGAACGCGCCGCAGGTGAGCGCGGCCAGGCCCTCCTCGACCAGCGCCGCGCGGCAGTCGACCAGTCGCGCGATCTCGGCACCGTACGTCAGCGCGCGGCCGGGCACCGAGGCGATGTCGGGCTCGTCGTACTGGCCGATGTCGGCGGTGTAGGTGCACGGAACGGCACCCTTGTCGCGCATCCACGCGACGGCGACCGAGGTGTCGAGGCCGCCTGAGAAGGCGATGCCGACCCGCTCGCCGATGGGCAGGGAGGTGAGAACCTTGGACATGAAACAAGATTATGCATTACGGCGCATGGTCATGCAAAGCGGGGGTGGCTCATGCCGCGACCGGTCCCGTTGGCGGTCGTCGTCGCCGGGCTCACGGGCGTGTCGGGATCACACGGAGTGGCGCCTGTTCGACGGAAAGTGGCCGGGTGGTGCCGGGGCGGCGGGGGCCGCGGCGGTTCAGTGGGCCGGCCGGGTGTGGTGCGGAGGCGTCGGCCGGGTGTCGGTCATCCGCGCGGTGATGGCCCATCGTTCGTGGTCCCGCCAGGCGCCGTCGATGAACAGGAGTTCGGGCGAGTAGCCCTCCTTCCTGAAGCCGTGTCGTTCGAGGAGCTTGAGGGATGCCTTGTTGCCGGGCTGGACCTGGGCTTCCAGGCGGTGGAGCCGCAGGTCTTCGAAGGCGTGTCTCAGCACCAGTTCGAGACCTTCGGACATGTAGCCCTGGCCGGCGGTGGGGGCGAAGGCCGCGTAGGCGAGGGCTCCGCACTGGAAGCGTCCGCGGATGATGTTGTTGATGTTGATCACGCCGGCGATGGCCCCGGTGTCGCGCAGGCGGACCAGCAGGCATTCCTCGTCGGGCCGGGCATAGCGGGTGAGGAGAGCCTGGAACTCCTCGGCCGTGCCGGGCAGGGACATCCACGGATGGTGCAGGCCGGCGCTGGCGCGGACCAGGCCGAGGAACTCCTCCCGGTCGTCGCCGGTGATCGGACTCAAGGTCACGCGGAAGGAGTCTCCCGGCCGTCCGGGAGACTCCTCGATCGCCGCCCGTTCGGTTCCTTCGGCTTCGTCGTTCTGAATCACGCGGGGAACGCTATCGCGGCTCCCGGCCTGGCCAGCCCACACCCCCGGTCCCCGGGAAGGTCGCCGCGCGGCCTCGGGCGGGGGAGGCGAACCGCCGGACGCCCCACACCCCGAACGGGCCGGTCACCCGGCCTCGGGCGGCGCGCCGACCGCGCGCGAGGCGTTGGCCACGATCGCCTCCCGCAGCCACTCCGCCGCGCCCGGCCGGGTGTTCGTCTCGATGCCCGCCCGGAAACGCGGGTCCTCCACGTACAGGTGGCTCTTTCGCACGTGGAACTCGTGCGTCATGTCGTAGAACCAGCGGGCGATGTGCCGCCGCTGCGCCTCGGCCACGTCCATCGCCGCCTCGCTCGACGGGGCCGCGCCGGCGTCCATCAGCTCGCGGATCCGCGCCTCGATCGCCGCGTTGTCGCGGTTGATCCGCTCCCACTGGTCCTTTCCGTAGGCCGCGACGCGCTTCGCGGACTGCGCGTACGCGCCGGAGTCCCCCCATCGCCGCTCCACCTCGGCGAGGTACTCGTCCTCCCGGTCGGCGAACTCGCCCCAGACCTCGCGCTTCTCCTCGTCGCTGAGCGGGGACCTGATCTTCCTGTCACTCATGACGCCGACCGTACGGACTGACGTCGCGTGAGGGTCAAACCGGTGGCACACCGGCGACCCCGGGTCGTCGCACGGGCGAGGTCCGGGTGTGTCGGCCGAGCCCCTGACCACGGGGGACACTGCGAACGGCTGCGCCGCCCCATCATCCCGCCGGTCATCGCCCGACAGGGTGGGCGGCGCGCCCGGTGGGGTGGTTCGCGGCCCGAGGCCGGTGGCTGTACGGCGGGCGGCGTCAGATCGATGCGTCGGCGTACGGGACGGTCTATACTCGTTTTCTTAGCGCTCTCACATGAAAAAGAAAACACGTCCCCAACTAAGAGGAGCGTACCAAGGAAATGTCGAGCCGTCAAGTGTCAAGCCCCCAGATCGAGGCCGAGCAGTCCTACGTCACCATGCTGTACTGCCACCTCGACGAGGCGCGTGAGCGGGCCGAGACCTCTCTGAAGGAGGCGCACCGGAGTCCCGGGGCCGGCACCGCCCGGGGCATGGTCGAGCGGGAGGTGTTCTCCGGCGAGTACGCCAGGCGCCTCGCCAGGCTCAACGGGGTGGAGCACGGCCTGTGCTTCGGCAGGATCGACGACTCCGGCGGTGAGACCCTCTACGTCGGCAGGATCGGGTTGCGCGACGGCGACGGCGAGCCGGTCCTGATCGACTGGCGGGCGCCCGCCGCCCGCCCGTTCTACACCGCCACGCCCGGCAACCCGGGTTCACTGGTACGGCGCCGCCACCTGCACACTCGCGACCGGACCGTGATCGGCGTCGACGACGAGGTGTTCGACCTCGATCGGATGAGCGACGCCGACCGCCGGTCGCTGGTCGGGGAGGCGGCGCTCCTGGCGACGCTGCGCCGGGCGAGGACCGGCAGGATGAGCGAGGTGGTGGCCACCATCCAGACCGAGCAGGACCGCGTGATCCGCTCGGGCCTGCACGGGATCCTCGTGGTCCAGGGCGGTCCCGGCACCGGTAAGACGGTTGCCGCGCTGCACCGGGCCGCCTACCTGCTCTATACGCACAGGGACGTCCTGGAGCGCAGGGGTGTCCTGATCATCGGGCCCAACGACCTGTTCTCCCGCTACATCGAGCAGGTGCTGCCCTCCCTCGGCGAGAGCGACATGGTGATGACCACGCTCGGACGGCTCTATCCGGGCATCGTGGCGACGGCGGAGGACGGCCCGTCCCAGGCTCTGATCAAGGGTGACCTGCGGATGGCCGAGGTGATGGCGAGAGCCGTACGGGATCGGCAGCGAGTTCCCGAAGGGGACCTCGAGGTCAGGATCCCCGCTCGGACCTCGGTGCGCGGCGGCGAGGAGGTCGTGGTCGACTGGACGACGCTCCGCGTGGACCACGGCACCTGTGTCGTCGCCCGCGACCGCGCCCGTGCGCTGCGCAGCCCGCACAACGAGGCCCGGCACGTGTTCGTCCTCGACATGCTGCGGGCGCTGGCCACCGCTGAGGCCGAGCAGTACGAGTGGCTGACGGATGAGGAGGAGCTGGGGGTGGTACTGCCCGACGACGGCGACTCGTGGCTGGAGCTGCCGCCGGACGAGGAGGAGATGCGGGTCGAGGAGGAGGAGACGCTGCGGGAGGCGTGCCGGGTGCTGTGGGAGCAGCCGGCGGTACGGCGGGCGGTGGACGAGCTGTGGCCGGTCCTCACCCCGGAGCGACTGGTCGGCGAGTTGCTGGCCGACTGGGAGGCGATGCTCTCGGCGGGTCTGGACGCCGGTGAGGCCGGGGAGCTGCTGCGTCCGTCGGACGCGCCGTGGACCGTGGGCGACGTGCCGCTGCTCGACGAGGCCGCCGAGCTGCTCGGCTCCGACCTGACCGGCGATCCGGAACGGGACCGGGCCGGCGCCGCCGAGCGGCGCGACGAGCGGGCCTACGCCCAGGACGTGCTGACCTACAACGACGACTTCGAGATCCTGGACGAGGCCGGGGCGCGGCTCGGTGACCTGCTGGACGTCGGCACCCTGGCCGAACGCCACCACGACCGCGGCCCGGCGCTGACCACCGCCCAGCGCGCGGCCGCCGACCGGACGTGGGTCTACGGTCACGTGATCCTCGACGAGGCCCAGGAGCTGTCGGCGATGGCCTGGCGTTCGGTCATGCGGCGCATCCCGACCCGCTCGCTGACCGTCGTCGGCGACATCGCCCAGACGGGATCGGCGGCGGGCGCCCGCACCTGGGAAGAGGTGCTGGCACCCTATGCCGAGGGCCGCTGGCGCGAGGAGCGACTGATGATCAATTATCGGACCCCGGCCGAGATCATGGACGTGGCCGCCGACGTCCTGAGCGTCGTGGCTCCTGACCAGATCCCCCCGCGGTCGGTCCGTACCGGCGGGACTCCGCCTCGCGCCGTCCGCCGGACGTCACTCGGGTTCGCGGACGTCGTGGAGTCCGAGCTCGCCGCGATCGGCGAAGGGCGGTTGGCCGTCATCGTTCCTGACGCGCGTCGTACCGGGTTCGCCGAGGTCGATCTCGAGACGCCGGTGGTGGTACTCACCGTGACCCAGTCCAAGGGGCTGGAGTTCGACGCCGTCGTGGTCGTGGCCCCTGACGAGATCCTCGCCCAGTCGCCCAAGGGGGGTCACGATCTCTACGTGGCGATCACCCGAGCCACCAGGCGCCTTGCCGTGGTGCACGAAGCGGAACTACCCGACATGCTCGCCAGACTCGCCCGGTGACGGTGACGAAGCCGCCTCGGAGAAGAGGAGAAGGCCCGGCCGGCGACCTGTCGTGCGGGCACTCTCCAAGCGCGGCTCCCGGGCCGGCCCGGTCCCGGAACCCGGCCCGGTCCCAGACCTAGTGTGATGCGCCACAAATATAGAGGGTAAATATTTCTTTGATGGCTGGCTGGGTGGGTTGATCTTGGCGAGGTAGTCGGCGAGGGACTTGAGGATCTCGTCGGCGGT